>JBKPOZ010000101.1:0-5765 GCA_046733355.1 Pseudomonadota bacterium | reverse complement strand
TACCAATCCGCTCGAGCCGCTCATTGCGGCCAAGCTTTGTCGACGCAAACGCCTCAATGAAGCTTCGCTGATTCCGAATCATTGCGGTTCTCCCTCACCCGAGAGAATCACCACTGCAGAATTTCGCAACGGTTCCCAAGGGGGAGAGGGAGTCGCGCCGCGCCTGTTGCACTATCGTGCGTCGATTTCACCGAAACGCGGTCTCTAGCATCTGACGGCTGATATCTGGCCTTGTGGCGCCCGTTTCGCTTGCGGTGACAATCGAACGCTGGCCGCTGACGCAAGCGTTCGCGATCAGCCGTGGGGCCAAGACGGAAGCGGTCGTCGTTGTTGCCGAAATCCTGGACGGCAGGCATCGCGGACGCGGCGAATGCGTGCCGTATGTGCGCTACGGCGAAAATGTCGATGCGGTCGCACGGGCCATCGAGGCGAAGGCAGCCGATCTGCGAACTGGTCTCGATGTCGCCTCCCTGCAGAACACCATGCCCGCAGGGGCGGCGCGCAACGCGCTCGACTGTGCGCTCTGGGATCTGGCTGCCAAGCGCGCCGGACGGCCTGTTTATGACCTCCTGGGGCAGCCGGCGCCGAACCCGCTCACCACCGCCTATACGATCTCTCTCGATGCTCCGGAGCGGATGGCGGAAGCCGCAGCCAAAGCAGCTTCGCGTCCGCTGCTCAAGGTCAAGCTCGGAGCCGACGGGGATGCCGAACGCATTGCGGCCGTGCGCCGCGCCGCCGCGCATTGCGAGCTCATCGTCGATGCCAATGAGGGTTGGACGACAGAAAATCTCGACGCAAATCTCGACGCCTGCGCGCGCGCCGGAGTGAGTCTCATCGAGCAGCCACTCGCGGCCGACCGCGACGACGCCCTGGCCGGGGCAAAGCGTCCGGTGCCGGTCTGCGCCGACGAGAGCGCGCACACGCGGGCATCGCTTGCTTCGCTGCACGGCAAATACGATGCGGTGAACATCAAGCTCGACAAGGCCGGCGGCCTCACCGAGGCGCTTGCGATGGCAGAGGATGCGCGCCGGCTTGGCTTTATGGTGATGGTGGGGTGCATGGTCGCGACCTCCCTTTCCATGGCGCCGGCCATGCTGGTGGCCCAGCGGGCACAAGTGGTCGATCTCGATGGAGCCCTTTTCCTGGGGCGCGACCGAATGCACGGGCTGCGTTACGAGAACGGCCTCGTTCACCCGCCCGACCCGGCGCTCTGGGGCTGAAAGCCCGCCGAATGGCCGTCGGGTTGCCCGACGAATGATCCGGAAACTCCACACTTTATCCCACTTTTGACTTCAGAAATCGTGCGCGGGCGGCGCTCGCTTTGGGGATGAGCGCCGAAGACGGGGGGAAGCCATGCGACTGGCTGCAGTCCTGTTTGGCGCCGTCGTGGCGGCGCTGACGGCGTCCGTTGCACAATCCGCGGTGCGTATCAAAGAGGACCCGGGGGGTCAGATCGGCCCTTATCTGGAGAGCCTCGTTGCCTTGCGCGAGTCCGGCGAGCGCGTGATCATCGACGGCCCGTGTCTTTCAGCCTGCACCATGATCGTGGGGGTAATCCCTCCCGAGCGCCTCTGTGCCACGCCGCGTGCGCGGCTCGGCTTTCATGCCGCCTGGCACCCGGCGGAAAACGGCAGGCAGGTCACCAGCAAGGCTGCGACCAAGCTGTTGATGGACATCTATCCCGAACGCGTGCGCCTCTGGATCAAGGAACGGGGCGGGCTTTCGCCGCGCATGATGTATCTGACCGGCCGCGAGCTCGCTTCCATGGTCCAGACCTGCGAATAACGGCATGCAGCCAGAGCCCCTCCCGCGCCCGCCTGCAGCTATCGTACATCAACGACGGTAGCTTTCATCGCTGACGTGTTCCAGCCACTCAACAGCTTTGCCATTCAGCATTTCCTGAATGGCAATGTGGGTCATTGCCGTGCTGGGCGTGGCCCCGTGCCAATGCTTCTCGCCGGGCGGAAACCACACCACGTCACCGGGCCGGATTTCTTCGACTGGTCCGCCCTCCCGCTGAACCCAACCGCAGCCAAACGTGACGATCAGGGTTTGGCCAAGGGGATGCGTATGCCACGCCGTCCGGGCGCCCGGCTCGAACGTGACGCTCGCGCCAGAAGCGCGCGCTGGTTCCGGGGCCTGAAATAACGGGTCAATGCGAACTGTGCCGGTGAACCAGTCCGGGGGTCCCTTACCGGACGGCTGCGAACCACCGCGCTTGATGTCCATAGACTTTCTCCTTGATGCCGTTAGTCAGGCTAGAAATCTTTGAGCCGATCAGATGCCAACTGGGTATAACACACCGTGTGCTGAATGTTGCTGTGCCCAAGATAGGCTTGCAGCGAACGTGTGTCGTGCCCGGCGTTGGCCAGCGCGTACCCGCGGATTTGCACAGGGTGGGCCGGATAAATCCGGGATCGGTGGAGGGGGCGAGCACAACCGTCTAACGCGAGTGTTTGCAGTATGATCCTGTAGCCCGGATGAGCGGAGCGACATCCGGGGTCTTTCCCCCCGCATATCGCTAACGCTGATGCGGGCTACGGCGGCTTCGCACCCACACCACGAACATCACGACGCCGCGCGCAACTCAACGAATCTAAACATCGTCGCCGGTGAGACGCCCCTCCCCGGCTTTGTGAAGATACTGGAGCGCGATCATGAGCGCTGGAGCGGGCACAGCGGCGCGAGCCCGGTGATGAGGATGAGCGGCGTCCAGAGCACCGCGTGCACCCAGTAGGGCGGCGCATAGACGAGCTCGATGGCGAGCGCAGCGCCCGCGACGATGAAGCCCGAGATGAACATGGTGAAGAACGCGGGCGCGTCCGCCGCATCGGCGAAGGAGAAATCGAGCCCGCAGCGGCTGCAGCGCGCCTGTCAGATCGCAACAACGCCGGGTGTGCGCAAATGCATGCGCCAGGTCTGCAAGTGCACGGGCTGCAGTCGGGTGAAGACGCGGCAGCTGAGGAGCCTGAGATTGGTGCCTTCTTCGGGTCTGAAATTATTGCTGTGGAAAGCCCCACTCCGTGGATGAAACCATAAAGCTACCATTTAGCGGCCGCCACTGCGTTTGATGCGACAGCTCACAGTATGGTAGCCGTTGGGTAGGTGGGATGGTGGCAGCGGCAGAGTGCTTGAGTTGCTCAAGGCCAACCTGCCCTACACACGACGTCGCTGTCCGTGTAAGAACCAGTCGCTTCAGCCGCAATTATATGTCTTGAAAGCGTCGGCTGTCGCTAGGGGTGCTCAGCGGTTAGGCTGATAGAACAGGTTTGATGGACCGTCGTGATTGTGCTCTTTGCTCCATAGGGCCGGAGCGCATTGCGTTTTCCGACTCCGCTGGTGACGGTGTTTGGGACGGGTATCCCGTAAACCCTGGTCATCTTCTCATTGTCCCTCGTCGCCATGTGCCGACGTGGGACAAACTAACAGATGCCGAGAAGGAATGGGTTTGGTCGACGGTTGACCAAGCAATTAACATTATCAAGTCGCGCTATTCACCCGAAGGATTTAACGTCGGGTTTAACTTTGGATCTACCGCAGGGCAGACAGTCGCGCATTTTCATCTTCATGTGATTCCAAGGTACCCCCGGGACGTGCCCGATCCCCGTGGCGGCATACGAAATGTCATTCCGCAAAGAGGCAATTATCTAGCCCAAACACTTGATACAGGAACAGATAAACAGCGGCTCATTAAGGGAGACACTGACCCCTTCTTACCACATCTGGTCCTACATATGGATCGCGCAGATGCTTGTGATATTGCTGTTTCCTTTCTCCTGGATAGTGGCGCGCGATGCCTTGTCGAGCATCTTAAGGATTTTCTTGAGCGTGATGGTAACGCTCGCATTCTGGTGAGTGACTACCTTGGTCTAACTGAACCTGTTGCCCTTCGCCGATTGGCTGATCTTAAGGGAAATCTTTGTTTAAAAGTCTACGAGACGCACAGCAAGGCATTCCATCTTAAGTCTTACGCTTTCTTGAATAAGGGAGAGGGTGTTGCGTTCGTCGGCAGCTCGAATCTGTCAGAGCCTGCGCTAACAACCACACTTGAGTGGAACTACAAAGTAATTTCTAGCACAGATATTGTAGGTTTTAGAGAAATCCGCGACGGCTTCCAGTCGTTGTTTAAAGACCGAGCGTCTGTGCTTGTGAATGAAGATTGGATCGAGCGATATGAGCAACGCCGGATAACTCAAATTCGCAAAGAGGCGGGTTTGGCCGATGAGCCATCGCCACCCAGCCCAGAACCGCACGCTATTCAGCGTGATGCATTGGACGCGCTTATGCGGACACGGCAGCAGGGCTTCACCGCCGGACTCGTTGTCCTCGCTACCGGACTTGGTAAAACGTGGCTCGCTGCTTTCGATACCGCCCGTTTAGAATTTAATCGCATTCTGTTCGTTGCCCATCGGGAAGAAATCCTAACGCAGGCTATATCCACCTTCCGACGAATCTACCCCAATGCTCGAATTGGCCGGCTTGCTGGCGAGCAACGGCAAACTCAGGCGCAATTCCTATTTGCCTCAGTACAAACTCTTGCCCGAACCAATCATCTTTCGCATTTTTCACCTGACGACTTCGACTACATCGTTATCGATGAGTTTCATCACGCTGCTGCTAATACGTATCGCCGTGTCATCGACTATTTTCACCCCAAGTTTTTGCTGGGATTAACGGCAACGCCTGACCGCACCGACGGTGCTGATCTTTTAGCTCTGTGCCAAGAGAATCTTGTCTTCGAAGCAACCATTCGTGATGGGATCGAAAAGGGCCTGCTATGTGCTTTTCATTATTTTGGTGTCGCCGATGACGTCGATTATAGCAACATTCCTTGGCGGAACTCGCAGTTCGACCCCGACAAGCTCGAAGCTGCAGTAGCAACAGAAGCACGCGCCCGAAACGCTCTTGAACAGTATCGCAAACGAGGTGGCCGTCGCTGCATCGCGTTCTGTTGTTCCCAACGTCATGCCGATTTTATGACCAAGTTCTTCGCAGGTGAGGGGGTGAAGGCCGTCGCGGTCCACGCCGGCCTGAATAGCGCGCCACGCGCGACTTCCTTGGAGCAGCTGAGAGACGGCGAACTTGAAGTGATATTTGCGGTCGATATGTTCAATGAAGGCGTCGATGTTCCGTCGCTCGACACGGTTTTAATGTTGAGGCCAACTGAATCTACGATTATCTGGTTGCAACAGCTTGGTCGCGGGTTGCGTGTTTCTGATATAAACAGCGGCTCATCGTCATCGATTACATTGGCAATCATCGTGTATTCCTCATGAAGCTTCGCGGCATTGCTGTAATTGCCAATAAGGACGAGGAGAGTGCTGGCCATCAACGCGAAGTGTTAGCGGCGATCCGCGATCAACGAATTACGTTTCCGGTCGGGTGCGAAGTCACTTATGAGACTACGGCGATCGACATTTTAGAGGCTTTGTTGCGGCGTCCTCGAACAGAGGAGTTTTTGGAATATTTCTACCGCGACTTTGAAGAAAGAAATGGGATCCGACCGACCGCGGTCGAGGTTTTCCATGCCGGCCTGAATCCTCGCAGCAACACCGAGAGATCTTGGCTCGGCTTTGTCGAGCGGATGGGCGGGCTGACCGGCGTTGAGAAAAAGGCTTTATCGAGCGCGGCAGATTTTTTCGCTAGTCTCGAGAAGACCGAAACTTCTCGCAGTTACAAGATTGCTCTCTTACTTGCGATGCTCGACGGCGAAAAGATCATACCAAGCCTTGCAATCCAAGATCTTACCCGCCGGGTTGCTGGCT
>JBKPOZ010000100.1:0-24246 GCA_046733355.1 Pseudomonadota bacterium | reverse complement strand
ATGAAATTGTAGCCGCCGCCGTCGGAACGGTTGAACTCCTTCTGATTGGCCATGGCAAAAGCGCCGATCAAAGCACGCACGCGGTTGGGATTGGAAAACGAAAAGGCCGGATGTCGCGTGAGTTCCTTTACTTGATCGAGGGTGGAAGGTTCTGGAATAGTCGCGTGCAGCATGAGCCACTTGTCAACGATCAGCGGATCGTCGCAATAGCGCTGATAGAAATCATCGAGAGCCGCCGCGCGTCTTGTCTTGTCATGCAGGGCGAGTGTCGACAATGCGGCGATGCGGTCCGTCATGTTGTCGGCGACTTCGTATTGCCGGGCGGCGATTTGCAGAGCGTCCTCCCTGCCGCTGGCCGCCAGCAGGTCCAAACATGTATTCCGCAAGGCGCGGCGGCCCACGCTTTCCGGATCGACCCGGTAAGCTCCGCCTTCCGACAGCCGGCGGTAATGCTCGAACAGGATTGTGCCCAGCCGCTCGCCCAGCCAATGTCGCAATGAGGTGCGTGCCGCGAACACGGCATCCGGATCGATATCTTGTGCGATCTCGCGGGCAATGTCGGCTTCGGTGGGCACGGCCAGCATCAGCGCGGCAAACGCGGGATCCCCGCCCGCCTGCGCCAGAACCGCAAGGAAGGCGGCAAGCACGCCGTCATCGAAGCGAGCGGCTCCGCATTCGCGTAATTTGGAAACATTCTCCACCAGAAGCTGTGTGGTCATCCGTTGCAGAGCGTCCCAACGATTGAACGGATCGCTGTCGCAAGCAGCCAAGAACTGCAGCTCTGCGGCCGAGATATTTGCGGTCACCTTGATCGGTGCAGAGAAGCCGCGATTGAGCGAGAGCACGGGCTGCTCGCGGATACCGTTGAACACGAATGTTTCGGCCGCGCGCCGCAGAACAATAATTCCGCCTGGCGGTGCGCTGCCGTCGCTGAATGTGAGCGGCAGATCGCGGCCATTTTTTGCCAAAAGCCCGAGCGCGAGCGGAATCAGCATCGGCTCCTTGCCGGGTTGGCCTGGCGTAGGCGGCACTGTCTGCGCCAGCTCCAGCCGGTAGATCCTCGTGCGCTCGTCAAAGCTTGAGGTGGCGACCACCTCGGGTGTCCCCGCCTGCGAGTACCACAACATGAACTGTCCGAGATCGGCATGGGCGGCGTCACCGAAGCATTGCACGAATTGCTCGACCGTTGCTGCATGCCCGTCATGTCGCTCGAAATAGAGATCCATGCCCTGGCGAAACTTGTCCGGCCCGAGGAGGGTCTTGAGCATGCGCACGAGCTCGGCGCCCTTCTCGTAGACGGTCGCCGTGTAGAAATTGTTGATCTCGCGGTAGATGGAAGGGCGAACCGGATGGGCGAGCGGCCCTGCATCTTCCTCGAACTGATGCGCACGCAATCCGCGTACATCCGCAATGCGCTCGACTGCACGCGAGCGGGTCTCCGCCGTGAACTCCTGGTCGCGAAATACGGTCAGGCCCTCTTTGAGGCAGAGCTGAAACCAGTCGCGGCAGGTGATGCGATTGCCCGTCCAGTTGTGGAAATATTCGTGGGCGATGATCGCTTCGATGCGTTCGAAATCCGCATCCGTAGCGGTTTGCAGACAGGCGAGCACGTACTTGTCATTGAAGATGTTGAGCCCCTTGTTTTCCATGGCGCCCATGTTGAAGTCGGAAACCGCTACAATCATGAACAGATCGAGGTCGTATTCGCGTCCGAAGGCAGCTTCGTCCCAGCGCATGGCGCGCTTGAGCGATTCCATGGCGTAGCCGCAGCGGGATTCCTTGCCCGTCTCGACGTAAATGCGCAGGACAACGTCGCGACCCGAGCGGGTGCGGAATCGGTCCTCCACGCAGGCAAGACGCCCCCCCACGAGCGCGAACAGATAGGAGGGTTTGGGATGAGGATCGTGCCACAGGGCGAAATGGCGCTCCCCGTCAGGCATCTCGCCAGAGGCGATGAGGTTGCCGTTCGCGAGCAACACCGGCGCTTCTGCGCGGCTTGCTTCTACGCGCACGGTGTAGATGGCCATGACGTCGGGCCGGTCTGGAAAATAGGTGATGCGGCGAAAGCCTTCAGCCTCGCATTGCGTGCAATAGATCCCGGCGGAGCGATAGAGCCCGAGAAGCTGTGTGTTGGCGGAAGGGTTGACCACTGTCTCGATAGTAAGCTCGAACGCGCGCGGCGGCGGCTGCGCAATGGTCAATCGGTCCGCCGTGGCGACAAATTGCTCCGCAGGCAGCGGTTCGCCGTCGAGCATGATCGAGCGCAGCGAGAGCAATTCGCCATCGAGCGACAGAGGCGCCGGCGCGCTGCCGTTTTCATTCGGCCGCAGCTTGAGCGTCGAGCGCACCCGTGTTGCTTCGGGATCGAGCGCGACATCGAGCTCGACCGTATCCACCAGCCAGTCCGGCGGACGGTAGTCGGCAAGCCGGATGGGAGGGGCCTCTTCCGTGCGCATTGCCATCGTTCTATTTCCCGGCGTCGTTTGGATGCATGTACGGCCAATTCCCGTCGCTGCGTACTCTGCTTTACTTGCCGCGAACGACGCCGCAAAGTCCCGCCGGGTTCGACATGAACATGCGGAGGAACCGGATGAAAGCTCTCAGGCTGCTGGCGCTCCTTCTGGCGATTCCCCTCGCCGCGCAAACTGCACCGGCGCAGAACTATCCCAACCAGGTCGTGCGCATTGTTGTTCCATTTTCTGCGGGTAGCATCACCGATGGGCTCGCGCGCATTCTGGCGGACAAGCTTACCGAGATGTGGAAGCAGCAGGTGATCGTCGAGAATCGGCCGGGTCTGCCGGGAACGACCGCAGTCGCAAAGAGTACGCCCGACGGCTACACCTTGATGCTCACCTCAAACGGGCACACGATAGCCGCCGCCACCAACAAGAACATTCAATTCGACCCGGTGAACGACTTCGCCGGCATCACGCGCGTGGCATCGGTTCCGCTGGTCGTGGTCGTGCCGACAAGCTTCCCCGCAAAGACACTGTCCGAATTCATTGCCATTGCCAAACAAAAGCCGGGACAGCTCAATTTTTCGTCAGCGGGCGTTGCCAGCACGACGTTTCTTTGCCTCGAAATCATGCGTCAGACCGCGGGCATCGATCTATTGCACGTGCCCTATAAGGGTCTGCCGGAAGCGACCACGGCCGTCATTCGCAACGACGTGCAGATCTATGTCGTCACTATTCCGAATGCACAGGAGCTGTCCGCGGCAGGAAAGCTCAAGCCGATTGCGATCGATACGCCCCATCGCATGCCGCAGCTGCCGGATGTGCCAACCGTCGCTGAGACGCTGCCACACTTCAAATACGAGTCTTGGTTCGGGGTGTTTGCGCCGGCGGGAACGCCGGCGCCGATTCTGGCCAAGGTGAGCGCCGATATCGGCGCCGTGCTGCAGATGCCAGACGTTAAAGACAAGCTGCTGTCGCAAGGCTCGGTGCCGGCACCGACCATGCCGGCAGAATTCGACGCCATCAATCGGGCTGATACCGACCGCTACGGCAAGATCCTGCGCGACGCTGGCATCACCCCGCAATGATGCGCGCAATGGTGCTGGAGGCGCCGCGCACGCCGTTGATTATGCGCGAGCGTGCCGTTCCGGCACCCGGCGCAAACGAGATTCTCGTCGAGGTTGAAGCCTGTGGAGTATGCCGCACCGACCTGCACGTGGTTGACGGCGAGTTGCCCAACGCAAAGCTCCCGCTCGTGCCGGGTCACGAGATTGTGGGACGCATTGCAGCCACGGGAAATGAGGTGCGCGGATTTGCGGCCGGCGAGCGCGTCGGCGTGCCCTGGCTGGGATTCACCTGCGGCGTGTGTCGTTACTGCTCGCTGGGCCGAGAGAATTTGTGCGATAGGCCGCTGTTCACGGGCTATACGCGCGATGGCGGCTATGCGACGCACGCGATTGCGAATGCGCGATACTCGTTTCCTTTGCCTCAGGAGCCGGACCCTGCCGCTCTCGCGCCACTTCTTTGCGCAGGACTGATCGGCTGGCGCAGTTATCGGCTCGCCTCGGAGAACACCCGCTTGCGCGCGCTTGGCCTCTATGGGTTTGGCGCCGCAGCGCATATTCTCGCGCAAGTCGCCACGGAGGACGACTGCCGCGTGTACGCATTCACGCGGCCCGGCGATACCGCAGCGCAAGAGTTCGCGCGCTCGCTCGGCGCCGTCTGGGCCGGGGAGTCTCAGGACGTCCCGCCCGAGCCGCTCGATGCCGCTATCATTTTCGCTCCCGTAGGGGCCCTCGTTCCGGCTGCGCTGAAGGCCGTGAAGAAGGGCGGACGCGTGGTGTGCGGCGGCATTCACATGTCGGATATCCCGTCGTTTCCATATCGCCTGCTCTGGGAAGAGCGCCATGTGCTCTCGGTCGCCAATCTGACGCGTGCGGATGCGGACGAGTTTCTGCTCGTTGCGCAGAAGATTCATATTGAAACGCAAATCGTGCGCTATCCTCTTGCGTCGGCAAACACGGCACTCGACGATTTGCGCGACGGGCGGCTGCAGGGCGCGGCTGTGCTCACTCCATGAGGCGCGTTCATTCGATCACTTCGTCGGCCAGCAATTGCATTGAATTAGGCACCGCTAAATTGAGCGCATTGGCGGTTTTCGCATTGATCACCAGCTCGAACTGCGTTGGCTGCATCACCGGCAGATCGGCAGGTTTGGCGCCCCTGAGGATGCGTCCCACATACTCGCCGGCGTGCCGGTACATCTCCGTGATCTTCGGGCCATAGCTGATGAGTCCGCCGGCGACAGCAAACTCGCGAAACTGATACATTGTAGGCAGCTGCGCTTGTGCGGTGAGTGCCACAATCCTGTCGCGGCGCGTATCAAAATACGGATCCGCTGCGACAACGAGAGCACCGACACGCCGCTGCACAAGTGAAGCGAAGGCGTCATTCAGTTCCGCATCATTGCTGGCCTTTGTCACGAACAGCTGCAGACCGATTGTGCGCGTCGCTTCCTCGATCTGCCGCAGCTGATCCGCCACCGCTGGGAAGTGCGGATTGAGCAAGGCACCAAACAAAGCAACGCGTGGCACCAGCTCATGCAGCAGGCCGACGCGCTTCGTTTCCATTTGATTGGTCAGCAAAGTATAGCCCGTGGCATTGCCGCCCGGCCGGCTGAAGCTTTCCACGAAGCCAACTTTGACCGGATCGCTGCCGCTGCCGAAAACGATGGGAATGGTCGCGGTGGCCTGTCTGGCTGCGGCAGCCGAGCTATCTCCGCCCAGCGCCGCCAGAACGGCCACGCGCAGCGCGACCAGCTCCGCCGCCAACGCTGGCAGCCGTTCGTATTCGCCGCGTGCCCAGCGGAATTCGATCCGCAGATTCTGCCCTTCAATGAAACCAACATCGCGCAAGCCTTCACGGACTGCGGCGACCAGATGGGTGTCCGTTTCCGGTGCCCGCCCGCTCATGAATCCAATGAGCGGGACTTCCTGCTGCGCGCGCGCAGCAACGGGCCACGCGGCAGCACGACCAAGTAGCCCGATGACCTGCCTGCGCCTCATGATCCCATCCCCCAACCTCCACCTTGCAGCACGTCCAACTGGCGGCCGCCCAATCTCCCGATTAGCATACCCGGGGAAAAAGCGTGGACTTAGCGGGCGAGCAGTTCGCACCATAACCATTCGGAGGAGACAACGATGCCCAAGCTTCTGTCAGGCGAACAAATCGAGCGTTACCACCGGGAAGGGTATCTTTCACCCATTCGGGTGATGTCGGAAGACGACGCGGGTCGAATTCGCGAGCGCCTTCAGGAATTCGAATCCCGCACGGGCAGCCCGTTGCGCGGCGATCTGCGCCACAAAACGCACCTGCTCTTTCCATGGCTTGCGGACCTGGTGCGCAACTCGAACATCCTCGATGCAGTCGAGGATCTGTATGGGGGAGATCTCCTGTGCTGGACGACGAATTTCTTTATCAAGGAGGCGCGCAATCCGGCATTCGTCTCGTGGCACCAGGATTCCACATATTGGGGGCTGAGCGAGCCTGATGTAGTGACCGCGTGGGTGGCATTGACCCCCAGCAACGAAGCGAACGGCGCCATGCAGGTGATCCCGGGCACCCACACAATGGACCAGATTCCGCACCGCGACACCTTCGACAAGCACAACCTGCTCACGCGCGGGCAGGAGGTCGAGGTCAAAGTGGATGCCACGAAGGCCGTGACATTGCCGCTCGCGCCGGGCGAGATGTCGCTCCACCATGTGCGCCTGGTGCACGGCTCCCCCCCGAACACGTCGGGCGACAGGCGCATCGGCTTCGCCATCCGTTACATCCCCACGCGCGTGCGGCAGACTGTCGGCGAGGACAGTGCAACGCTGGTGCGCGGTGAGGATCGCTTTCATCATTTCGAGCTGGAGCCGCGCCCTGATGCGGAACTCGCACCTGAATTCCTCGCGCTGCACAAGAAGATCGCCGAACGCAATGCGCAGATTCTCTACCGCGGAACCGAAGTGAAGAGCTACAACGAGCCTGCCGCCATCCGCGGCTAAGCGGCACCGGCGATGCTGCCCGCCGAGCCGGGCTCGGCATGTCCGATCACGCGCTTTATCTGCGGGAAGCGGCGCCGCAATGCGCGCTCGAGATCGTCGACCTTCTCGTGCACCTCGGAAACCTTCACATCCGAATCCACGCCGCAATGAAAATTGACGATCTCGCCGCCTTCCGCCTCGCGCACGCGCACGTCATGAATTTCGCCAACGTGATCGAGATTGGCCGCAATCTCGGTTAGCGCCTGCCGCACCGCCGCAACGCGGGCCGGCGGCGCTTCGCGCCCGGGCTCATCGTACGGCTGCAAGGGCTCTATATGCGTGTCGACCTCCACGTCCGGGCCAAGCTCGTCGCGGATCGCATACTCGAGCCCGCTTGCCACTTCGTGCGCGGCTCCGAGCGTCAGCGCGCCATCGACTTCGAGGTCGAGCGATACCGCAAGCCGGTTCTCGATCGCGTGCACCGTTACGTGATGCACCGCCAGCGCATGATTGCGGGCGATCACCATGATGCGCTCGAGCACGGTTTCGTCGTCGAGCGCCCGCGGCTCGGTGCCAACCGTGACCTCGGCAGCCGGGTGAAGTGCGCGCACCGCCTCGATGATGCGTGCCTTAACCGCCGTGACCCGCTCGAGCGGCAACGCGCGGCTGACGCCGACAATGAGGTCCACGAAAAGGATGGCTCCCACCTGGCGCGCGCGCAACCGTTCGAGGGCGACGACGCCCGGCACGCGCTCCACGGCTGCGGCGATCCTTATCGGCACGCCCGCAGGCGCCGTGTCGGTCAATGTCTCGAAAGTGCGCCGCGCAAGACGCCAGCCCGCCACGCAGATAAAAATAGCGACGACAATGGCAGCCAGCGGATCCGCCCAACCATGGCCGAGCGCGACCGCGATAAGCCCGACCAGCACCGCCGCCGACGACCACATGTCGGAGCTGAAATGCAACGCATCGGCCTCGAGCGCTTCGCTCGAAGTCTCTCGCGCGGTGCGCGAGAGCACACGCGCGCGAAAGAAATCGATGGCGATGGACGCAATGAGGACGCCGAATGCCCATGCGCTCGCCTCGACCTTATGGCCGTGTGTGCCGGAGAGGCGTTGCAGCGCCTCCCAGATGACGATGCCGGAAAGCAGAAAAAGAAGTGCCGTTTCGGCCAGCGCTGCCACGCTTTCGATCTTGCCGTGTCCATAGTGATGCTCGGCATCGGCCGGCTTGCTGGACATTCGCACCGCAAAGAAGGTCATGATTGTTGCGGCGAGGTCGAGGAGTGAGTGTGCAGCTTCCGAAAGAATCGCAAGCGAGCCGCTGGCGAAACCCACGAGCGCTTTTGCGACCGTCAGGCCCGCGGAAGCCGCAATCGACGAGAGCGCTACCTTTTCCTTGATGCTTTGCATGCACCGGAACTACTAAAGGGCGCCAGCGGCACCGGCCCGACGCAAAGCATGCTCCCCGTGATTGGCCGTTATTTTACGATTTCAGCGAGGCTCACCGCATTGACCAGGCTGTTGGCCATGAGGAAATTGCCATCGCGCGTCACATCCGTATTGCGCACAATGTTGCCACCGCCGGGATTACCCAGGTCTGGAACTGCTCGGTCTTGGGATCGAAGCGCACGACCGTGTTCGGCTTCGTTCCGGATTCGCTGTACCACAGAATATCGCTTATCGCGGAGATGCCATAGGGCTCCGACTTTTCGCCGCCGGGAGAGAGCCACTCCTTCACCTCACCGGTTTTCAAATCGAGCCGGCCCAGATAGCCGCGCGCGAAATCCGTGTACCAGACGATGTCATCGCTGGTGATTGCAAGCCGCCGCGGACGCGCGTCGGGAGATGGCAGCGCGTATTCCTTCATCGCCAGGCTTTGCGGATCAATGCTGGCAACCTTGTTGGTCCCGAACAGAACGGTGATCGGGACACCCTTCGAGCTCACCTGAATGCCATAGGGGCGCGACTTGGGCGTGGGCGCCGTGATCAGCTTGATCTCACCGCTCTTTGGATCGAGCCGGCCCACCATGTTGGAATTCTGAAGCGTGAACCAAAGGATCTCCGTTTGATCGAAAACGAGCGAATGCGGGTCCTTCGCATTTGCATCGGGCATGAAATATTCCATCACGCTGCCCGTGTTTGGATCGAGTTTGCCGACCAGCGCGCCCGTATTGCCCGTGTACCAGATGTTGCCAGCCTTATCCTCGACGAGGCCGTGCGGGCCGGAATGCGCGGTCTTGAGCGGATATTCCTTGATCTGACTGCTCTTGGGATCCACCCGCCCGAGCACATTTGCCATCTGTCCCGTGTACCAGAACGCCCCGTCATGGGTGGCGAGCGGATCGTGCGGCCGGGACCCGGGAGTGGGGACCTGCCAAAGTTTTATGTTAATGCGGGCAGGTCCTGCACGGTCCACGCCAGCTGGTTTTGTTTTTTCCGGGAAGCTCTTGACCAGATAGGTCTCGAGCGCTGGCACTTGCTCCGGCGGTACCGCCACGCCGTGGTTTGCCATCATACGTAAGACGGTATGCCAGCCCTCGGCTGTATATCCGCTGCCGACCCGGCTTAAGAGCGTGTGACAGCTGTTGCAGTAGGTCGCCGCAACGTCCTTGCCGGGACCCTCTGGCAGCTCCTCCGCTTGTACGGAGAAGATCGGTGAGCCCAACCCCGCAGCAATCAAAACGACGAGTGATGTCTTGGACATGAGCTCTCCATGTTTGCAGAATTGAAGCGGATCTCCTGCATATAGCGGCGGGTTTGAACCCGCCGGTACAAGGCGCACCTGTTCGCGCCGCTATTTCGCCAGCGGATCGGGGCGGAGCTGGACGTGCACAGCGCGCGGCTTGGAGCCTTTGCCGCCTTCCATCAGCCACGGCGTGCGGTCGCCGCTGCTGCTCCATAGCCCGCGACCCTTCCAGCCGGCCTGCGGATCGTCGATGCGTCCGTCGAGGCCTTTGGCGTAATAGCCCATGGGATAGGGGATGCGCAGCATCACCATCTGTCCGTCCTTCAGCGCGGCGAAGCCGTCATTGAGATTCGCGGTAGAGATGGGAACGTTCTCACCTAGCCCCAGCGTGTTGTGCTGGTCGACCCAGGTGTAGTAGCTCGCTTCCGCGCTGGTGTTTCCAAGCCCTTCAAAGCCAGGGCCCGGATATTTGTAATAGGCAAAACCTTCCGGGCAGTGATTGCCGGTCGCATTGGGTCCGTTCAGCGGTCCCTTGCATTTGCGGCGATCGAAGCTGATGAGGCTGCCGTTCGAGCCTGAGCCCCACACGACGCCGTTCTTGTCGATGTCGCCACCGCGCACGGCAATGCCTTCTTTCGGAATCGCGTAGAACTCCGAAAGCTTGCTCTTTGGATCGAACCGCAGGAAGCCGGGGGTGCCGGCGAAAATATTGACGGTGTACCAGACCGAGCCGTCGGTCGGATGTGCCATCACCGCGTACGGTCCAGAGCCGGCGATGCGCATGTCCTTGCCGGGCTCTGCCGGTTTGCCCGGTTCGGTGTATGCGTCGAGCTTGCCATTGCCGCTGGTGTCGAGCACGAAAGGGGCCCAGCCCTGCGCCTTGGCCGCATCGCCGGTTTCGTCCCACACCTTCGTGTTGACCCAGCCGGCAACGGGCCCGCTGCCGGAGAGCCACAGCGTCTCGTCCGCGTCATAGCCGAACTGCGGGTGATGCGTGCCGAAACACGTGTCAATGAAGCTGTATTTCATCGTCTTGGGATCGAGCATCGAGAGCTGCCGCCCCGAGCGCTCTAGCGGAAACGCCTTGGCCGACGGATGCTCCGAGCCCTGTTTGCAGAACGCCGGATTCTCTTTCCCGCGCACGTTGGCCGTCAGCCACACCCGGCCTTTCTTGTCAAACATGCCATTGTGATTGTTCGCGCGCTGGCTCCAGATTTTCTCCTCACCCCAGTACGGCGATGCCATGAGGGGCTTCGGCATCGCGCTCGCATGGAATGGAGGCCCAAACGTCTCCGGCATATTCGGATCGGCGACGGGCATCTTGAAGAGGGTCACCTTGTGCGTCTTCGGATCGAGTATCGGCATGTCATCGGTCGAGTATTCGGGCGAGCCGTAGAGGAGACCGTGGGCATTGACCGTCGGATTGCGCCGATCCGAGCTGATGAGATCGTGCAGATAGGTTTTCTCTGACCCCCATTCCCACGAGGTGATGACGACGTTGCGCTCGATCCCGCTCGGCCGAGCTGGCTTGTTCTTGGGCAGTTCACCTTTGGCGACGCGGTCAGTCCAGTCCCCCAAATATTTGAACGGCACACCGCCCAGCTCGCCGGCAAGTCGGTCCACCATGCGCTCGCCGCTCGGACCCGAGGACACGCGCCTCGCCCACGCCTCCGCCCCGGACTCGAACTGCCCGAGCGCGGCCGGAATCGTGCGTGTCGATTGCTGGCCGATCTGATGGCAGCCGATGCAGTCGATATTGTTCATCCGCATGCGCCACACCTCTTGCGTGACGTTCTGCGGAATGTCCGTTGTGCCGCCGAAATCCTTCGCCGGCGGGATCTTCATCATGGTGTACCAGTAGATTGCCGGATAGTAGTGCGCCGCCATTGCCTCGTTCGGCGCCGGCACGGCCGTCAGGTTGAGGTGCTGCCCCGGCTTCGCGCGCACCTTTGGAGAGTCGACGAGCCCGTAGCCGCGCACCCAGATATCGTAATTCACGTTGGGCGGCAGATCGGGGATGACGTAGCGGCCCTGGTCGTCAGTAACGACGATTTTTGCGAATTTGGTCGGCAGCTCCGTCGTTTCCGCAATGACCCAAACGCCGGCTTCGGGTCCGTTCGACCCGCGCACGACGCCGCCGATATCGTCGTTGTCGATTGGGACTGCGGTCGTCTGGGCATTGGCAGGCGCCCACGTGCGGCTCAAAGCGAGCCCGAAGAGGGCCGCACAACCGACCACCGCCACAGTGGAGCACAAGACGCGCTTTAGATTCATGTTTTTCTCCCTCAGAGCGACCGCGATCCTACACCAATCACCGCTGGCGATCCTACCCTGCCGCGCGGAGCGGGGATACACCCGCCGCAAAGCATGCGGTACCCGCAGCAATGTGCTGGTTTGTAAGGACCTAATAGCTGCGCGGGGGCGGAACCGCGGTGATGAGGCGAGCGCCGCGCTCAAAGGTGATGTAGCTCCATAACCAGTCGAAGGCGACGGCGAAGCGATTATGCAGGCCGATCAAAAAGTAAATGTGCACGACGCTCCAGAACACCCAGCCGACAAAGCCCTTGAGCCGAATGGGCCCAAGCTCGACCACGGCGGCGCGCCGCCCGATCGTCGCCAGGTCACCTTCATGGCGGTAGTGGAATGGCGGCAACGAGCGGCCGCCGATACGGGCCATGATCGCCTTGGCAACGTAATTGCCCATTTGTTTCGCTGCCGGTGCAAGGCCCGGAACTGGATGACCATCCTGCTGCACGGATGCGGTATCGCCGATGACGAAGATCTCCGGATGTCCCGGCAATGACAAGTCGGGCTGCACGGCCACGCGGCCCGCGCGATCGTGTTTCGCCGAAAGCCAAGTCGCTGCGGGCGAAGCGACCACCCCGGCCGCCCAGATCACGCAGCCGGCATCGATGCGTCCGTCGGCGAGATCAACGCCGCGTGCATCACACCGGGTCACGCGGGTCGACGTCATGACGTCGATGCCCATTCTTATGAGTGTCTCACGGGCATAACGCGAGATGTCCTCGGAAAAGCTCGGGAGCAGGCGCGGTCCGGCCTCGATCAGAACGCATCGCGCCGTGCGCGGATCTATGCGACGGAAGTCGCGGGCGAGGGTGTCCCGCGCGATTTCAGCAATCGCTCCCGCCATCTCGACGCCTGTGGGGCCGCCGCCGACAATAACGAATGTGAGCAGTCGCCTGCGCTCGGCTTCCTCACGAGCGAGCTCCGCCTGCTCGAAGGCGGACAGGATTCTGCGCCGGATGCGCGTGGCATCCTCGATGCGTTTGAGCCCCGGCGCGAAATCAGCCCACTCGTCATGACCAAAATATGAATGCGTTGCACCGGTGGCGACGACCAGGAAGTCAAAGGGAAATGTTCCAGCCGGTGTTTGGACCGTGCGCGCCCCCGTGTCGATGCTGGTCACTTCCGCCATGAATACGGTGATATTTTCTTGCCGACGCAGAATATGCCGGACCGGCCAGGCGATGTCGGCCGGGGAAAGCGCTGCGGTTGCGACCTGATACAGCAGCGGCTGAAAGCAGTGATAGTTGTCGCGGTCGATGATGGTGATCTCGACGGGCGCACGGCGTAGCGCTTTTGCCGCCTCGAGGCCGCCGAAGCCGGCGCCAAGGATGATAATTCGGCAACGCTGCTGGGGCATGGTCCGACCCAACTCTGCGAACAATATGCTGGTTCCACCACCTGCCGAACCGCTTCAGGTATCCTGCGGGTCCGTGCGAGCTCGCACGGTGCGCAAAATCGGACGTACTCTAACTCTCCGCGCGCGCACACGCCGACCAATTCATTTAATCGGGGAGGGTTGACTGCTTGCGCACGCGGGGTGTGCGCACAGGTTAAGGTCCGGCTGCCGCGCGCCTTTGCCCGGTCCTGAACACTGATTTCGCGTTCCGGAAAGTGGCTTGCGCGCTGCATGTGGGAATCGTGCCGCGTTTGCGCTGTGATTGTGCAGCTTTAACGCCCCGTTAACTATGAAGCGGCTGTAATCGGCAAAGCTCCGAGGAATCGAGAGAGCGGCCGAGGCACCTTGTGAAACGCGCAAACCGACCACAGACCCCCATCCGCTTGCGCGGCCGCTCATTCATCGCGTTCGTGCTTGCGCCATGGGCGCCCGTTCCGAGCTGGCTCGCCGAGATCGAGAAATGGCGGAAGAGCTCACCCGATTTTTTCGTCGGCAAACCCATCATCCTCGACCTCGCCAAGGTATCCCTGAGCGAAGCCGAAATCGCGGACCTTGTTGAGACTTTGCGCACACACGGAATTCGGGTGATGGCACTCGAGAACGCCGAGCGTGAAAGTCCCGATTCCACGCTCCCGCCTCTGCTCAAGGGCGGACGTCCGGCAAGCGGTGCCGAGGCCGCCTCGCGGCGCGAGGAGCCCAATTCCCTGGTGATCGAACGGCCGGTTCGCTCCGGTCAATCGGTCGTATTTCTCAATGGCGACGTGACCGTGCTTGGCTCCGTCGCATCCGGCGCGGAGATCGTCGCTGGAGGATCCATCCACGTGTACGGGACGTTGCGCGGCCGCGCCATGGCGGGGTCCGCGGGAAATCTGCGCGCGCGCATCTTCTGCAGCAGGAACGAAGCCGAGCTGATCTCGATCGACGGTTACTACCGGACCGCCGAGGATATGGACGCGAGCCTGCGCGGCCGGCCCGGACAATGCTGGCTGCAGGATCGCGTTCTCACAATAGCAGCCTTGGATTGACAAGTGGGGAGATACCGACAATGGCGAAGGTGCTCGTCGTAACATCCGGCAAAGGCGGCGTCGGCAAGACCACATCGACCGCCGCGCTTGGCGCCGCCCTGGCGCAAGGCGGGCAGAAAGTCGCGGTCGTCGATTTCGACGTCGGTCTGCGCAACCTTGACCTGGTGATGGGGGCCGAGCGCCGCGTGGTTTTCGATCTCATCAACGTGACGCAGGGCGTCGCCAAGTTGCCGCAGGCGCTCATTCGCGACAAGCGGCTGGAAACCTTGTACCTGCTGCCGGCATCACAGACCCGCGACAAGGATGCCTTGACCGAGCAGGGGGTGGCGGCCGTTATCAAGGAGCTGCGCGGACAGTTTGACTGGGTGATCTGCGACAGCCCGGCGGGCATTGAACGGGGCGCAACGCTCGCCATGCGCTTTGCCGATGTCGCCGTGATCGTCACCAATCCGGAAGTGTCATCGGTGCGCGATTCCGATCGCATTATCGGCCTGCTCGATTCGAAAACAGAGCTGGCGGAGAAAGGAGAGCGCATTGAAAAGCACCTCCTCATCACCCGCTACGACGCGCGTCGTGCGCAGCGCGGCGATATGCTCAACATCGACGATGTGCTGGAAATCCTCTCGACCCCGCTCCTTGGCATTATTCCGGAAAGTCAGGAGGTGCTGCGCGCCTCGAATGTCGGATCGCCGGTTACCCTGTGCAATGCGATAAGCGCGCCGGCGCGCGCCTATCTCGATGCGGCGCGACGGCTCAAGGGTGAGGCTATTCCAATGAGCATCCCAACAGAGCACCAGCCGCTGCTCGGCAGGCTGTTCGGGCGGAGGGCGGCATGAACCTTTTGAATTTTTTTCGCCGCAAAGGCTCCGCGCCGCTGGCACGGGAGCGCCTGCAGATTCTTCTCTCGCACGAGCGCGTGGCGGGCAGCCAACCCGATCTGTTGGCGATCCTGCAGGAGGAGATTCTGGCAACGATTGCGCGCCAGATCACGGTCGAGCGCGACAATGTCCGTGTACGCATCGACCGCGGCTCAACGGTGTCCACGCTGGAGATCGATGTCGAGATCCCGCATTCGCCGGCACAGACGGCGCCGCGCTCGCGGGCGGTGGCACTGCCGGAGCAGCCGAAGCTCGCCGCTAATCTCTAGCGCACCTGGTCTATTGTGGCCCACGCGCTCCCCTTGACCCATTGTCCCGAGGCGCTCGGCGCAGCGCGCGGAGCATTGAAGGATAGCGGCGCAAGCCATGCCCATTCAGCCTTCGACACTCCCTCGCTTCGCTCGGTCGCACCTCAGGAGGACGGTTCCGAGATTGGCAGCACGGTGCGGAGCATGGCCCTAAACACGAGCGTTATGCCGGGGGAGCGGTTCAGCCGGCTGTATCTGCGATGTGCAGATCCCGTGCCGGACAGCGCGAGAGCGCGCTATCGCATCGGCGCATTGTTTCGCGAACGCGTCTTCAATGAGCACGCCGAGCCGCTCGCTTCCTATGTGGGGCGGGAAGTGGGCATTCCGCAATTCGCAGAGGGCAGATATTCATCGCAATGGAATCAGTTCATTCGCGAATGCCGCATCGCCGATCTGCTCGACATTGTCACGGTGATCTATCGTTATCTGTTTTGGCACGCCGGTGAGGAGATCGCGCATTGGTGGCGCGACACAGTGCGAAAGATTTTCAGCGAGGAGAAGCTCGCGTATCGCATCGATGATGTCGGTGGCGTACACCCGGCAATCGACCAGGAGTTCCAAAGGAATCTGGTTTCCACAATTGCAGCCCTGCAATCGTCTCGTCATCAGAAAATCGGCCAGTTGATTGAAAACGCCGCAGCGAACCTTGCCGCCGATTCGCCCAATTACAAGCAGGCGTGGCGAGCCATTGTGTTGGCGGTCGAAGGGCTGTTCGCGCTGATGTTTCCGTATGTTCGAATGACGGCCGATGAGATCGAGCGCCATCTGTTGCCCGTGCTGCAGAATGCGTATCAAGGGGACGCGGCAGCGGAAACGGCAGCACGCGCGATGTTGAAAAGTTTCCAGAGCTGGGTTGAGAGTGCCGATGCCTATCGTCACCAACCCGGAGCGGCCGACATACGGCAGCCGCCCGCGGACATCGGCGTTTTGGCAATCAGCGCCGGAGCATCCTTCGTGCGCTGGCTCGCGGCCCTCGATGAGCAGCGGTCAGTCTGAATCGAGGCGTGGCGCTGGCATGTGAGTCCGCGGGCGCGACCTGGGGCTGAAGTGCAACACGCGATCGTGGCGGTGCCGGGCGCGGGCATGTTTCAGTGCTTCCTGAATGGCCTTCTCCAATGCGGGCAGCTGGAAAGGCTTGCGCAAGATGCGAAACTGGGAGGCGGCTGTATGAGCCACGTCGCTATAGCCGCTGGTGAGCAGGACCGGCAGATTCGGAAAACGGTTGGCAATTTCCTGGGCCAGGGCAACGCCGTTCATGCCGCCCGGCATGACAATGTCGCTGAACACAAGCATGACATTGCTTCGGCTTTGCAATGCGCTCAGAGCATCCATCGCGTTGTCCGCGTGCACAACCTGATAGCCGAGCTGCTCCAGGAGCGAAGCGGTAACCTGCGCTACCTCCGGATTATCCTCGACCATAAGGATCGTGCCTTCGCTGGGCACAATTGGCGGTGAGGGGCCTGCCTCCGTTGCCTTGACAATCGTCGCGTGCTTGCGCGGCAGGTAGATTGTAATCGCAGTGCCTCGGCCGACCGTGCTGGTTGCGACAACGGTCCCTCCGGATTGTTGCGAGAAGCCGTAGACCTGTGACAACCCGAGACCCGTACCTTTCCCCAGAGCCTTGGTAGTGAAAAACGGCTCAAATATTCTCGGCAGGATATCTGGTGCAATTCCGACGCCCGTGTCCGTCATGGCGAGCGCGACGAAGTCTCCCTCGAGCTGATCAACCTCGTGGCTCTTTCCCAGGGTTACATTAGCTACCGATAAAGTCAGGGTGCCGCCCCCCGGCATGGCGTCGCGCGCATTGACCGCGATGTTCACGAGCGCAAGTTCAAGCTCCGCGATGTCGACCTCGACGGGCCAAAGATCGGCCGCGACGTCGCATTTCAGCTGAACATTGCCGCGCAGCGATCCCACCAGCATTTCATGGACGGCATCGATTCGCTCCTTGAGGTCAGTAACGACCGGATTGATTGGCTGCCGTCTGGAGAAGGCCAACAGCTGCCGGGTCAAGCTCTCTCCCCGATTGGCAGCCGAGTTGATCGCATCGACCGCTTTCAGGTGCTTGGCGTCGGTGAATTGGCGGCGCAGAAGCTGCGCGTAGCCGCTGACGATCATCAATAGATTGTTGAAGTCGTGCGCAATACTGCCCGTGAGCTGGCCGAGCGCTTCCATTTTCTGCGATTGCGAGAGCTGCTCCTGTGCGCGTTCCAGTGAGACCCGTGCTTCCCTTCGTTCGGTGACATCATGCGTGATATGGACAAAGCCAACGAGCGCACCGGCCTGGTCGCGGATTGCCTCGATCACAACGCGTGCCCAAAACTTGCTCTTGTCGCGCCGCACGCGCCAGCCCTCGAAGGCGTACTTGCCCTCGTAAGCGGCGACCTGAAGGGCGCGCGCGGGCTCGCCGGACTGCTGCTCTTCTTCGGAGAAAAACCGGCTGAAATGCGCCCCCATGATCTCTGGTGCCGAGTACTGATGGATACGTTGCGCACCCACGTTCCACTCGGTGATGCATCCGTCCTGATCCAGCAGAAAGATGGCGTAATCGGTAATTCCCTGCACGACGGTGCGAAAACGCCACTCGCTCTCCAGCAGCGCTTCGTGCGTCTTGCGACGTTCGGCAATATCGTGCCGCAGCGCCCCCTCGACCAGCTGGCGCTCCTGAATCTCGGCCTCCAGTGCTTGATGGGCTTTGTGCAAAGCCGCCGTCCGTTCCTCAATCGTCTCCAGCAGATCCTGATGTTCACGGATCAGATCATCGTGGGCATCGCGATCGGCGGTAACATCCTCGGCGATCGCGACGAGGTAACGCACGGAACCGCTTGCATCGGACATTGCCGCGATGTCGCTCCTGATTCTCTGGCGTTTGCCGTTCGGCAAGACAATCTTGTTCTCGATCACCAGCCTTTCTCCGCTCTCGACGACATGCTTGAGCGAAGCAAGCAGGTTGGAGTCGTCGTCGAGCTGGAGAACGTCCTGCATTCGCGACTGCAGGAGGTCAGCGCCCGTTCGATCGAATAAGTCGCAATAACGGCCGTTGACGAGCTTGAAATTTCCAGTCGTGTCGATTTGAGCAATCCCCACGTCCGCATGGCTGAACAGGGCTCGTAGATTGCGCTCCCGCAGCCGCAGCTTGGATTGATCCACATTTCGCTGCGCGATCTCCGCGCTCAGCATGAGACCTGCAGCAGAAGCGCTGATCACGATTGCGCTCGACATCAGGAACGCCTCGCTGGGAATTGGCCCAAATGGACCATGATCGAGCCAGGCGCCCCAGGCCGCAAAAATCGCAAGGACGAGTGTACACACCGCGGTATCGCGTTGGCCGCAGCGCAGAGCCGCCCACAACAGCGGTGACATGGCGAGGATGCTCAGCGCGCTCCTGTTCACGGGCAGCTCGAGCAGCGGACTGAACGCCAGAAAGCCAAGCATTCCTGCGGCGAGGAATGCCGCTATTGAATTCCGGTTTTTACTGCGCGAGGCTTTGCCGTGATCAAGGTCGAGAGATTGATCGACTGCGCAAAGCACGATGGCCGGCGTAACGACAAGCATGCCGGCGCCATCGCGAAGCCAGTGCGTAAGCCAAAGCGAGATGAAATCGGTCCAGCTCGCCGCGATGAGGCAGATAGCGCCGGCAACGATTGTTGCGCCAAGCATGGCGCTTGGTCCAAGGCTGACGGCCACAAAGCTGGCGGCCCTCGCAGGCGTTGCGAACGTCGCGCGGCCCCCCGACCAGAGGTTAATCAAATAGCCGCCTAGGAAAGCTTCGAGCGTCTCGCCGACCGCTGTCGATGAGATCAAGACCCAATCCCCCATGCGGGTTTCGGACATCGCAGCGGGTGTTTGGGCGGCCAGGGCTGCCACAAGAATTGCCGGCCAACAGTGCAATCCTCGCAACAGAATGACCGCCAAGGCAAATCCGCATGCCGGCGCAACCGAAAGGGCACCCGGGTGAATGGCGTTCAGCGCGAGTTCCAGCTTTTTCAGGGCAAAATAGATTGCCCCGATCGCAATCAATTCAAACGCGTATTTTGCCAGGGCGGGGACGTGCAAAGATGTGAGAATTTTGGACGCCGGGAAACGAACCATGCTCTGCGCTCAGTGCTATTCCTGCGGTGTCTCACTTGCATCTTGAATAGCTGACGACATCACGTTCGCTGGCCCAAACCAGCTTGCCGCGCGCCAGTGTGATTTCCCCATTGGCGCTCCAGCTCTCGCCTCCCTCGGAGCACGTCGCACGCACCTGCCAGCCGCGGCTCTCTGCACCTATGTTCTGAAAGATGCACACGCTGCCTGCTGATGACTTTGCCCGTCGCGAGTTGATGGAGAGGCGCAAGGTTTTTTTCTCTACAGGCCGGCACCAGTTACCAAGAAATGACTCATCGAGTCGCACGGCGCGGGGCGAGTTGAGCCGTTCGCGCGTGGCTGAGTCCAATACGTCGTCGTTCGCCAGGCGATTGGCCAACTTGAAATCCTGCACGGCAGCCTTGCAGGCGGCATCGCATGTGCCCCTGCCGGCAGAGGACAAAAAACCGAGTTCATGCAGCCGAGATCGGATCTGCCGGCTCTCGTCATCGCTTGAGGACGCCGATGTGGGCAAAGCAGCGGGCTCGTTTTCCAGTGCCGGCTCGCGTGAATTGATTTCTACGCTTGCGAATTTTCCTGTGACGATTCTTTGTTCTGAGGCCGGTCGAAAGGACTCTGTCCGGATTGGTCGTGAAAATGCGGCCTCTTCCGAGCCCGCACCGGTCGGAGATAAGTCGAGTGCTCGAGCATCGGCTCGACGCGCCGTTTCGAGTCCCCTTGCCTTCAAGGCTTCCGAGAACACTTTGTCCTCGTGAAGTGGCGCTGCAACCGGCTCACCCTGCGGCGTATCCAGCGGTGGACCGGGCTCGGGAGTAGGGAGAGATGCTTGGTTCGACTGCTTTCGACCTTTGTTGACGGCGCTTGCCGCATCCGCTTGCGCGAGCGCCCGAGGGCCCGACAGAGGTTCAACTGCCCGGCTGAGGATAAAACCGCATACCATCACGATCAAAGCAGCGCCGACGACCTGGCAAACGAGAAATTCGCCGGGCCCCAACTCCCTCGAAACGCGACGCCTCAACCACATTTCGGCTTTTTTTGCACGACGCTCGCGCCGCTAATGTGGCGCGATCGAGACATTTCCAAAACCTACTTTCGTGTGGCAGAAAGCTCACACTGGAGCTGCAGTATTGGGTAGTGACTGATCCGGCTACAATTTTTCGGGCTGCGGTCAGCACTATTAGCGTGCCTTGCCGCTCCCGGTGCAGCTACTTTGTCGGCGCAAACGAAAAAAGCCACGCGAAAAGCGGGCGAGCATCACTGCTTGCTCACCGTCGTGAAATCGGCGAACCAGTGACTTCACCGTGTTACGCGCGGTTTGCGTCACCCGCTTTGCGAGGGAGGTGGAGCAGGTACTCTAGGCGCGGGCGTACGGGCGCGGCACGAAATCGAGTGGCGATCCGGAGGGGATCAGCTCCTCCCGCTGCTTGCTCTCCTCGAATTCGCGCACGATCCTCCGCGCATGCTGCATTACCCACCAGCGCACGTAGCGCTGGTTGACGGGCTCGCGCTCCTTGGGGTCCTCCATCAGATGCGTTATGCGGGCAAAACCCAGCGGCAGCTCAGGATCATGAAAATGCTGCTGGCGCTTGAAGTTGATCTTGAAGTCCTTCCATTTGACCGCATGCAGCTCCTCGTTCAGCCAGACCATGCACGAGTCCCGGTTTGACGTCTTCTGCTGGCCCAAAAAGAACGGGGTCTGATCGACGCCGTCGATGATGCGGTCGCGCGGCGGCTCGCAACCGACGAACTTCAACAACGTGGTGAACATGTCGGTCACATGCACCATCTCGTTGCTTTCGACCCCCGGCTTGATGTGTCCCGGCCAGCGGATCAGGAACGGCGTGCGAATGCCGCCTTCGGCCGAGCTGAAATAGGAGCCATCAAAAAATCCGCCCGTTCCCCGTCCGGCAAGGTGATCCTCGGCGCCATTGTCGCCGCAATACACGACGATGGTGTTATCGCGGATGCCAAGCTCATCGAGCTTGTCGAGCAGCGCGCCGAAATCGTGATCGAGCATCAGCAGGCAATCGCCCCAATCGCCGTTGGTGCTTTTGCCCACAAATTCGTCGCGCGCGATCATGGGGAAATGCAGGAGCGAGTGGTTGAAATAGAGAAAGAACGGCTTGTTTGCCTTGACGCTGCGCTCCATGAAATCGATGCCCCGCTTCTGATATTCGAGATCGCACGTCTTCTTTATTTCCAGGCTGAGCTGCTGCGAGAGGATGGGCCGCACGCCTTCGCCCTTGCGGCCCTCGTGCATGTAGGAGTAGCCGTCGCGCTCGGCGACGTAGTGCGGGTCCTCGAGCCACATGCACTCGTCGTAGGTGCGCAGCGGTCCATACCACTCGTCAAAACCGTGATCGGTCGGCCAGCGTCCGTCCTCGGCCCCGATGTGCCACTTGCCGAGGATCGATGTGGCATAACCGGCCTTGGACAGGATCTCGGCAATCGTGATCTCCCAGCCCACGATGCCTCCGGCGTTGCCGCCCAAAGCGATCGTGTGATTGCCGGAGCGAATCGGAATTCGCCCCGTCATAAGGGCGGAACGCGTGGGCGTGCACTGCGGCTCGACCACGTAATGCGTTAGCTTCATCCCCTCGGTGGCGAAGTCATCGGTGCGCTTGGTGTCGGCGCCGCGCAGTATCCCGCCGCCGTAACAACCCAGCTCGCCCATGCCCAGGTTATCCACATGGAAGAAGAGGATATTCGGCTTTTGCGACGGCATTGGCTGCTCCCCAGCTGATGCTTGCTTTTTGGCAGGATCCGCCTCCGGATGGAGGCGCGGCATGGTCTAGCGCGAAAGCGGCAGAACCGGAACTATTAAAGTCCTTTGCGCCGGATGTTGATTGCTCGAACGTCAATATCCCCGCCTTTTTCATCGAAGTGGCAGCATGAGTCGAGAATCTCCCGCCTAAGATTTTCAATCGCTGCCTATTTTTGCGGCACGCACTCGGCGCCGCCCCTGTGGAGGGAATGAATTTGAAAGCAAAACAGGGATGTAGCCGGAGCGACGGAAGTGGCACGCGTTGTGCTTATTTGTGCGGCAAGGCAAACAAACGGGCTTCTTTCTTGCGCAGCTGCAAATTAAAGAGAGCGCGATGCGAGATCCTGAAGCAGCCATAACGGCAGCCTTTGTTGCGCTCATCGCCATCGAAATCACCGCAGGAGGATGGTCTCGCTCGGCACCGTCCCGTCGCTTTGCAAATGGTTGTGTCCAGGTTTTCCTCTGTCGCTCCGACCCCCAGGAGGGCCAGCATGAGCCTCAAATCGTTGTTTTTGGGAATGGCATTTTTCCTTCCATTTGTTGCGCCCGCGGCCGTCGCGGAAACGATCGAGATTGCGATCGGGCACCAAAGCATGTGCACCGATACCTATACGGGCGGCATCGTGATCAAGGAGCTCAAGCTTCTGGAAAAGCATCTGCCGCACGACGGCAAATATGCCGGCGTCGCCTACAACGTTTCCTGGAGCGATTACGCATCGGGTGGACCGATTACCAACCAGATGCTTGCCGGCAAGCTCAGTTTCGGCGTGATGGGCGACTACCCGCTGGTGGTGAACGGCTCGAAGTTTCAGGAGACCAAGAGTCTGCGGACTCTCTATGTGTCCGGCACCGGCTACAATCTCAAGGGCGCCGGCAATGCCATCGTCGTCCCGGTTGCCTCAAATTATTACAAGCTCGAGGACCTCAAGGGCCGTTCGATCTCAACACCGGTGGGCAGCGCGTCCTGGGGCATGCTGGTCAAGGCACTGCAGGACAAGAAGATGCCGCTCTCCAGCATCGAACTGAAGAATCAGGCGCCTGCCGTGGGCGCAGCCAATATCGCGGCGGGCAAGATCGACGCGCACTCCGACTTTTGTCCCTGGTCGGAGATCATGGAATACCGTGGCACCGGGCGTAAGATCTACGACGGCAGCGAGACGGGCGTGCCATACCTGCATGGCGTTGTCGTGCGCCAGGACTTTGCCGAGAAATATCCGGAGATCGTGATCGCCTTCGTCAAGGCGGTCTACGATGCCGGCAAGTGGATCGACGAAGATCCCATGCGGGCAACGGACCTCATGGAGAAATGGACCGGCGTCGAGAAGGAGGTGCTCTATCTCTACTTCTCGAAGGGCGGTCATCTGACGCTCGATCCGACGATCAAGCAGCAGTGGATCGATACCCTGAAATTCGACCACGGCGTGCTGGCGAGCGAGAAGCTCGCTTCCACGCTGGATCTGGGCAATTGGATCACCGAGACCTACATCCGGCAGGCGTATGCCGAGATGAAGCTCGATTACGACGCTGAGAGGGCGAAGATCGTCGATACATTGGTGACGAATGCGAGCCGGCCGCTCGAGATCTGGCATGCGCGCGAGGGCATTATTCAGTATTCGACGATCAAAGCTTTCCTGAAAGCGGTGGCCGAGTTCCAGGCGACCGGTGCCAAGCTCAACTCCACCTACGTCTATGACAAGGAAACCGGACTCAAGCTGTTCGGCAAGACCGCATTTTATGTGCAAACGCCCGATCGCGAGTTTGCCACCTTCCTGCGCAAGGGCGAGGCGGAAGTGTTTGCCGCAAAGAAGAACGGCAAGGTCGTCGGCTTCGATGAGGCGGTCCTGAGCTCTGGCTCGTAAGACGCGGCCGGCCGATCGGACGCTGAGCGATGGCACTGCACCCTGCACTGAAGGTCGTTCGATCGGAAGGCGAGGGGGTCGAGATTGCTCCTTCGCCTGCTCCGCTCGAACCCGCATCCATCCCCGCGCCTGCGAACGACACCGCGCCCAAGGCTGCAACTCCGACGCAGGTCGACAGCGATGCCGCGCGGGCCGACAAACTCGCGCGATTGAAGACTTCAGCGGACCGATGGATTGTGCGCGCGCTGGCGCTCCTTGCCGGCCTCGCGCTCTGGTATTACGCGAGCGCGACCGGGCTTGAGTTCTATATCCGCTTTGACAACGTTCCAGGGCCGTTGCGGGTCGGCCAGGCGGTCGTGGAGCACCTGCAGCAGGCAACCTTCTACATGCATATCGCCGTGAGTCTCGAGCGTATCGGGATCAGCTACGCGTCGGCGGCTGTGTT
>JBKPOZ010000099.1:0-8547 GCA_046733355.1 Pseudomonadota bacterium | reverse complement strand
TCACCCAGAGGCGGTCTACAGCTCCATCGATAACACCGGGCGTTACGCTTACGGCAACCAGCCACGCATCGCCCAGTGGAACCTCGCCCGTCTCGCGGAGACGCTCTTGCCGCTGCTTGCCGAGGACAAAGACGCTGCCATCAAAGAGGCGCAAGACGCAATCGACGCGTTCGCCATCGGCTTCGAGACGGCCTATGCCGCAGGCCTTAGCCGCAAGGTCGGCCTGTTCCAACCGCGGCCAGGAGATCTGTCGCTAGCACAAGAGCTCCTCGAGCGCATGGCCCGCAACCGCGCCGATTTCACCTTGACCTTCTGCCGGCTGTGCGACGCGGCTGCCAGCCCCGACGCCGACGCGGGAGTGAGCAGCCTGTTTACAGATCCGAGCTCCTTCGACGATTGGGCGGCGAAATGGCGCAATAGGCTCGCGGAGGAGAGTGGAGAGGCTAATGAGCGCCGGGCGGCGATGCGTGCGGCTAACCCCGCTTTAATCCCACGCAACCATCTGGTGGAGGAGGCCATCTCCGCAGCCGTTAACGATGGGTATTTCCAGCCCTTCGAGAGTCTGCTGACCGTGCTCTCTATGCCTTACGAGGATCAACCAGCCTTTGGCCACTACGTCGATCCGCCACGACCGGATCAAGTCGTGCATAATACGTTTTGCGGCACTTAACTAAAGAAGGGCAAGCTCGACGACGGCGGCCAGACGAACTGTTTAAACAAGACGGGCGTGAAAGCAGTGAAAGATGTCGCGAGCATTACAACGCGTTTGGCCAGCGCAACCTCGGGACGATCGAGCGAAGTGAGGCTTATAGGTCGACAATCTGTCAGGTGGAGTTGAGCGGTTCCCGGCACTCTTTTTTCGGCCGGGCCAGGAAGAGAAAAAAGGTCCCTTCCTTGAAGAGCTGGCCAACCTTTACGTCGGGGCCTAGCGGTTTGTTCTATGATCTGAGTCCGGCTGCCCACAGCGACCGCTCAGCCTATTACCGTTTGCGCCTGGAGCATCACTTCGGCGGGAGCCAGTTGATTATCAATCAGTGCCAAGCGTAATTGTGCCGTGCTGTGTCACGAGGTCCCAGGCGTTCGCCATTACAGCAAGCCGTCCCCAGCGTGATCACGGAACATCTCAGCATCGCGCACGTAACCACGCAACGTATCTACGCTTTATGCCGGCTCACATCCATCATCTTGAAGATCGACGCGCCGCGAGCCGCAGCGGAAGTCAAAAATCCCGACCGCAGCGAATGGCCGCTAAAATCCGCCGCTTTGAGCCCAGCGCGGCGCGCGTGCGCTTTCACAAGCTCGGCGACGGCTCTGGCCAACAACCGCCGAGCCGAGATCTTTCCTGTCCACGTGACGGGACGGAATAGAGGGCCATCCATGATCGAAGTTGCCTTGATCCATGCGCGCACGGCGTCAACGGGGCATGCAACCGAGCCGCGTGCAATCGCGATCGTGGCGCCCTGGCCTTCCTGATCGGTTTTGCTCCTGCGAATGGTGACGCGCAGTCCACCATCGCAAAAATCGAGGTCTAACGTTCAAGGCAACGAGCTCGGAAGCATTTCGGAAAAGCGCTCGCGCGCCGGCGTCGCTATTGACCCGATTCGGAAGTCGCGTCGGCGGTTGTGCTGTGATGCAAAACCCCTCGTGTCCTATGTGGTGCGCGGCCCCCTTTGATTTTCGCACTGGTCTCCTCTAAGAAAAGACTGGAACCATAATGCTTAACACGCTCATTACACTCTGCGCGCCAATGCCGCAGTGCTTCATCAGCGACTATTTTCTGACTCATCGGAATCGTAATGGAATCCAGCCGAGTTGCCTGGGCACTGAATTTCAGACAGCCCGATCGTCCCCCAACAACAAAAAGGCTCACTGGTACAGCTTGAGCGCTTACTCAATTCGCACCAACGTGCGATGCGCCCACCTATGTGCGCCTCTGTACCCTATACGGAGAAAGAAGATGACGGGCGCTCTTCAGCAGACACAGCAAAGACAAGCGCACCTCGATGAGCAACAACTGGCCGGGATCCGGGCGGCTGTACGCGGTCAGATCTGCGTCAAAGGTAGTCCTGGCTACGATGAAGCCCGGACGATCTGGAATGCGATGATCGACCGGTATCCGGACGTGGTGATCCGCTGCGCTGAGGCCGCCGATGTTATTCAAGCGGTGCGGTTTGCAAATGAGCATGATGTTACCATTGCGGTTCGCGGCGGCGGCCACAACATCGCCGGCAATGCGGTGGGCGAGGGTGGTCTGTTGATCGATCTGAGCCCGATGAAGATGGTGAAGGTCGATCCTCCGACCCAGACCGCATCGGTCGGACCTGGTGCTACTCTCGCCGACGTGGACAAGGAGACGCAGGCGTTTGCGCTCGCGCTGCCGACGGGGATCAACTCGACCACCGGGATTGCGGGATTGACCTTGGGCGGTGGTTTCGGTTGGCTGACGCGTCCGTTTGGCATGACCATAGACAACCTCATCAGCGTGGACGTGGTTACGGCCAAGGGTGAACTGGTGCGAGCCAGCGGGAGCCAGAACGAAGATCTGTTCTGGGCAATCCGAGGTGGCGGCGGCAATTTCGGGGTCGTCACGAACTTCGAGTTCAAATTGCATCCGGTCGGGCCGCAAGTCGTTTCCGGGCTGATCGTTCACCCGTTCGAGAATGCCAAAGAGCTGCTGAAGGGCTACCGAGAGGTGGTCTCGAAAGCCCCCGACGAGCTGACCGTCTGGACCGTGATGCGCAAGGCCCCACCGTTGCCGTTTATTCCGGCAGAGTGGCGCGGCCGCGAAGTTCTAATCTTTGCCGCCTGCTATTCAGGCGATATGCCGGCCGGAGACAAGGCGACGGCACCGCTTCGGAGCCTCGGCAAGCCCATTGCCGACGTGCTTGGGCCTCATCACTTCGTGCGCTGGCAGGCGGCGTTCGATCCGCTTCTCACACCTGGAGCCCGCAACTATTGGAAGACGCATGATTTCACCGAACTGTCGGATGCCACAATCAGCACAATCGCCAACGCAGTGTCGCGTTTGCCTGGCCCGGAGTGCGAGGTCTTCATTGCCCAGGTCGGTGGCGCTATGAGCCGCGTGCCGACAGATGCTACAGCTTATCCGCACCGCGGAGCTCATTTCATCATGAATGTCCACACGCGCTGGCGTGAGCCCGGACAGGACGGCCCCTGTGTGGCTTGGGCACGCGAGCTATTCACGGCTGCCGCACCGTTTGCGACCGGCAGCGGCTACGTCAATTTCATGCCCGCGGACGAAGCGGACCGCATCGAAAAGGTCTACGGGGCAAACTATCGCCGCCTGACGGAGCTCAAGCGTCGCTGGGATCCCGAGAACCGTTTCAGGTTCAATCAGAACATCCGGCCCAGCCATTGACGCCGGTGAAAGCCTCAATGAAACGAAGTCGTTAGTTCTGCGATACCTTCGCACCATGACGGCGATTTGGATGGGCCTGACGGCGGTTGCGTCCCTTGTCCGTGACGGGGGGCTGATGTCTTACGGCCCAGATATGGGTGAAGTCTACGATCGTGCGGCGGGCGTTGCCGACCGGATCTTAAGGGGAGCGCACCCCGCCGATCTCCCATTCGAGCAGCCATCCCGCTTCCGAGTCGCGATTAACAAGAAGACGTTGGAAACACTCGGTCTGACAATACCGGAAGCAATGTTGACGAGAGCGGATGAGGTCGTCGACTGAGCCGACGCGGTTAGGCTAAGCGCCCTCTATCTTGCGAGACAAAAATCTCTGCTCGTCAAGATAACGTGGGCCACTCTCCTGTCCTTGCCGAGCAAATTGGCGCCATCCTCAGCCGCGGGATTCCAGAAACGGCTTAGACGGTGGGAATGGTGGCTTGTTTTCGTCGTGCCAGGTGCCTTGCCGTTCCCCGAGCCAATTCCTTTGGAACCGGAGACATATTCGGCGACCGCCTCACGCAGCCAATCCATATTCTGCGGGGCGTGGCGTCCGTCTGTCGAAACGCCTTTAGAGTGAGGGTCTAAACGAACAGGAGAGCACCGGATGGCAAATGCGGCTGAGTTTCTCGCTCGGTGGAAGGTAAGATACATCGACGCAGAAGGACGCATTCTTGAAGAACTAGACACGACCGTCGCTGAATGCGTGGATGATGCGAGCGAGGAAGGATTTTCCCGCGAAGATTTAGACCAAGCCGGGGGCGGAGACCTAAAGGCCTACATTCGCAAAGCCATCGCGAAGGCACAGGACACGTAATACCTCGGGGGATGGTACACATCCGCCCCGGAGTTGCATCCTTTCGGAACAGCCCTAATCTTCACGCGATTGCTTACGTAGATCTCTGAACTCTTTCGGTCCCTTGATGCCTCTGTTTGCGAAGTCGGTGTTCTTCGTCGGTTACTAACGGATCACCGAGACCGTCTATCTCCTGGGCCGCCATTGCGGATGCTTTCGCGGCTCTTTTAGTACGCGACGACTGCATTCGATGAGTACTTTCAAGCCCAAACTTAACAAGCCGAAGGATGGCTTCGGAGCGGCCCGGTTTGTCGATTTGCCTTGCTGCCCAGGCGTCCACATTTTCGCGCAATTCGGACGAAAGACGGAGGGTTGTTAGGGAATCTTGCCCGATGGCTGGGCGGCCCCTCTTTTTTCGTACGTTTTTGCGTTGCGCGGCCATAAGTATCCCTACTTCTTGACTTCTTGCTTTTCCATCATCTTCCGACCACGCGGCGATCTCAATCCCGCGAACGGAGGCGGCGGTCACCTATGGGCTCGTCGTACCGGGGGAGCCGTTACGGAACCCGCCGCAGGCATTGCCCGCAAAGCGGCGCTATGCCGATTTAAGTCCGATGTCCTAGTGCAAATTTGAGTACGCCCAAGGGTCAATTGCTGGACCATGTCCGTGCCGACGCCGCGGGGTGGGAACACAGAAACGCTCAATAGTTGCCTGACCGGAACTCCGCCCTGAGGCGACCGCGCGATGAGGCAGAAATGACCTTGACGGTTCCTGTCGTACGGGAGTCCGCCGCCCCGCTTTCAGAGGCACGGCAGGTGGCTTAATTACGGCCGCGTTGAGACCGTGGACGCCCGGAAAGAACACATTTGCTGGGGCAACAAATGGTTCCATATGTGCTTTTCGCAGCCGTACCTGATCTGTGATCCGGACGACGGCAACTTACCGAAGCAGCTTGAGACCTATCCATAAAACAAGAGCATCCCAGCCAGGCGAGGCGTTGGAGATGACAACGAGAACGCACTTCGCTTTTCGCGTTGACACCTGGACGCCCGACGGCGAAACCATCGTGGAGCATGTTGCCGGCAATACCGGCCGCATCCTCAGCGGCGAAAAACCGGCCGAGCTGGCCGTGCTGCAAGCGGCCAAGTTCGAGCTCATTATAAACCTGCACACGGCTGGTTTACTCGGCTTCGAAGTCCCGCCATCGCTACTCGCCCGCGCCGACGATGTGATTGAATGAACGCCGCGAGTTCATCGCGCTTGTTGGCGCGATAGGAAGGTCAGCCATGAAAACGCACTGACAGTGGCGACTGCCATGTTCTCTGGCATCATGATCGGTGGAATAATGGTCCAAGCCCTGTATTCCGCGCTGCAGCGGCCCGCCTCATCATCGCGGCTATTGTGACGGGCCTTCGGCCGCGACGATGCGGAACTTGGCGTATTTATTGCCAATTGTTCTAACGTCGTTATAAGAGGGCGACGCAAACGTTGCCCGTGCTTGTTCCATATTCTCGAACTCGACCACGGTAAGACGTTTATCCTCCGAAGGCAGAGGTGCTGACCCCTCGATGTTCACAAGCTTGCCGCCGCGGACGAGAAATTTGCCGCCCTGCTCCGTGACTGTTTTCACGGCGGCGGGGACAAATTCTTTTAAGAAGGACCCTTGGTTCAGTACGTCGACTTCGACGACAACATAAGCGCTCGCGAGCGGCCAGAGACATAGGGCGAGCCGAGTCGTTTTGACACGATACCTTCGAAGCCGGGTTTGCACGCATGGCGAAACACGGTCTCGCCGTCGCCTTCCACATACTCATGGAACCGGATGCCTGCGCCGCCCTTGGCCAGGATCATTTCTAACGTGGCCACTTAGCAAAGGCGGGCAATACTAGCCATCGGCGGAGCGTCAAGGATTAAGGTCGTCCGATCGAACCATTAGAATTGGCCGGCCTTCGTGTTCGCCGTCGTCGGGGTCCAGGCCCTCCGAATCAAACTTCGCGCTCGCCGCATCTTCGATCTTCGCGCGGTGGTTCTCGAAAACGACCACGTGCTTGTCGGGCAATTCGGAAGGATCAAGTTGTACAAGCGCCTCGCGCGTCGCCACGACCCATATTAATTCAGCCCGGCTCATCCCGCGCACGGCCATCCAACAGCCGACGCCCAGTTTTACCGGTGCTGGGGGCCTGCTGGTCGCGATTAACGGCATTTTCGGTCGTCACCTTCAGCCCCGGGGGTTTAACGCGTGTGTGAACGTCTAGGTTCACTCCCGGCGCCAGCTCTTGGCGAATGCTGCCATCGCAGCCTCGCGCGTCGCCTCGTAGCCGTAGAGAGGCGAGCGATCTTCGTGGTGTCCATAGGCCAGCGTCCACAACCACGGCGTTCTACCGCCGAGGCGGACTTTAAAGATGCGGCCAACCACAACGCCGTCGGCAAGCACGTCGTAGTTGTCGTTGCTCCTTTTGCCGGATGGGCGAGAAGCCGATGCACGTTTCAGGACGAGATAGTCCTTTTCCACCTGTCTTGGCGGTTATCGCCACCTCTCTTTGCCCCAATCCTCCTCGGCCTCTCGCTTCACTGCCGGCGCGTTCGGGTTCTTCAGCTTCAGCCAGTCTCGCGGCCGATCAGCGGGTGAGGGAAGGCAAGGCTCAATAAACGCAGACACACGCATGGTGGGACGCCGCTGCCGTCGACAAAGGGGCAGCGACTAAGCTGCCCCCTCTAGGGGAGTCGATGGCCTTGCACCGCTTCCAGTAACACCCGCACGGCAGGACGGCAGGCCATCTTTCTGGGAGCGACCGGGCCACGCGCTGCCCGACCGGAAAGGAGGCTTGCCGCGAGGGTGATGTTTAGTAGGCCAAGGCGGTTTGGCGGTGTCAACGGTTGGTACGTGATACCAAGGGCGGCGGGACTATTCAGTACGCCCTTTGTCTGAAGTACAAAAGCCATCGCCTGCTGCGCCACCAGATGCCATGGCTCTGGGGGCGGAACTACCGGCTCGACGTAACCCCCGGAGGTCCGCACTGCGTGTCCAGCGCGCTCGGCTATGCGCTGTGGCCAGCAACTCGACCCGCTCAGATGCAAGCGCTAGGAGCCCCTGATCGGGGCTCGCCAACGCACAGTTCAACGAGCGAACGGTTAGGATCAAGGACAGCCCACGGGAACGGCACGGCCTTTTCCGCTGTGGCGCCTTCGGAGCGGCCAGTGTTGCGGTCCATCGATCCGATATTCGGGAGTGGCATCCTCCCAGGCCCGAATAAATAGTCATCCAACATTCCAGTCGCTTGTTCGGTTCTGCCTTCTGTGGGCCTGAATCTGCATTGCCCAACACTGTGTGACCCATTTGCAACATACCGCGTGGTAACTCATTCGCCTGCCTCGACGATTTGTAGATGCATAACAGGGCCCGATGTGCGTTGGTGCGCGCGTGTGCGTTGGTCGTTGCGCCAGCACATCAGTCAGCATTTTTCTGTTGTCGCCGAACCCTGTCAGAATTCAGCCTGAGATGGAGCGGACGCTCGCCTTCGCTCCACGGCTTAAGGGGACCTGCATGGGCGAAACCTTTCTTCTGCTCTCGTGCGGAGCCGCGTTCATAACAGGAATCGTGATCGCGGCGGCGAGCCTATTCGGCTAGTGTTGGCCGTGGGCATAAGTTACGGCGCCAGCCCTCCTGACGCTTGGCGCCTCGCTGGTGTCTATGCCGGCAGAATACTCAAAGGGGCGAAGCCGGGAGACTTGCCGGTCGTGCAACCGACCAAATTCGAGTTGGTGATCAATCTCAAAACCGCCAGGACACTCGGCCTGGACGTGCCACCGGCGCTCCTCGCCCGCGCCGACGAGGTGATTGAATGATGGGGTGGATGGTCCCCTTGCGGCATCTGAGTGCCAAACTGCTGTCTGATGTAATCAGCAGCGAATGGGAGCCATCCATGGGCGAGGTTACTACGACCGGATTGGACTTGGCGAAGCATGTTTTTCAGGTGCACGGGGTCGATGCAGAGGGAGCGACGGCTTTGCGCAAGCAGCTTCGGCGTGCGCAGGTTCTAGGGTTCTTCAGCCGACTTCCACCCTGTCTGGTTGGGTTGGAAGCGTGCGCCACGGCGCACTACTGGGCGCGCGAGCTCGCCGCGCTTGAGCACGAGTTACGGGTGATGCCTGCGCAATAGTGAAGGCGTGCATCAAGCGCAACAAGCACGATGCCGCCCATGCGGAAGCAATCTGCGAGGCGGTTGTGCGGCCGACGATGCGCTTTGTGCCGGTCAAGACGGCTGACCAGCAAGCTGCTGTGCTGCTGCACCGTGGCCGGGAGCGGCTGGTGCGCCAGCGTACGGGTCTGGTGAACGC
>JBKPOZ010000098.1:0-78337 GCA_046733355.1 Pseudomonadota bacterium | reverse complement strand
TGTATGACCTCTACCCGAACCAGCGCGCCGAGGGCGAAGTGCTGCTTGACGGAGAGGATATTCTGCGCATGCGGGATGATTTGAGCCTGCTGCGTGCCCGTGTCGGCATGGTGTTTCAGAAGCCGACACCTTTTCCAATGTCGATCTACGACAACATTGCCTTCGGGCTGACGCGCTACGAGAGATTGTCGAGATCGGAACTGGATGCGCGCGTCGAACATGCGCTTCGCCGCGCCGCGTTGTGGGACGAAGTCAAAGACAAGCTCGGTGCGAACGGGTTGAGCCTCTCCGGCGGGCAACAGCAACGGCTGTGCATTGCGCGCACCGTGGCCATTACGCCGGAGGTCATTTTGTTCGATGAGCCCTGCTCGGCACTGGATCCCATTGCGACCGCGAAGATCGAAGAGCTCATGGACGAGCTGAAGGACGATTACACCATCGTGATCGTCACGCATAACATGCAGCAGGCGGCGCGCGTCTCCGATTACACCGCATTCATGTATCTGGGCGAGCTGATGGAATTCGATTCGACCACGCAGATCTTCACCGCCCCGCGCAGCCGGCGCACCCAGGATTACATCACCGGCCGCTTCGGCTGAGGCAGGAACAGCCATGAACGAGCATACCGCCAGGGCTTTCGATTCCGACCTGCAGGAACTCGGGCGCAAGGTTGCCGAGATGGGCGGCCTGGCCGAGAAGCAGATTGCCGACGCCGTCGCGGCGATCGCCCGCCACGATCTCGCTCTGGCGGGTGCGGTGGTTGCGAGCGACGTTCGCATAGATGCCATGCAGCGCGAGATCGAGGAGAAGGCCATCCTCACCATTGCGCGGCGCCAGCCCATGGCGGTGGACCTGCGCGAGATCGTCGGCGCGTTGCGCGTCAGCAACGATCTCGAACGGATCGGCGATCTTGCGAAAAATATCGGCAAACGGGTGATGGCCCTCGACAGCGATCTTTCCGCGCCGCAGGTAATGCGCGGGTTCGAGCGCATGGCCAACCTGGCCCTGGCGCAGCTCAAGCAGGTGCTCGACGCCTATGCGGCGCGCGATCTGACGGCGGCACTCGCGGTATGGAAAGGCGACGAAGAGATCGACGCGATGTGCACTTCGCTGTTTCGCGAACTGCTCACCTATATGATCGAGGATGCGCGCAACATCACCGTGTGCATCCACGTGATGTTCTGCGCCAAGAACATCGAGCGCATGGGCGATCATGCCACCAATATCGCCGAGACGGTGTACTATGTCGTCGAAGGCCGTCCGATTGCCGAGCAGCGGCCGAAGCGCGATACGACAAGCTTCTCGCTGGCGCGCTGACGCGCATGCGTCCATGTATCCTGATCGTCGAGGACGAAGCGCCCCTGACCGAGCTTTTGCGCTACAATCTGGAAGGTGCAGGCTATCAGGTCGAGATCGTTGCGCGTGGCGACGACGCGGATATGCGAATGCGCGAATACGTGCCGGATCTGGCGATTCTCGATTGGATGCTGCCGGGCACCTCCGGTATCGAATTGTGCCGGCGGCTGCGCGCGCGGGCGCAAACGAAGGCGTTGCCGATCATCATGCTGACCGCGCGCGGAGAGGAGAGCGAGCGCGTGCGCGGATTGGCAACCGGCGCGGACGACTACATCGTCAAACCGTTCTCGGTTCCCGAGCTGCTCGCGCGGGTGAACGCGCTGCTGCGCCGCGCCCGTCCGGAGCGCGTCGCAAACGTGCTTACGCGCGGCGATATCGAGCTCGACCGCCAGAAACGCCGCGTGCTGCGCGGCACGCGCGAACTGAAGCTCGGACCGACCGAATTTCGACTGCTCGAGTTTCTCATGCAGCGGCCGGGACATGTGTTCTCGCGCGAGCAGCTGCTCGACAGCGTGTGGGGACGCGATGTTTACATCGACGAGCGCACCGTCGATGTGCATGTCGGGCGCCTGCGCGGCGCGCTGAACATGCCGGCCGAAACCGATCCGATCCGCACCGTGCGCGGCGCGGGCTATTCCTTCGACGAGCGCTACGGCGAGGCGAGTCCAGAATAATCTTCGCAGCAGCTAGTGGTCGGAGTGGCAGGATTTGAACCTGCGACCCCCTCGTCCCGAACGAGGTGCGCTACCAGACTGCGCTACACTCCGCCTGACAAGGCTGGCATATATACCCGCGCTCGATGGGCTTTCAAGTTGCGTAGGACGGGTTGAGCGGAGCGAAACCCACGCTGCGCGCGAGCACGATGGTGGGTTTCGCTTCGCCTCAACCCACCTACGCGAACGGCAGACAGCGCATAGATACTCACCCCATGACCGGCGAGCAGGCAACGCAGGTGATCAGGGCGGAGACGCTTGCGATCGAACGCGCGGCGCGCGCGCTGGCGCAAGGCCAGCTGATCGCATTCCCTACGGAGACCGTCTACGGCCTGGGCGCCGATGCGGGCAACGGCGAGGCAGTGGCGCGCCTCTATGATGCAAAGGGCCGACCATCCTTCAATCCGCTGATTGCGCATGTAAGCGATCTTGCCAGCGCGCGCATGCTGGGCAAACTCGATGCCGCCGCAGAGGCTCTGGCCCGCGCCTTCTGGCCCGGACCCCTGACCCTTGTGGTGCGCAAGCGGCCCGACTGTCCGGTCTCGGAGCTTGCCACCGCCGGTCTCGACACTGTTGGGTTGCGCGTGCCGGGTCATCCGATTGCGCAGGGTATCCTGCAAACATTCGCCGGCGCAGTGGTGGCACCTTCCGCCAATCGCTCCGGGCATGTCTCCCCCACAACGGCGCAGCACGTGCTTGGCGATCTCGGCGGCCGCATCGAACTCATCATCGATGGCGGGCCCGCGCCCATGGGACTCGAATCCACCATTGTCGCCTGCGTGGGCGAGCCCCGACTCCTGCGGCCCGGCGCATTGTCACGCGCAGATATCGAACGCGTGGTTCGTGTGCATGAGCCGCACGCGACAAGTGCACAAAGCAAGCTGGAAGCGCCGGGCCAGCTCGCCTCGCACTACGCGCCCCGCGCGCGCCTGCGGCTCGATGCGGAGAGTGTCGAGCCGGGCGAAGCCCTGCTCGCGTTCGGTCGCACTTGCGTCGCAGGCGCGCCCGTCATGACTCTCAACCTTTCGCGGAACGGCGATCTCATGGAAGCGGCGGCGCGCCTCTTTTCGCACTTGCGGGCGCTGGATGCGTGCGGGGCAAAAAGCATTGCCGTGATGCCGATTCCGGCCGAAGGACTCGGCGAGGCCATCAACGACCGCCTGCGGCGTGCCGCGGCTCCGCGATGACGGTTGCATTTGCCCCCTCGCCCGTTCATGTGAAGAGCATCACAGGTAATGAAGAGCGTCAGGGTGATGGAGTGATGCTCAGAAAGGCTCTCACCGTTTCCGATCCCGCTTTGCTCGCTCGCTTCGCGGCGATCGTGGGGGAGAAAAACGCGATCACGGAACCGGCCGCGCAGGCGCCGTATCTCGTGGAACTGCGCGATCTCTATCACGGCACCACGCCCATGGTGCTGCGGCCGGGCTCGGTCGCGGAAGTTTCAGAAATCCTGCGCCTTGCCAACGAGACCGCAACCCCCATTGTGCCGCAAGGCGGCAACACCGGCCTCGTCGGCGGACAGGTGCCATTCAACGGCGAGATTGTCCTTTCCCTCAATCGCCTCGACCGCATCCGCGAAGTCGATCCGGTGTCCAACACGATGACCTGCGAGGCGGGGGTCACGCTGTTGCGGGCACGGGAAGCGGCCGCCGGCGCCGACCGGCTTTATCCGCAGCTCCTGCCCTCGGAAGGCACCTGCACGATCGGCGGCAATCTGTCGACCAATGCGGGCGGCACCGCCGCGCTTTCCTACGGCACTGCGCGCTCGCACGCGCTCGGCCTCGAAGTGGTGCTCGCTGACGGGCGCGTGCTCAACGATCTGAACAAGCTCAAGAAGGACAATACCGGCTACGATCTCAAAAATCTGTTCATCGGTGCCGAAGGCACCCTCGGCGTCATCACGGCGGCGGTGCTGCGCCTCATTCCGCGGCCGCGATCGGTAGAGACCGCCTATGCGGGGCTCGCCAGCCCGGAGGCGGCGCTCGATCTGCTCGCGCTCGCGAGCGAGCGCACGGCCGGCGCGGTGACGAGCTTCGAGCTGATGGCACGTGCCGGCATCGATATCGTGCTGCGCCACGCGACCGGCTGCCGCGATCCGTTGCCGGAGAAGCACCCATGGTACGTGCTGGTCGAGCTTTCGTCACAATCCCGCTCGGGCTTGCGGGAGGTGCTGGAAGAGATTTTGGGGCTCGCGCTCGAGCGCGGCATTATCGCAGATGCGACCATTGCGGAGAATCTTGAGCAGACGAAGATGCTCTGGCGCATGCGCGAGATGTTCGGCGAAGCGCAGCGCCATGAAGGCGGCTCCATCAAGCACGACATCTCGGTGCCGATCGCCGCGGTACCTGACTTCATCCGCGAGGCAGATGCGGCGGTGACGGCGCTTATTCCGGGCGCACGGCCATTGCCATTTGGCCACCTTGGCGACGGTAATATTCACTACAACGTTACACAACCTGTGGGGGCGGACAGAGCGGAGTTTCTCGCGCGGTGGCACGACGTGAACGAACTGGTGTTCGCGGTGGTGCGCAAGCACGGCGGCTCGATTTCGGCCGAGCACGGAATTGGCGTGCTTAAGCGCGATGTGCTGCCCGGGGTTAAGGATCCCGTTGCGCTCGATCTCATGCGTGCGCTCAAGCGCACGCTCGACCCGAAGAACATCCTCAATCCCGGCAAGGTGCTGTAGCGGACGCCTGCCCATGACCGAGAACAGGTCTTATCCGGCGCGGCCGTTTCTCGCGGTCAGCGCGGCGATCATCCGCGACGGCAGGATTCTCCTCGTGCGCCGGGCGCGGCCACCGGCAGATGGCCTGTTCAGCCTGCCGGGCGGGCTCGTCGAGACCGGCGAGATGCTGGTCGAGGCGATCAAGCGCGAGATTGCCGAAGAAACCGGGCTGAGCATCGAGCCGGTTGCGCTTGCCGGTTTCCGCGAGGCCATCATGCACGACAAGCATCGGCGGGTGGAGCGTCACTTCGTGATTTTGTCGTTTGCCTCGCGCTGGCGAAGCGGCGAGTTGTTTCTCAACAACGAGCTGAGCGAGGCGCGGTGGGTGACACGCGAAGAGCTCGCGCATCTTCCCACCACCGACGGCCTCGCCGAGATCGTGGAAGCCGCCTTCGGACGCCTTGAGCAGGCCGCCTGAGGCGTTAAGCACCTCCGCGCCCACGCCTTGTTTCCGTCGGGTTGCATCACGACAATAGCCCGATGCGGCGTCTGCTATTCATTCTCGTATCTATCGCGCTGCTTGCAGCGTCCGCGCCCGCGCGCGCCGAGGTTGCGGCGGCGCCGTTCGATGCGAGCCTGCAGCGACTCGCCGAGATTCTGGGCGCGCTGCATTATCTGCGCGCCATTTGCGGGGCCAATGAGGGGCAGAAATGGCGCAACGAGATGCAGTCGCTCATGGATGCGGAAGCCCCGCAAGGGGAGCGCCGCGCGCGCATGATCGCCAGCTTCAACCGCGGCTTTCGCGGCTATCAACAGACCTATCGTGGGTGCACGCCCGCTGCCGACCTGGTAATCCGCCGCTATCTCGAGGAAGGCTCGAAGATCGCGCGGGAGGTCACGGCGCGATACGCGAACTGAGCTGCATTAACCCTCTCTGCAAACGCGCCTAGGCGTGCCCAACTGTCATGTTACAGTCAAAAAGAACGGGGAGTGGCGGAACCCCTGTCACGGATTGCTGGGTCTCACAGAATGCGCTCGATCGAGCCGCGGGGGCAGGCTCCCGAAGTTGAGCAGAAGCGGGCCGCGCTTACCTACCTGCACGAAGCCTGGGTGGAAGCGCGCATCGACGGCATCGATGGGGATTGCCTGGCCCAGGCCTGCCTGTTCGCCGCATTTGCCGAATTCGTCTCGACCTATGGGGAAGAGGCCGCCGCGCGCTTTGCGGAGGGATTGGCCCGGCGTATTCGCCAAGGCGAGTTCTCGCTCCACCCGTCCATGCATCCAACGCGACAGTAGCAGCTCGCGCGCTATCCTCCCCCGCTCACGCGGGGGAGGATGACCGCGTGCTCATCAGCGTCCTGGCTTTACCTTCCGCGGCCGCATCTGCCACAACGCGCCCATGCTGGCAGCGCTCCTTCCGGACCGCGGTGTCGTCAAGGTCGACGGCGCTGACGCGCGCACATTGCTCAACGGGCTCATCACGAGCGATATGGGAAAAGTCGCGCCGGACCGCGCCACGTTCGCCGCCTTGCTCACCCCGCAAGGAAAGATCATCGCGGACTTCATCGTCGCCCAGGCCGAGCCTTCGGACGGCGGGGGCTTCTTTCTGGACTGCCCGCGCGCGCTTGTGCTCACGCTCGTGGAGCGCCTCAACTTCTACAAGCTGCGTGCAAAGGTCATCGTCGAGGACCTCTCAGAGACGTTGAGTGTCCTCGCCATCTGGGACGGCAGCGGCTCCTCCGAATACGGCCTCCTTTACGCTGATCCGCGCCTGCCTGAGCTGGGCTTGCGCATGATGCTGCCGCCGCACCTCTCGCAGGCTGCCGCAAAGGATGTTCGGGCGCAGCTCGTCGACGCAGGCGAGTATGAAGCCCATCGCATTGCACTTGCCATTCCCCGCGGTGGCCTCGATTTCGTCTATGGGGATGCATTCCCGCACGAGACCGACATGGATCAGCTAAACGGGGTGGATTTCGAGAAGGGCTGCTTTGTCGGCCAGGAAGTGGTCTCGCGCATCGAGCATCGGGGCACTGCGCGCAATCGCATCCTCGGTGTGCGCTACGATGGCTTTGCGCCTGAACCGGGCGTTCCGGTGCAGGCGCATGAGAAAAACCTCGGCACGTTCGGCTCGGCCGCGCGCGGACACGGTCTTGCCATGCTCCGCCTCGACCGCGTTGCGGAAGCGCTCGCAAGCGGCGAGCGGCTCACGGCGGGCGGCATCGCCCTCGAAGTGGCGAAACCCGCCTGGGCGCGCTTCGCCTTTCCCGGCCAGATGAAACCCGCCGAATGAGTGCGCTCCACCCCGATGGCCTCGTGCGCTGCCCCTGGCCCAGGCAAGACCCACTGTACGTTGCCTATCACGACAAGGAATGGGGAGTGCCGGAATACGATGACCGCGCTCTGTTCGAAAAGCTCCTGCTCGACGGCTTTCAAGCCGGGCTTTCCTGGATCACCATTCTGCGCAAACGCGAGAATTTTCGGCGCGCTTTCGACGGCTTCGCGCCCGAGAAGATGGCGCGCTACACGCCGAAAAAAGTCGAGCGGCTGATGCTCGATGCCGGGATTGTCCGCAACCGCCTTAAAATCGAAGGCGCCATCCTCTCGGCGCGCGCCTTTCTCGAGCTCATGGAAAAAGGCGATGGCTTCTCGCATTTGCTTTGGGATTTCGTGGGCGGCAGGCCGAGAGTGAATCGCTTCCAGTCGACGGCGCAGGTTCCCGCGGAAACGCCCGTCTCGCGCAGCCTCGCAAAGGAGCTGGCGCGCCGCGGTTTCAAATTTTGCGGACCCACGATCGTTTATGCGTTCATGCAGGCGGTGGGCATGGTCAACGACCATCTGGTGAGCTGCTATCGGCACGCCGCGCTGGCAAAATCTACCTGATGTCTAACCGGCGCCAATTGCTGGCACGCGCACAGGAGTTGCGCGCCTGGCAGCGCATGCTCTCAGGACGCAGGCTCGACCTCCTCGATCCGTCCCCGCTCGACGTGGAAATAGAGGACATCGCCCATGGACTGGCGCGCGTGGCGCGCTGGAACGGTCAAACGCATGGGCCGCATATCTTCTCGGTCGCGCAGCATTCGCTGCTCTCAGAAGCCATCGCGAGGGAGATCGCGCGTCCAGGCCGGGAGATTCGCCTCGCGCTCCTTTTGCACGATGCGCCCGAATATGTGATCGGCGATATGATCTCGCCGTTCAAGGCGGTGATCGGCGATGCCTACAAGGCCGTCGAAGCGCGGCTTCTCGCGGCCATTCACCTGCGCTTCGGTTTGCCGGCCGAGCTGCCTGCGCCAGTCGAAGAGCTCATCAAACGTTGCGACCGCAGCGCGGCATATCTCGAGGCTACGCGGCTTGCCGGTTTCTCGGCGCGCGAGGCGCGAAGTTTCTTTGGCCCCGCGCCGAAGCTGCTGCCGGCGCTCGAACACGATTATCTGGTTCCCTGGCCTGCCGAAATCGCACAAAAACGCTATCTCGACCGCTTCGCCAAAGCGGTGCGCGCGTGATCGTGACCAAGACGCCGCTTTCGCGTCCAAATTCGGCAATTATATTGGACATATCCGGGTCGCTTCGTCATGCGGGCTTGTGGCCGCGCATCCACGTCTTGCGTTGAAAGACGTGGATTGCATCAGACCTCGGGCCTGCCGAGGTCTGTGCTTAAAGGAGCGCCGGAAATCGGGTAAACCCGATTTCCGCGTAACAAGCACGGCCATGACGCGCAACAATTAGCAATGATTCACGTCTGCTCGCTCGCCCGCTTGCATGAAACGGTCCACGGGACCGGTGCGCAGCACATCGTTACGCTCCTCAAGCACACCGATCGGGTCGAGCGGCCGCTGCACATCCATGAAGCGAACCATCTCGTGCTCGGCATGGATGACATCAGCACGCCCCTGGACGGTTACGTGCTGCCGTGCGAGGGGCATGTGGAGCGCCTCATCACGTTCGTGCGCAGCTGGAGCCGCACCAGGCCGCTTGTGATGCATTGTTTCGCCGGCATCAGCCGCTCGACCGCCGGAGCCTATGTCGCGGCATGCGCGCTCAACTCTGCGCGCTGCGAGCTCGCCATTGCGCGCGCGCTTCGCAACGCCTCGCCGACCGCAAGCCCGAACATGCGGATTGTCTCCCTCGGCGATCGGGTGCTCGGGCGTGAGGGGCGTATGATCGCGGCGATCGAATCCATAGGCCGCGGCACCCTCGCGTTCGAATGCACCCCGTTCAGACTCGATCTGGAATAAGTGCTGCTAGCGCTGCGAGTGGGCCACCGCGTCGGTGACCGTCTCGACCGCGCCCGAGGCATGCGGATGCGGGCTCGTTGCAGCAACGCTGGTGCGGCGGACAAAATCGCAATAGGCGATGCTCATGCCGGACATGGAGCCGCGGAAGCTCTGCTCGCTGGTACGGCTGACATTGAAACAGGGCTCGAACGACAAACCTTTGAGCGAGGCGCAGATGAGGTCGCCTTTGACCCGCAGCGTCCCGGCCGGCAGCCACACATTGCGCACTGGGCCCGACCCCTGCACCTGGATGGTGCCGATGACTGAGCCGTCCGCGTAGACACGCCCCATGCCACGCGAGCCATCGAAGCAGCTGTAGGCAAAGAGCTTGCCGGCCACGAACCGGCGCACGGCTTCCCCGCTCATCGGGTCCGCGAGCGCCGATCCGGCTGCCACACCCGCAGCAACGAGGATCGCGAATCGCGCAATCATTTGCCCCCTCATCCTGCGCGCGCCGCCGCGCCTTCCCTACGAATCGTTAACCATGCGAATCAGGCACAACCATGCCCGAACTTGGTCGAGAATTCCTGAACTTTCTTACCGGACGCCGACCACGATGCGTCCTCGCACGCGGCCGGCGAGAATGTCGCCGGCGCGGCCGATCACATCGTCGAGGCCGATCTCGCTGCTCATCTCGGCAAGCTTGCCCCGATCGAGATCGTTTGCGAGGCGCCGCCACGCAAGTTCCCGACGCTGCTTCGGGCACATGACCGAATCGATTCCGAACAGCGAAACCCCGCGCAGAATGAATGGAGCCACGGAAGCGGGCAGATCCATACCACCCGCGAGTCCACACGCTGCTACCGCTCCACCGTATCGGATCATCGAGAGCGCATTGGCGAGCGTGGTGGAGCCGACGGTGTCGATGGCGCCTGCCCAGCGCTCTTTGGCCAATGGTCTCGGCGCTCCAGCGAGCTGGGCGCGATCAATTATCTCGCTTGCTCCAATCTCCTTGAGATAATCGGCTTCTTCCGGTCGACCCGTCGACGCTGTGACCTCGAAGCCACGTTTGGCAAGAATTGCTACTGCGACCGAGCCGACGCCGCCGGAGGCACCGGTGACGAGCACCGGTCCTGCCGCCGGTGCAATACCGCGGTCCTCGAGCGCGAGCAGGGCGAGCATGGCCGTGTAACCTGCAGTACCGATCGCCATTGCCTCGCGGGCGGTGATGCCTTCCGGCAAGCGCACCAGCCAGTCGCCTTTAACGCGAGCTTTTCCCGCATAGCCGCCGAGATGCGTCTCGCCACAACCCCAGCCATTGAGAATGACACGATCGCCCGCTTTCCATCCTGGATGGCTCGAGGATTCGACGACCCCGGCAAAATCAATGCCGGGGATCATGGGGAAGCGGCGCACGACGGGCGCCTTGCCGGTGATCGCGAGGCCATCCTTGTAATTGAGCGTCGACCATTCGATCGCCACGGTCACGTCGCCGTCCATCAGATCGCGCTCCTCGAACTGCTGCACGCCGACGCGTTGTCTGCTGCTGTCGGCCTTCTCCACCACGATCGCCTTGAAGCTGCCCATGCCGTGTCCACCTTGGCTGCACTGCCGTAGCCCGGATGAGCGTAGCGATATCCGGGGGCTTTCCCGCATATCGCTTCGCTCATGCGGGCTACAAAATAGAACCTCCGATCAGGCACGAGCGGCGGCGAGACGCGTGACCGGCTTCTCCACGATCGGCAGGTTGACCACTGCGGACAACAACCCGAGCAGCACCGCGAGCCACCATACGGGATCGTAGGACCCGGTGCGCTGGACCACCAAACCGCCGAGCCCCACGCCGAGAAAGCTTCCAACCTGGTGACTGAAAAACGCGAAGCCCGCGAGTGTCGTGAACCAGCGCGTGCCGAAGATTAGCGCAATGATGCCGTTGGTAGGCGGCACGGTGGAAAGCCAAAGCAGGCCCATAAAGGCCCCGAATGCAATCGCCGTAAATGCAGTCACCGGAAAGACGATGAAGACGAGGATGGCAAGCCCGCGCAGCAAATAGATGATCGAGAGAAGATAGCGCTTGGGCATGACATTGCCCAACCATCCGGCGGAGAGCGAGCCGATGATGTTGAACAAGCCGATCACCGCAATGGTCCAGCCTCCGACCTCCGCGGATAGCCCACGATCAACCAGGTAGGCGGGCAGGTGTACGGTAATGAACGCCAGCTGAAATCCGCAGGTGAAGAAACCAAGCACCAGCAGAATGTAGGAGCGGTGGCGGAATGCCTCAGAAAGCGCCTGCATGAGCGACTGCTGCTGAATGTGTGCGTGCTGTATGTGGCCGCTCGCGGCGGTTGCAAGCGGGATAGAGAGGGGCAGCACGAGCAGCATGGTCGCGGCAAACACGACGAGCGTCTGCTCCCAGCCGATCATTGCCATGAGCGAAATGGTGACGGGAGCGTAGAAGAATTGCCCGAAGGAGCCCGCTGCAGTGCCGGCGCCGAAAGCAAGGAGACGCCAGCGCTCGGGCAAGAGCTTTCCGAACGCACCAAGCACAATGGCGAAGGAGCAGCCGGCGAGGCCAAAGCCGATAAGCGCGCCGGAAGAGAGATCGAGCAGCAGCGGTGTGGTCGAGTAGGCCATCAGCGCGAGCCCAAGCCCATAGAGAAGCCCTCCCGCGCACAGGACGCGCCGGGTGCCGAAACGATCCGCGAGCATGCCGGCAAATGGCTGGGCGACGCCCCAGATGATGTTCTGCAAAGCGACCGCGAACCCATAGACGTCGCGACCCCAGTCGTTCGCCTGCGACTGCGGGTTGAGAAAGAGGCCGAGGACCGCGCGCGGGCCAAAGCTCAAGAACGATACGATGCAGCCACAGAGCACGATGATTACGGGTGTGCGCCAGCTGCTCGAACGCTCGGCCGCTAGGGGGAAGGAAGTCGCCATCAGCGAAAATCTCAAAGTTGCGGGGAACGCATTTAGGCACTTGCGCGGTCGCACCCAACCAAAATCTTGCGCGAGCGTCCCCCATCGATGCATGGCAGCTCTTCTCGGGAGGACGTCCAAGGTCTTATCCTGCAAAGCGCAGGGACGAAGGGGAGAGGGCGATGCCCCGACCAGCAAACCTGGTTTTCATTCTCTCGGACGAGCATTCAGCGAAGGCGGTGGGCTCCTACGGGCACCCGATTGCGCACACTCCGAATATCGACCGCTTGGCGGCGTCAGGCGTTCGTTTCAGCAGCGCCTACTGCAACTCGCCCGTCTGCATCCCTGCGCGAGCGGTGATCGCGACCGGCCGATACATTCATCAGATGGGTTTTTGGGATAATGCCGATCCATACGATGGAAGCGTGGTCAGCTGGCATCACCGCCTGCGAGAGACAGGCCACCCGGCGGTCGCCATCGGCAAATTGCACTTTCGCTCCACGCAAGAGGACAACGGCTTCAGCGAAGAGATCGTGCCGATGCATGTGTTCGAAGGCAAGGGCGACCTGCTGGGGCTCGTGCGCGACGATCTGCCGGTGCGTGGCATGTCATGGAAAATGGCCAAGCTCGCCGGACCAGGGGAGTCTCCATACACGCTCTACGATCGTGACATTACCGCGAGGGCGCAAACCTGGTTGAAAGAAGAGGCAAAGAGATACAGCGACAGGCCCTGGGTGTTATTCGTTTCTCTGGTCGCGCCGCATTTCCCGCTCACCGCGCCGCCCGAGCATTTCTATCGCTTTTACGACGATCCCCGGCTGCAGATGCCGAAGCTATACGACCGGCATCTGCGGCCTGATCACCCTTACATCAGGGACTATGCAGGAAGTTTCACTTACGACGAGTATTTCGACTCAGAGGACAAGCTGCGGCGTGGCGTTGCCGGCTATCTCGGCCTGTGCAGCTTCGTAGACGAGAACATCGGAAAGATCCTCAACGCGATTGAAAGCGCCGGCCTCTCCGAGACGACGCGAGTTATCTATACCAGCGACCACGGCGATAACATGGGCACCCGCGGGTTATGGGGGAAATCGACAATGTACGAGGAAACCGTTGCGGTTCCTTTCGTGATGAGCGGGCCGGACGTGCCGAAGGGCATCGTCTGCGACACGCCGATATCGCACGTCGATCTCTATCCGACCATTCTTCAGTCGGCCGGCGTGGCCCCGACGCCGCAGGAAAGCGATCTGGCAGGGACCTCGCTGTTTGATCTCGCGACAAGACCGTCGTTCGATCGCATCGCGTTCTCTGAATACCATGGAATGGGGAGCACGCATCCCGCCTACATGGTGCGATACGGCAGATGGAAATACGTGGACTATATCGATTATCCGCCGCAACTCTTCGATCTTGAAGCTGATCCCGAGGAGCTGAAGGACCTTGCCTTCGATCATGGCCACAAAGGCGTGCTCGAAGACATGCGCGCGCGGCTGCATGCGATTTGCGATCCGCGCGACGTGGATGCGCGCGCACGGAGGCGTCAGAAGGAACTATTGGAGCTTCACGGCGGGCGCGAAGCGGTCATCAAGCGCGGCGATTTGGGTTTCACTCCGCCGCCGGGAGTGGCCGCTGATTTTGGTTGAAGCGCGCTAGAGACTCTTGGCAATCGACTGGGTGGTCTCGGGATCGCTCCATTCCGGCGCGTCGCCGCCGTCGCCCCACTTGCGCGGGCGATAGAAGATGTGCACGCCAAGCTTGTGCATCTTCTTCATTTCGCTCACCCAGCCCGGGTGCACGTAAGTCGCGTGATAATGGGTGGCCTTGCCCACCTCCGGCAGCCACAGCTTGCCATCCAGCATCTCGGCGGCGATCTTCTTCGCGCGCACCCACATGTCGGGCTCACGAATGACATCGCGAATCCCGTCGCACGCAAAGGTGAACTGGCAAGCCAGATGGCGATGCGCATTCTGATAGACGACACCGCAAACGGTGTTCGGATACTTGCCTGAAAAGGCGCGATTCAGAACGACCTGCGCGACCGCGACCTGCCCCATCACCGGCTCTCCGCGCGCCTCGAAATAGACCGCCTCGGCGAGGCATTTCTCCGCCTTCGCGCGTCCCTTCTCGTCAAGACCCAGGCGGTCGGCGGGGGACATCGGCCGCTTGTCCTCGCCTGTGACTTCGCCCTTCGGCGCAACGGTCTCTCCGCCCTTAAGCGGCGGAAGGTCCGCGTGCTCAACGGGCGCATCCATGGGGAGGCCGTCGCGCTCGCGGCTTCCTGCGCTCGGCGGCAATGCGGCGAGCTTGAATGTGGACTCTCCGGAAGGATTCGCCGGGCGCACCAGAGGGTCGGTACCCACGGCGATGTTCGTGCCCGATCCTTCTTCAAATTGCGGCTCTTCCCCGGGCTGCCACGGCTCGATCGCCCCAAGCTTTTGACCCAACGGATCAACGCTGAAAAATAGCCGCCCAATCCGCAATCCCGGACCTAAATCGAAGGTACCGGCACTGGAGCCCGTCGCAATTCTCGTGTCGTCGCCCGCGGGCTCTTTCGACCGGGCAACCGGATAGGCCTCGTCCGCATGCTGCGGCGCCACCGCGGCCACGCGATATTCGCCGAGGCTGTTGGCAGGCTGCGTGCCGGCGGCAGCGGATTCGGATTTTGACGCTTCCAGGCGATCACCCTTTCGGGAATTCCCAAAATCGCCCTTGCGCGTGCGGTTGATGAGGGGCTCGGCAGCCCCGCCGTGCCGGTCGCCTTCTTCCAAAAGGCCGGGCAGATCAGCCGGGTTGAATGCCGCGAGCGTGTAGCCGGGCACATCCGCAACGGTCGTTGCCAGGGCCCGCGGCCCGCCGTATGCATGCACGCCGCCTGCGGGAGCAAACGATGCCTTCTGCGCGCGCGCAGTCGCGGGCGCCTCCGGCGCGACCGCGGCGGCAAAATCGCCCGGGCCGAGCTCTCTCGGAAACGCGAGCAACACAAGGACGCCGAAGCCGAGCGGTGTACGCAGGCCACCGCGCGGCCCCCCATTCGACGCAAGCATCAGCAGCTGACCCCCCAGCCCCGAATCTCCAGTCGATGATTCTATTGCCGAAAGGCACCGTCATGGCGCAAATGCGACGAATTTTTAATTGTGCCGATAGGGTTGGGTTCGCGTTAATGACGCGGGTGCGCCTTAAAGTTGCCGGAAACCGCTGTAGCCCGGATGAGCGCAGCGAGATCCGCGAGACGGCATCCCCGCATATCGCTGTCGTTCATGCGGGCTACGCGTTATCGATCCTCTGTTCTCCGCCTTTTGACAGCGCCGCTTGAGCGGCGGCAAGACGTGCGATGGGCACGCGGAACGGCGAGCACGAGACGTAATCCAGCCCAATCTCGTTGCAGAACGCGACCGAGGCGGGATCGCCCCCGTGCTCGCCGCAGATGCCCACCTTGAGCTTTGCGCGCGCGGCGCGGCCGCGCTCGACGCCGATACGCATGAGCTCGCCGACACCGGCGCGATCGATGGACACAAAAGGATCTGTCGTCAGAATGCCTTTCGACAAATAGGTGCCAAGGAAACGTGCGGCATCATCCCGGCTGATGCCGTAGGTGGTCTGCGTCAGATCGTTGGTGCCGAAGGAAAAGAACTCGGCAGTCTCGGCGATCTCGTGAGCCAGCAAGGACGCGCGCGGCAGCTCGATCATGGTGCCGACTTGATAGTGCACTCTGGTTTCGGTTTCCAAAGCCACCGCTTCGGCCATCGCGTCGATGCGCGCCTTGATCAGATCGAGCTCCACCTTGCTCGCGACGAGCGGCACCATGACCTCCGGCACAACGGGTTTGCCGGTTCTTTTCGCTGCTGCCACGGCGGCCTCGAAGATGGCGCGTGCCTGCATCTCGGCAATCTCCGGATAGGCGAGCGCCAGCCGGCAACCGCGAAAACCGAGCATCGGATTGAATTCGTGCAGCTCCCGGGCGCGATCGGCGAGCTTTTTCGGATCGGCACCCATGCCGGCGGCAACTTCCTCGATTTCCTTTTCCCCGTGCGGCAGGAATTCATGCAAAGGCGGATCAAGCAGCCGGATGGTGACGGGAAGACCCTGCATGATCTCGAACAGCTCGATGAAGTCGCCTCGCTGCATTGGCAGGAGGTTGTCGAGCGCGCGTCTGCGTTTTTGCTCGTCATCCGCAAGAATCATTTCCCGCATTGCCCGTATACGCTTGTCGTCAAAAAACATGTGCTCGGTGCGGCAGAGCCCGATGCCCTCGGCACCGAATTTGAGCGCCACGCGCGCGTCATTGGGCGTATCGGCATTGGCACGAACGCCGAGGCTGCGCGCCTCGTCAGCCCAGCTCATCAAGACGCGAAAATCACCGGACAGCTCCGGCTCGATCATGGGCACGCGGCCGGCGAGCACTTGCCCCGTCGAGCCATCGATGGTGATGATATCCCCGGCCCGCAAGGTGCGGGCACCGGCGCTCACCGTGCCGGCGGCGTAATCGACGCGCAGAGCACCGGCCCCAGAAACGCAGGGCTTGCCCATGCCGCGCGCGACCACTGCCGCGTGCGAAGTCATGCCTCCGCGCGTTGTGAGAATGCCCTCTGCGGCGTGCATTCCATGGATGTCCTCTGGCGAAGTCTCGACGCGCACGAGGATCACCTTCTTGTCCTTTGCGCGCTGCGCTTCTGCTTCGTCGGCCGAGAGCACGATCTCGCCCGAGGCCGCACCCGGCGAGGCAGGCAATCCCGTGGCGATCACGGTGCGCTCCACCTTTGCGTCGATCGTCGGATGCAGCAGCTGATCGAGGGAGGCGGGCTCGATACGCCCGATAGCCTCGGCGCGATCGATCAATCCCTCGTTCGCAAGATCCACCGCGACCTTGAGCGCCGCCTTGGCGGTGCGTTTGCCCGAGCGCGTCTGCAGCATCCAGAGCTTGCCCTGCTCCACCGTGAATTCGAGGTCCTGCATGTCGCGGTAGTGGCGTTCCAGCAGGCTTGAAATGCGCATGAGCTCGGTGAATGCCTCCGGCATCGCCTTTTCCATGGACGGCTTGTCGGATCCAGCCGCGTCACGCGCCCGTTCGGTGATCTCCTGTGGCGTGCGGATGCCAGCCACTACGTCCTCACCCTGCGCGTTGATCAAGAACTCGCCGTAGAGCTGGCTTTCGCCGGTCGACGGATTGCGCGTGAAGGCAACACCGGTGGCCGAGCTCTCACCCATGTTGCCGAATACCATAGCCTGCACGTTGACCGCCGTGCCCCAGCTTTCCGGAATGTTGTGCAGCCGCCGATAGGTGATCGCGCGCTGGTTCATCCATGAGCCGAATACGGCGGCAATGGCGCCCCAGAGCTGCGCGTGTACATCCTGCGGGAACGGCTCGCCCTGCTCCTCTTCGATTCGTTTCTTGTAACGGTCGACCAGCCTCATCCAGTCGTCCGCCGAGAGCTCGGTGTCCAGCGAATAGCCGCAGCGGTCCTTGTGATCGTCGAGAATTTCCTCGAAGTGATGATGTGCGACTCCGAGCACCACATCGGAATACATGGTGATGAAGCGGCGATAGGAATCGTAGGCGAAGCGTTGGTCGCCGGAGCGCCTGGCCAGCGCCTCGACGGTCGCGTCGTTCAGCCCAAGATTGAGCACGGTGTCCATCATCCCCGGCATGGAGGCGCGCGCCCCGGAGCGCACCGACACCAGGAGGGGGTTATCGCCTTCGCCGAACCCTTTGCCCAGCAACTTGCCGACCCGCGCCAGCGCGGTTTCCACCTGCTCCTTGAGGTTCGGCGGATAGCTCTTGCCGTTCTCGTAATAGTAGCGGCAGACTTCCGTAGTGATGGTGAAGCCGGGTGGTACCGGCAATCCCAGGTTGGCCATCTCGGCAAGGCCAGCGCCCTTGCCCCCGAGCAGGTCGCGCATGTCCGCGCGTCCTTCCGCCTTGCCGCTGCCGAAGCTGTAGACCCATTTCGACTTGGCCTTCTCATTTCCGCGCGGCGCGCTGGGCTGGCCCGAGCGCTTGCGCATTGGCTTGCGTTCTTGCGCTTTCATGTGCGCCTGGGTCGCGAGCTCGGGTTCTGCATCGTTACCGAACGAAATGATGAATGTTGTTGAGCCCGATCAGGCCGATGAGAATGAGATAAATGGCCACGACATAGTTGAGCAGCCGCGGGATGATCAGGATCAGAATCCCGGCAACGAGAGCGGCGAGGGGAGTGATATGAGCAGCGGTGATGGTCATGGGGGGAATTCCTCGTGGGTCTCGGATAATGACGGCCAAAGCAGCCGGTTCCAAGGGGCATCTTGATCGGTCATGCTGAGGTGCGAGCGAGCGTAGCGAGCGAGCCTCGAAGCAGGACGAGGGCTTACGCGCTCAGCCTTCGATGCGCGAGAAATCGGCCACTGCGCGCGTGGTCTCGCGGATTTCGTTAAGCAGCCTCAACCGGTTCTCGCGCAATTCGGGTTCTTCGGCATTGACCGTTACCTTCTCAAAGAACGCATCCACCACGGGTCGCAATGTCGCAAGCGAACGCATTGCGCCTTCGAAATCCTCGCGCGCCACAGCCGCGGCGGCTCGCACGCGCACCTCGGCCACAGCCGCGGCGAGTGCCTGCTCCTCGTCCTGACGATAAAGCCGCGAATCGGGACTTCCGGCATAGCTGCGCCGATCTTTTTTCTCCTCGATGCGAAGGATGTTGGTTGCGCGCTTGTAGCCGGAAACCAGGTTCTTTCCGTCCTCCGTTGCGAGCAGGCTTGCAAGCGCCTCGATGCGCCGCACGACCAGCACGAGGTCGTCCTGGTTTCCCAATGCAAACACCGCGTCCACAAGGTCGTGACGCGCCCCTTGCTCGCGCAGTTGCACTTTCAGCCGCTCGGCAAAGAAGGCGAGAAGGTCGGGCATGATACGATCGACGGTTGGGCCGGTGCCGCCGATCGTCTTGTGGAGATCGCAGCCAAGACGAAGCGCCTCCGAAAGCGGCAGCCGCACGCTATTCGCGAGAATCAGCCTGATCACGCCCAGAGCGGCGCGGCGCAGCGCATAGGGATCCTTCGAGCCGGTCGGCTTTTCCTCAATCAGCCAGAATCCGGTCAAGGCATCGATTTTGTCCGCAAGGGCGACCGCAACGGAGACCGGATGCGCCGGCACGCGATCATTCGGACCGAGCGGCTTGTAGTGCTCCTCGCACGCTGCGGCGACAATTGCATCCTCGTTTTGCGCCAGTGCGTAGTACTTGCCCATGAGGCCCTGCAGCTCGGGGAATTCGCCGACGACCTCGGTGAGGAGGTCGGCCTTGGCGAGGCGCGCCGCGCGTTGCGCGATCTGCGGATCAGCGCCGGTCTTCGCTGCCAGCGCGCTCGCCAGGCGTTCGAGCCGCTCGATCCGTTGCCATTGCGTGCCTAATCTCTCGTGGAACACGATGTCCTTGAATTTGGGAAGCCGCGACTCCAGTCGCGTCTTGAGATCAGTTTCATAAAAAAATCTCGCGTCGGTCAATCGCGCGCGGATGACGCGCTCATTCCCGGCCACAATCGCGCGGCCGCCGTCCGCGACTTCGATGTTCGCCACCAGAATGAATTTCGCCGCGAGCGGTTTCGCTTCGGCCTGCTCGCTTGCGCCTGACCTTTCCGCCGCTCGCGCGAGCACAAAGCACTTCTGATTGTTGCGGATGGTGGCGCGTACGATCTCGGCTGGAATGGCGAGAAACCCCTCGTCGAAGGAGCCCATCAACACGACCGGCCATTCCACCAGTCCGGCCACTTCGTCGAGCAGCGCAGGGTCGTCTAGTAGATCGTAGCCTTGAGCAAAGGCGAGGTTTTTCGCATCGGCGGCAATAATGTCTTTTCGGCGCTCGCGATCCAGCACGACCTTCGCCGCTTCCAGCTTGCGCGCGTAGTCCTCAAAGCGGCGCACCATAAACGCTTGCGGCGCCAGAAAGCGGTGTCCGCGCGTCTGATTTCCCGCCGTGAGGCCGTCAATGGAAAATCCCACGATGTCCGGCTCCTCCGTCGCCGGTCCGAAGGTTGCAACGATCGAATGCAGCGGCCTCACCCATGCAAGCGAGCCACTGCCCCACCGCATGGACTTCGGCCAGGGAAACTCCTTGATGATTTGCGGCATGAATTCCGCAATGATGTCGCTGGCGTTGCGCCCGCGTCGTTCGATCGTCGCAACGTAAAAATCGCCTTTTTTGTCCGCCTGGATTTTGGCTTCATCGATGGACGCAAGCCCCGCAGCCTGCACGAATCCCGCAATCGCCGATTGCGGCGCTCCTACGCGAGGGCCCTTCCTCTCCTCCTTGAGGTCGGACTGCTTGACGGGAATTCCTTCGACCGCAAGCGCCAGCCGGCGCGGGGTGACGAACGCTTCGGCGCTCTCATAGAGAAGACCGGCCTCGACCAGACGATCGGTAACGAGCCTGCGCAAGTCATCGGCGGCGCGCGCCTGCATGCGTGCGGGGATCTCCTCGGAAAGCAACTCAAGCAGCAGATCCGGCACCGATATCCGCTCCCCCGCCAGCGGTTGCGAGCCACGCCTCACCGCACCGCTTGGCAAGCTCGCGCACGCGCAGAATGTAGCTTTGCCGCTCAGTCACGGAGATGACGCCGCGCGCATCGAGCAGATTAAACACGTGGCTTGCCTTGATACATTGGTCGTAGGCAGGAAGTGCCAGCAGATGGCGTCCAGTGTTGCCGACCGTTATCCAGCCCGCATCGATGTATCGGCGGCAGGCCTGCTCGGCCAGGCGGAATTGCTCGAACAGCATCTCCGTATCGGCATACTCGAAATTATGTCGTGAATATTCCTGCTCGGCCTGCAGGAAAACTTCGCCATAAGTCACTTTGCGCTCGTCGTCACGCCCATTGAAATTGAGATCGAAAACGCGATCGACTCCCTGCACATACATGGCCAGCCGTTCGAGCCCATAGGTCAGTTCTCCCGAGACGGGGGCACACTCGAAGCCGGCGACCTGCTGGAAGTAGGTAAACTGGGATACTTCCATGCCGTCGCACCAGCATTCCCAGCCCAGGCCCCAGGCACCGAGCGTCGGCGATTCCCAATCGTCCTCGACAAAGCGAATGTCGTGAAGATTGGAATCGATGCCAATCGCGTCCAGCGAGCGCAGATATAGCTCCTGAAGGTCGACGGGTGATGGTTTGAGAATGACTTGAAACTGATAATAATGCTGTAGCCGGTTTGGATTCTCGCCGTAGCGCCCATCTTTTGGCCTGCGAGAGGGCTGCACGTAGGCGGCATTCCACGGCTTTGGCCCGAGTGCGCGCAAGGTAGTGGCCGGGTGAAACGTGCCGGCACCCACTTCCATGTCGTAGGGTTGCAGGATGACGCAGCCGTATTCCGCCCAATAGCTCTGCAGGCCAAGGATGAGGCCCTGGAACGAGCGCTCAGGGCGCATGTGGTCTGGCAGATCGGGCATTTCAGACGGCGACGTTCCGTCAGCTAAGTCGCCAATGCCCCGTGCGCGGATCGCGACGCAAGGTGGGAAAGCTCTGGCGCAGCCGAGCCTCAGCCTCGCTTGCTGCGCGCACCCGCGCAAGCTCTTCCTGCAGGCGCAGCGCTTCCCAGATCGCCCAGGAGACGAGCGCGGCAGCGCCGAGCGCGGCCACGGCGATCTTCGCCAAAGGAGAAATGAATAGGGGGTGCATGACTTCTCCTGTCCGCTTCAACAGTTCTTACAAGCCGTAACGCGACCAGAGCGCGCGCGCCTCGAGCGCGGTTATCAGCTCCTCGGCCAGATTGCCTTGTCCCCACAGCACGGCGGGTTGCACGCGGCCGAACCAGCCGCGCGTCGGACCGATCAAGGGGGTGTAGACCTCCTCTCCGAAGCGGGTGCGCAAGGTCGACCGCAGATCGCCGATCGCATCGGCCAAACCGAGCGCAATTGCCTTCGTGCCGGTCCAGTACTCGCCTGAGAACAATGTTTTTTCCGGACCCTTGAGGCGCGTGCCCCTGCTGCGCTTGACGAGATCGATGAAGTCTTCGTGGATTTCGCGTTGCACGGCTTTCAGTCGATCCACGTCGTCCGGTTTCTCCGGCAGGAATGGATCGAGCATGGCCTTGTGCTCACCCGACGTGTAGAGCCGCCGCTCGATGCCGAGCTTTTCCAGAAGCTTGGAGAACCCGAACGAGCCGCCGACCACCCCGATCGAGCCGACGATGGAAGAGGGATCGCAGAAGATTTCGTCAGCCGCGCACGCGATCATGTAGCCGCCCGAAGCGACGACATCTTCCGCAAACGCAATCACCGGGCGGTTATTCTCGGCGGCGAGCTGGCGGATCCGGCGATAGATCAGATGCGATTGCACGGGGGAGCCCCCCGGCGAATTGATCAGCAGTGCCACGGCGCGCGCCTGCGTCATGCGGAAAGCGCGCTCGAGGGGGCGCGCGATGTTCGCGAGCGTCAGTCCCGGCCGGAGCGGGGTGGAGAAGCCGATAATGCCGTTGAGCCGTACTACCGGGACCCGAGGCACGCCGCCGTGCAGCCTTCTTGGCAGGAAAGGCCGGGCAGCCTGCCGGGCACTCGCAAGGAGCTGCCGGAAGTGGCCTGCGGGATCGGGTTCCATGCCTGAAGGTCTCGATCAATGCCGCCCATACCTGGTGGCAGTGGCCTATTAGGGGTTCCTCCGTGCCGTCTCAAGTTACGGTTCATCAACCCATTCGCAGTAATTCGGCACCGGCGGCTAGCGCGCGCCACTCGCATGCCGTCGGCGCAATATGGCCAAAAACCGCGCGCAAGCACTACACCGGGAGATTCGGGGGATACGATGAAGATCTATTTGCTGATGCTCCTCATCAGCGCGATAGCGGTAATAGCGCATCTGAGCTCCGATCGGGCGTCTCGACGAAACACGTAGATCTCGGACTATGAAAGCTCCGCGAGTGGCAATAGTGCTGCGCCTCGGAGTACGCGCTCAGCTTCCGCGGAAGGCCGCCCAGTCGTATCCTTGAGAAACAAACCAGGCAGGAGCGCGAGCGGCGCGCGGCTCGATTTGGTGGCGCGGACGAGAACGCGGATCGCAGGCTGATCCCTGTGCGAATGGACCGGCAGCACGGCCAAGGCGCCGAATGTCTCGAGCGCGCGCATGGCCTGGTCGAGAGCGTCCGCACGCCAGATCAAGGTGAGCGTTCCGAGAGGACGCAGAAGGCGCTTTGCGCTTGCCACCCACGCGGCGAGGTTCCCGGCTTCTGCGGAGCGCGCGAGATGCCGCTGCAGATCCGGTGATGCGCGTCCTCGCCGCGGATCGTTGAACGGCGGATTCATCACGACCCGGCTTGCCGATTCTGCTTTCAGCCCCGCCGCCGCAAATGTCTTCGCCGGCGATGTGGCATCGAGCTGCGCCACACAAACGCGATCGGCCAGACGATTGGCGCGGACGTTCTCTCGCGCAAGGGCGACCAGCTGCTCGTCCAGCTCGACGAGGACCACTTCCACGCCCGGAGCTCGGACAGCAACTGCAAGCCCTGCCGCGCCAACGCCGGCTCCGAGATCAACGATGCGATCTCCGGCTGCCGCGGGACAGGCGGCGGCGAGCAAGATGGCGTCGTGGCCCACACGATGACCACGTTTGCGCTGCCGCAGCCACAGGCGCGCGCCCAGGACGGCATCTTCACTGAAATCCTCGTTATTCGACACCGGCCTCATCAGGCGCTTTCGGGGCGCAGCTCGCGCCCAAAACCGGCTTCTTCGAGAATGCGGCGGGCGGTTTCGGCATCGGCTGCCGCCACCAGCAGGCGGCGCGGCAGAATGCCGATCGAGCCCTCGAGCACGCTCATGTTCTGGTCGAGCACGAGGTAAGGAATCTCGGCCGCATCGAGCAGCGCCTGCACTGAGCAGACCAGGACCGCATCGTTGGTGCGAACGAGCTCGCGCAAGGCGTTTGGCTTCACAGGCGACGATCCCAGTCTTCGCCGGGCGCTCTTTGCTGCAGATAGGCGATAAGCTTGGCTTCGCGCCTGCCCCTTGTCACGGTGTCGAGCACGAGCCCTGCTACCAGGGAGAGAAATGCCAGCAGCATCAGGGCAGTGGAAAGCAGTGCCGTCGGCAGGCGCGGAACGACGCCCTGCTCGAGATAGGTCACAAAAATCGGGATAGCGAGCCCGATCGAGATCAGCGCAAGGCAGACCGCAACCGACGAGAAAAACGATAGCGGCCGCTCCGACCTGTAAAGGCTCACGATGGTGAGCAGAATGCGCACGCCGTCGCTAATCGTGTGGAGCTTCGATTCCGAGCCTTGCACGCGCGCGTGGTAAGGCGTGGGGACCTCGGCTACCGGCAGCTCCAGCTCCAGCGCGTGGACGGCAAGCTCGGTCTCGATCTCAAACCCCCGCGAGAGCACCGGAAAAGATTTGACGAAACGACGCGAGAACACGCGAAAGCCGGAAAGGATGTCCGTGAAGCTCGCTTTGAACACGGAGGCGAAAAAAGCGGTGAGCGCGCGATTGCCGCTGCGATGCCCCAGCCGATAGGCCTTCTCGTCCGTGTGGATGCGCGCGCCGACGACCATGTCGAGTCGATCTTCCACAAGACGGCTGACCATGCTGCGAGCGGTGTGCGCATCATAGGTCGCATCGCCATCGACCAGCACGTATATGTCGGCGTCGACGTCGGCGAACATGCGCCGCACGACGTTCCCTTTGCCTTGATGCGCCTCGCGGCGTACCTGCGCCCCGGCCGAGCGCGCCATTTCCGCGGTCCGATCCGTTGAGTTGTTGTCATAGACATAAATGGCGGCGTGCGGGAGCGCGTCGCGGAAATCGCGCACCACCCGCGCGATTGCTGTTTCTTCGTTGAAGCACGGTACCAGCACCGCAATGCGCTGCGGCCGATCGGGGCTGGGCACGGCGGCACGCGGGGCGGGGTTCTCAGGCAGGAGCGTCGCTGCTCGCGAATGATCAGGCGAAGTCATGTGCCGTTCCGCGCACTTGCCCCCTCACCTTGGCGTTTCTATGCTCGCCTTTCCTCTCTCGTGGAGCAAATGTCTTGGCCATCGTCGTTCCGTTCGAAAGCCGCTCCGCCCCTTCCGTCGACCGTCTCGCTCAACTGGTGCGCTTGGATATGGAGCGCGTCAATAACACGATTCTGTCCCGGATCGGCTCGCAAGTGGCGATGATCCCGGAAGTGGCCAATCACCTTATTTCCTCAGGCGGCAAGCGCCTGCGGCCGATGCTCACGGTAGCGATGGCAAGACTGGTCGGTTACGGCGGCGAGGGACACGTCAAGCTCGCAGCCGCCGTCGAGTTCATGCACACGGCAACCCTCCTGCATGATGACGTGGTCGACGAGAGCGAGATGCGCCGCGGTCGGCTTGCGGCGCGCATGCTCTGGGGCAATGAGGCAAGCGTGCTCGTCGGCGATTTTCTGCTCGGGCAGGCCTTCAAGATGATGGTCGAGGTGGCATCGCTGAAGGCGCTGGAGATTTTGTCCTCGGCGGCTGCTGTCATAGCAGAAGGCGAAGTGATGCAGCTGGGGATGGCCAAGAACACAGCTACTACGGAGGATGAATATCTTGCGGTCATTCGCGCCAAAACGGCGGAGCTGTTCGCCGCGGCGTGTGAGGTGGGCCCGGCGCTGGCGACGCGACCCAAGGACGAGCAGGCGGCCTGTCGCTCGTTCGGGATGAATCTTGGCGTCGCCTTTCAGCTCGTTGATGATGCTCTGGACTACGGGGGCAAGGCCGCCAAGTTGGGAAAGAATGTCGGCGATGATTTCCGCGAAGGCAAAATCACGCTCCCGGTTGTGCTGTCCTATCGCCGCGGCTCGGAAACCGAGCGCGCGTTCTGGCGCCGCGCACTTGAAGAAGCAAACACCACGGATGCCGACCTGCAACAGGCCGTGCACCTGATGACCAAGCACCGGGCGCTCGAGGACACGATCCAGCGGGCGTGCCACTACGGTGCCATCGCCACAGATGCGCTTGCGCTCTTTCCGCCCTCGCCAATGAAGGAGGCGCTGGAGGAAGCGGTCGAGTTCTGCATCTGCCGCTCCAACTAGCCGATAATGGTCGCACGCACCCACCAGGGTGGACGGGCGCTGCGCAAGCTGCGTGCAGCTTTTTCCGCTGCCGCGCGCGAGGCGAACAGGCCGAAGCAGGTCGCCCCGGAACCGGACATGCGCGCGAGCTCGCAACCTGGCTGATCACGCAAGGCGTCCAGGACGCCCGCGATCTCCGGCCGCAGCAGAATGGCCGATGCTTCGAGATCATTGCGTTCTCTTGCCAACGCGCAGAGCAATGCGGCGGATTGAGTTGCTACATCCACCCAGCGCTGCATATGCTCGCTTCCGCCGCGCGGGAGAGGGGCTTCATCGAAGGCGGCAAACACATCCTTCGTGGCCAGCGCAAACCCCGGGTTGATCAGCACGGCGGCGAGGGCAGGGAGGTGAATTTCTTCGGAAAGAACGTCGCCGATGCCGCGCATGACCCGGGGCTTTGAATCGAGACAGACCGGCACATCGGCCCCCGTCGCTTTCGCCGCCTCCCACAGCGGCTTTTCGTTTCGTGCGAGCCCGTTCGCGTCGGCGAGGAGCCGCAACGCGGCCGCAGCGTCGCTCGAGCCGCCGCCCAGTCCGGCCGCGACCGGCAGGCGCTTTAACAGCACGAAGCGCCCGAGTCTGAGTCCTTCGATCCGCTCCGACAACCCTCGCGCAGCCTTCAGAACAAGGTTCTCCGAGAGCTCGCCGCAGGCCTGTGCACCCGGGCCACGCACTGCGAGCGAGAGGCTGCGATCGGGCGTGAAGGCCAAGCCATCGCCAACGCCAGCGAAAGCAACGAGACTTTCGATTTCGTGATAGCCGTCCGGCCGCCGGGCAAGGACGTGCAGCGTGAGATTAATCTTTGCCGGCGCCCTTTCGACGAGCGCAGCGGGCATGCCGAATAGTCACTGCAAGGCTGCGCTAGCCGCCGCCGGCCTTCTTGTCGGCGGCTTCGGCCGCTGACGAGGTGTCATCGGGCAGACCGAACTTCAGCTTCTCCTCGATCTTGGCGAGGTCTTCGGGCTCGGGCTTGAGATCGCGCGCGTGCGACCACTGGAACCGGGCCTCCAGCACGCGACCCACTCGCCAATACGCATCGCCCAGGTGGTCGTTGATGGTGGGGTCTTCGGGCTTGAGCTCGATGGCACGCTCGAGTTGCTTGACCGCTTCCTCCGTGTTGCCGAGCCGGAAATAGGCCCAGCCGAGGGAGTCGACGATGTAGCCGTCATCGGCGCGCTGCTCGACGGCGCGCTTGATCATGCGCATGCCCTCGTCGAGGTTCACGCCCTGATCGATCCATGAATATCCCAGGTAATTGAGCACGTGCGGCTGCTCGGGAAACAGCTCAAGTGCTTTTTTCAGGTCAGCTTCCGCCTCGGCCCAGTGCTTTGCGCGCTCATAACAGATGCCGCGGAAATAATAGATCACCCAATTCGATTTCTCGGGTTTCCCAATCGTCTCGATTCCCTTCGAATACACGTCGGCGCACTCGGCGAATTGCTTGCGGCCACGCAGCACATTGCCAAGCGCCATGATCGCCTCGAGATCCCCCGGATTGGCCGCGATCAGCTTTTCCAGACTGGCCTTTGCTTCCCCGGTCCGCTCGAGCGTGTCGAGATTCATCGCGATCTGGATCTGGGCGTTCCGCTGCAATGGCGAATTGGGCGGCACCCGCTCATACGTGTTGTTTGCGAGCTCGGTATTCTTCAGCGCCTCATAGAGGTCGCCGAGCGACAGAAGCGCGAGCGAGTGCTGAGGCACGAGATACAAGGCGAGCTGCAGGTAGATGAGGCCTAGATCCTCGCCGCCGCGACGGCCAAGCGCCGCGCCGAGGCCGTAGAGCACCTCGGCCGCACCCGCTTGCGCATTGTCGATCATGAGGGGGAGCTTCCTTCCCGCCTCGATCTCGCTGCGTGCCTCGGCGATCAGCGGATGGCGCGGCAACGCCTCCTCGAATGCGGCCAGGACCTTAAGCGCCTCGGCCGAATTGCCCTGACGCGAGAGGAAGCTTGCATAGCTCTGCACCACCCGAAGCGCCGTAGGATCATTCTTGTACGCGCGCTCGAATCGCCGCGCGGCGTCTTTCTTCTGGCCGGCGAGGTCCAGGATCAGCGCAGCATGCAGGTCCTTGAAGATCGCATACCATTCGGCTCCGGTCAGCTTGTCGATCGCGTCGGTCGCAAGCTTGGCCTCGCCCGGAGTGGCGAGTGTCCATGCCGACAGCAGGGTCGCGGCGAGATCCGTAATCGGTCCTCGGACAGATTGTACGAGTTCTTTGCGCGCGACCGGATACTGCTTTTGCTTGATCGCCCGAACGCCGAGTACGAGCCGCGCGACCCGATCGGTCTTGTCGACCAGCAACACACGCTCGGCGAGCTTGATGGCTTCATCCATCTCGCCATTCGCCAGAACTGCCAGGAAGGTGCGCTCCAGGAGCTCGGTGTTGCGCGGGTCCCCGCGCAACGCGGCCCGGTAATAGGCCGAGGCGGCCGCAGCATCGCGCTGGCCGCCGGCATGACGTGCCGCCAGGTAGCTGCCGGAAGTCGAGCTGCGCGCAGCCAGCGTGGTGGGCACTTGCGCCCGCGCGGACAGAGCTGCGGGCCATGAGATCGCAAGTACGGCGAGAGCCGCGGCTGCGGCACGCCTACAAGAGAGCAAAGGGATCACGGATCGTCGACTCCATGGGGCGACGGGCGCAACGTCGCCGCTTCCGGACAGAAGGGCCGTCTTGATGCCGGCCTCGCAATAACCGCCCCGATGCAGGATGTCCAATCATGTTTCGATGTTCGGATCAGGGCGGCATCGTGACGAGCTTGGTCACATTCCCAGGCGCGGTCACATATTGACGTAATTCGGCCCGCCTCCGCCCTCCGGCGGAACCCAATCGATGTTCTGATTCGGATCCTTGATGTCGCAGGTTTTGCAATGCACGCAATTCTGCGCGTTGATGAGGTATTTCGCAGTTCCCCCCTCCTCGATCCACTCGTAGACGCCAGCGGGACAATAGCGCGCCGAAGGACCTCCGTAGCGATCGTGCTCTGAAGCGTTCTGCAACGCCGGGTCGCGCACTTGCAGATGCACAGGCTGATCTTCCTCGTGGTTGGTATTGGAGAGAAATACTGACGAGAGCCGATCGAATGTCAGCCTGCCGTCGGGTTTGGGATAGGCGATGGGGGCGCATTGAAAAGCAGGCGTCAGTGCGGCGTAATCAGGCTTGCCATGCGGGAGCGTGCCGAAGAGGGAAAAGCCCAAAGTATTCGTCCACATGTCGAAACCGCCAAGCGCAATGCCGAGATCGGTACCGAAGCGCGACCACAACGGCTTGGCATTGCGCACTTTCCAGAGATCGCGGCCGATTGCGGAGGAGCGCCAGCCAGCATCAAGCTCGATCAGCTCGTCATTGGCGCGCCCGTGCGCCACCGCCCGTCCGACGTGCTCGGCGGCATTTATGCCCGAGTGCATTGCGTTATGGGTGCCTTTGATGCGCGGCACATTCATGAAACCGGCCGCACAGCCGATGAGCGCCCCGCCCGGAAACGTCAACCTCGGAACCGATTGCCAGCCGCCTTCGGTGAGCGCGCGTGCTCCGTAACCCAACCGTTTGCCTGAGCGCAGCGTTTCGGCAATGAGGGGATGCGTCTTGAATTTTTGGAACTCCTCGAAAGGCGAAAGATAGGGGTTCGCATAGTTCAGATGGAGGACGAAGCCGACGGACACGAGGTTTTCGTCAAAATGATAAAGGAAGGATCCACCGCCGGTGCGCCGGTCGAGCGGCCAGCCTAATGTATGCTGCACATAGCCGGGGCGGTGTGCGTCCGGATCGACCTGCCACAGCTCCTTGAGGCCGATCCCGAACTTTTGCGGCTCGCGGCCGGCATCCAGAGCAAACCGGCGCATCGCGACCTTGCTGAGGCTCCCCCGCGCGCCTTCGGCGAGCAGCGTATACTTGCCGCGCAGCTCCATGCCGCGGGTGAAGGTTTCCTTGGGCTGGCCATTTTTGCCGATGCCCATGTCGCCCGTGGCAACGCCCGCAACCGCTCCATGCGCGTCGAACAGCAAGTCGGATGCGGGAAACCCCGGATAGATGTCGACACCGAGGGCTTCGGCTTTCTGTCCCAGCCAGCGGCACACGTTGCCCAACGAGACCACGTAGTTGCCGTGATTGTTCATGAGTGGAGGCATCAGCGCGTTCGGAAGCCGCAACGCGCGCTTTTCCCCCAGCCAGTAGAACGCGTCCTTGCTTACCTGCGTTTTCAGAGGCGTCTCTTCGGTCCGCCATTCCGGCAGCAGCCGGTCGAGCCCGCTCGGGTCAATGACGGCGCCTGAGAGAATGTGGGCACCCACTTCGGAACCTTTTTCGACGACTACAACGCTGATGTCCGGCGATATCTGCTTGAGACGGATCGCGGCAGCGAGTCCCGATGGTCCGGCCCCCACAATGACGACGTCGAACTCCATGGCTTCGCGCGGAGGTAATGTCTCGTTAGCCATTCAACATGCTCCAAACTCGCCATGCAGACGCTTAATGCGGTGCAAAACAGGTTTGCACCAGAAGCATCGATGCCTTGCCATCCCCCACGTCTTCATCCCATAGCGTAGCTGCAAAGTCTGCAAACCGCGCGGGCTCACGCCACGGCAAAAACGATGGACGACAGGTTGGCTCTGATCGCTCTTCTCGCCTTCTACAGCGAGACGGGTGTCGACGCAGCGCTTGTTGAAACCGCCGTGGACCGGCTCGCCGTGCATGAGGGGCCGCCGAAGGAGGTGCGTGCCAGCGCTGGTATGCCGGAAACGCCTCCCCGCCTGTCCGCGGCGCGCGCGGGCAACAATCCGATTGCGAGCCAGGTTGCGGCCGGCCCAAAGGGTGATGCCACCCTGCTCGGCGCGGCAGTCTCGCCCGAAGCTGCGCGTCTTGCCGCTCATGCAGCCGCGAAGGCAGCGCAAAACCTGGAACAGCTGCGCGCAGCTCTCAGCGAGTTCGAAGCTTGCTCCTTGCGGCAGACGGCGACGCAGCTCGTCTTTGCCGACGGCAATCCGGCAGCGCGCGTGATGTTCGTAGGCGAAGCGCCGGGACGCGAGGAGGACATCGCCGGCCTGCCTTTCGTCGGCCGCTCGGGAAAACTGCTCGATCGCATGATGGCAGCGATCGGCCTTGACCGAACTCAAGCCTATATCGCCAACATCGTGCCTTGGCGACCGCCCGGCAATCGCACTCCCACGCCGCAGGAATCGGCGGTCTGCCTGCCGTTCACGCTGCGCCAGATCGAGTTGGCTGATCCCGACATCCTGGTGTGCCTCGGCGGGCCCTCGGCACAGACGCTGCTCAATGTGCGGGATGGCATTCTGAAAACGCGCGGCCGCTGGTTTCCGTTCTGGACGGGAAGCCGCCAAATCCGCGCAATGGCAACGCTGCATCCGGCCTATCTGCTCCGGCAGCCGGTACAGAAACGGCTCGCGTGGCGCGATTTTCTTTCAATCAAGCAGGCGCTCAGCCAGGGAGCGCAAACTTGAGCGCGAAAACCATGGCGAGCGTCGCAATAGGCACATTGACTTCCCGGTATCTGCCCGCCACCGCCTTGGCGAGCACATAGATGATGAACCCCAGGCCGATGCCATTTGCGATGGAATAGGTGAGCGGCATCATCAATGCCGTGACCACTGCAGGGGCGGATTCGGTGATGTCCTGCCATTCGATCTCGGCAAGCCCGCGCGCCATGATGCACGCCACATAGAGGAGTGCGGCCGCCGATGCGTAGGCCGGGATCATGGCGGCAAGCGGCGAGAAGAAGAGAGCCAAAAGAAAAAGAAGAGCGACAAACACCGCTGTCAATCCGGTGCGCCCGCCGGTGGCGACACCGGCAGCGCTCTCAATGTAGCTCGTTGTGGTCGAGGTTCCGATCAGGGCGCCCAACATCGCCGCGAAGCTGTCGGCCATGAGCGCCTCTCGCATGCGCGGCAGATTGCCCTTGGCATCGAGCAGCCGCGCGGCGTGAGCCACGCCGATCAATGTGCCGGCATTATCGAACACGTCCACGAGCAGGAGGCTGAACACCACGATGATGAAGGTCGCTTCGGTCGCGCGTGTGAAATCCAGCTGAAAGAACGTGGGTGCGAGGGACGGTGGTGGCGCGATGATCCCGGTAAATTCCGCAATCCCGAGCGGCACGCCGATAAGCGTGACAGCCACGATTCCGATCAGTGTGGCGCCCATGATCCCGCGGCGATTGAGGCCGACAATTGCGGCAAAGCCGACGAGGCACAGGATTGCCGGCCAGGCCTTCAGATCCCCGAGCGTGACGAGGGTCTTCGGCTGCGCCACGACGATTCCCGATTCCTCGAGTGCGATGATTCCGAGGAAGAGCCCGACGCCGGCAGAAATTGCGAGCTTCAGATTCTGGGGAATCGAATTGATGAGATATTCGCGGACTCTTCCGATGGAGATGAGAAAAAAGATCACGCCCGAGCAGAACACGCCGGCGAGCGCCTGCTGCCATGAATAACCGTCAACGAGCACGACCGTGAAGGCAAAGAAGGCGTTGAGGCCCATGCCTGGCGCGAGCGCGATGGGGTAATTGGCAAACATTCCCATCACCAGGCTCGATATTGCGGCCGCGACGCAGGTCGCAACGAATACCGCACCTTTGTCCATGCCCGCATTCGCCAGGATCTGGGGGTTGACGAATACGATGTAGACCATCGTCAGAAAGGTGGTGAGCCCAGCCAGGAATTCCGTGCGCAAGTCTGTGCCATGCTCGGCAAGCCCGAAATAGCGATCCACATGACAGAGGACAGACGACAGAGGACGGACGGCAGAGGACTGATGACGTGCCTTGATCGAGCGCTGCTCTGACGTTTTAGTGTCTTTCATCTGACCTCTGTCATCTGACCTCTGTCATCTGGCCTCTCCGGACGCGGCAGCAATATCGGTTCCTCGGTTTTTGGCCTGATCACCGCCCAGCCGATGCGGACGAGCGGCAACCTTCCTTGCACCCAACGCGCAAAAGCGCGAGGCACTTCGGGCACCAGCTGCGGAAATCGCTCGGCCATCCCGGGGGGAGGCGTGCCCGCCGTATCGGTCGTCGGCCAAACGAGGACGGCCCCCTTTGATCTCAGGCTTTCAATGTTCACCCACGGCGAACGCTGGGGCGCCGCATCGATGAGCACGCTCGGGCGGCTCGGAGCTCCGAGTGCAACGAGCGCTGCCGTGCGCAGATCACCTCCTACGATCTTCAGCGGTGCACCCGTACGGCGCTCGAAATTTTCGGAAAAAAAGCGCCCCATTGTCTCCACAGGTTGCGCTGTTCTGAGATCGGAATTCAGCCAGGGAAGAACGAAGATCGAGCATGCCGCCATCACCGGCGGAACGATCAGCAGGCCAAACCAGGCTGCGATCACGATGTGCTGTCGCTTGAGGGAAATTGCGTCCCCTGCCGCAATCACCACAGCGAGCCCGGAAAGTATGAGGAGCGGAGCTACTCCTCCCATGGGGCCGGGCCATCCGAGCGTGACGGCCGCCAACGAGCCGAGCAAAGGTGGCGCCAGCGCAAAAAAATAGACGAACTGGCGGGTGAAGGGACTGATCGGGCGACGCACGATGATCGGGGCGGGGTCCTCGCGCGGCCACGGCCATCCGGCCACCAGGCCGACCAGCACGGCAAGACCCGCATGGGCGACGACAATGAGCGCCAGCCGTTGCAGCCATGCAAGCAGGCTGCCGCCAAAGCCGGGGGCCCCCGCCGCATCCAGCCGGAGCGGGGCGATCCCGGAATGGATGAGCCACGCAAGATATGGCCCGATCACGAGAGCGACGATGGCGACGGCAAGCAACGGGTCGTATGATTTCAGCGATGATCGCGCGCGTTCATTTGCCAGCGTGAATCCGACGAGGAGCGCCAGCAGCAGCAGTCCAAGATAGGTCGTCAGCAGCAGCAGTCCGGTCTCTATCACAAGCGCAAGCCAGTAGCCGCGCTGCCCCTCGCGCACGGCGCGCCAGTAATGCAGCAGGATGAACGCCCAGAGTGGCATCGCAAGCACTGCCGGACCGAAATCGGGAGTGGGCACGGTGAAGGCGGCAATGCCCGGCATCAGCAGCACGGCCAGTGCGGCGTGCTGTGCCCCGACCATCGCTCTGCCGAGGAGGAACACCGCCCAATAGGTCGCGACCACGCACGCCTGCGATAATGCATAGACCCCGATCAGATGCCGGCCGGCGAGGTCGTAGGCGAGCTCGGCGAGCCAGAACGCAAGCGGCGGACCGAGAAACGAGCCGAGTTGAAACTCGTGACCGATGGCGAGCACAAGCGGCACATCGCCGGGTGGGCTCGCGTAAAAAATATCGGGCAACAGCGTCCAGAGCAGCGCTTGGAAAATTGCGGCGAGCCAGACTGCGAACGCCGGGCGCGAGCGCAGCAATTCCACGAGGATCGACACGTAGAGCATCGCCGCGACGTTTACCCTACCAATGCGGCAAACAACACGGCGCGCAGGGCTGCGCGCGTTGCGGCCCGCTAAAGTTGCAAGGTCGCGGTTGCGGCGGCTTGCGCAGCCTGAGCGAGGAGCTCTTCGCTGCTTGCTGCCACCGGGGCAAAGGAGCGCCGGTGGTGAATGGTGGGTCCGAGCCGCGCCAGCGCCTCAAAATGCTCCGGCACGCTGTAGCCCTTGTGGTTCTCGAAACCATAGCCGGGATAATGCAGGCCGAGCCGGATCATGAGACGATCACGCGTGACCTTCGCCACGATCGAGGCGGCGGCAATCGAGGCAATGATCGCGTCGCCGCTGATCACCGCTTGGCACTCGCAGGCTACCTGAATGCGGTCCCGACCATCCACGAACACCAGCTTTGGCCGCACGGGCAGGGCTGCAACCGCGCGCGCAAGCGCCCACAGCGAGGCACGCAGGATATTATCGCGGTCAATGCGCGACGGTGGCGCGACCGCGACCGAGACCTCGGCCGTCGCGCAGATTTTCGCGTGCAGCCTGGCGCGCGTTTCCGGATCGAGTTTTTTGGAATCGTCGAGACCGCGCGGCACGCGCCTGGGATCGAGAATGACCGCTGCCGCAACTACGGGCCCTGCGAGCGGACCTCGCCCTGCCTCGTCGCATCCGGCAACCGGCCACACGCCCCGCTTGAGCGCCCTGCGCTCGCGACGAAAGGTGGGCCGGACTGGCTCCTCGCCCAGCGGCAGGCGAAGCGGCACCGGGCCCGTCGACGTTTGCCGACTCATGCCGTGATCGTGCCCACTGGCGGCGCGAAGTCAATCGGTGCTGCGTTGCGGCTGTGATGAGCTGGGGAAAGAACTCGTAGGATGGGTTGAGCGCAGCGAAACCCATCAACAACATAGACCTTCAACCGCGTTCCCGCGCGAACGCTTCGTTGCGCCTCATTGCTCGCAGATTAGGCGCACTGCATCGATGGGTTTCGCTTTGCTCAACCCATCCTACAATTTTCACGCGCAGGTAATCAGAACAAACTGAGCTGCTGCGCGGTGCCGCGCGGCGGCTTGAAGTGCTCCGTGCTCAAGCTGGTGCGCGCTTTGTTCAAGCCCAGCTTCTCGCAGGCAAGCTCGAAACGCCGGCCGATCAGCCAGGCGGTCGGCCCTTTGCCGCTCATGCGTTCGCCCCAGCTTGAATCATAGTCCTTGCCGCCTCGCATCTCGCGAATGAGCTTGAAAACGTGCCGGTGGCGATCCGGAAAATTCGCAAGCAGCCATTCGCGAAACAGGTCGCGCACTTCCAGCGGCAGCCGGAGCAGCACGTAGCCGGCTTCCTTGACGCCGACCGCTGCGGCAGCATCGAGAATGCGTTCGATCTCGGCGTCATTGAGTGCCGGAATGACGGGCGCGACCATCACGGTGGTCGGTATCCGGGCGGCGCTCAACCCCTCAAGTGCCTCGAGACGCCGCCGTGGCGTCGGCGCTCGCGGCTCCATGAGACGCGCGAGCTTGCCGTCGAGGGTGGTGACCGAGAGAGCGACCTTGACGAGATTGCGCTGCGCCATGCTGGCGAGAAGGTCGAGATCCCGCAGCGCCAGTGCGGACTTCGTGACAATGCCGACCGGATGGCCGCAGCGGTCGAGCACTTCGAGGATGCCGCGCATGATGCGATGCTCGCGCTCGATCGGCTGGTACGGGTCGGTATTCGTGCCGATCGCAATCGTGCGCGGCACATAGCCCGGAGCGGAAAGCTCGCGCTCGAGGAGTTTTGGCGCGTCAGGCTTGGCAAAGAGCTGCGTCTCGAAGTCGAGCCCCGGCGACAGCCCGAGATAGGCGTGCGTCGGCCGCGCGAAGCAGTAGATACAGCCGTGCTCGCAGCCTCGATAGGGATTGATCGAGCGATCGAACGAGATGTCGGGAGAATTGTTGCGGGTGATAATCCTGCGCGTCGAGTCGAGGTTGACGCTGGTCCTGAACGGCGGCAGCTCGTCGAAGTTCTGCCAACCGTCGTCAAACGCAATGCGCGCAAGCGGCTCGTAGCGGCCGGAAGCATTCGACTGCGCTCCGCGCCCGCGGCGCCGCTCATAGGCGACGGCGCTGTCGAGATCGACCGGCTTGTCGAGGTCAACGACGGCGGACCGCCCTGGCCGCGCGTTGCCCGGCATCCGCCGCACAGTGCGATGGTTCGTGGATAGAGGAGCGGCAGCGGCGCGCGGCATTGGCATCCCGGAGGCCTAGAACAGAACAAGAACATAGGGAAAAACGCCAGAACTGCAAGAGGCTAACGCCGCGACCCGCTCTAAGTGCCGCCAAAGGATCGCTGCTAGCTTCGCTTGTCTTGTGCCTCGGGCTCGGAACGTAGGTCGAATTCGGCCACAGCGGCCAGCAGGCGCTCAATGTCCTCGGGTCGGGAGAGGCGATGGTCGCCATCCTTCACAAGGGTGAGGACGACATCATCGCGCGCAAAACGCGTGGTGAGCTCGACCGCGTGCCCCCAGGGGACATCAGGATCCTGCACCCCCTGCAGGATACGCACGGGGCAGCCGGTCTCGATCATGCTCTCCAGCAGCAGATGATTGCGCCCGTCCTCGATGAGCCCGCGCGTAATGAGGTAGGGCTCCGTTGAATATTGGGAGGACCTTGCATACACGCCCGATTCTTCGATTTGCCTGCGCACTTCGGGGGCAAACCGCTTCCACATCAGCTCTTCAGTGAAATCCACTGCCGGCGCGATCAGCACCAGCCCGGCGATCGTTGCGGGTGATTGTGCCCGCGCGGCAATTTTGCGGGCGAGCAGGAGCGCGAGCCAGCCGCCCATCGACGATCCGACGACGATCTGCGGTCCGCGGCAGAGAGCATCCAACACGGCAATGGCCTCTTCGAGCCAGCGCCCGATCGTGCCTTCGCGGAAATCGCCGCGGGATTCCCCATGACCTGAATAGTCGAAGCGGGTGACCGCGCGTTGCCGTGCTCTCGCCCATTGCGCCAGCGCTTGCGCCTTCGTGCCTCGCATGTCGGAACGAAAGCCGCCAAGCCAGAAAAGCGCGGGCGGCATGCCGTCGCTGTGGCGAACTGCGATCCGACGGGCTGCTTTGCCGGTTCCAACCTCGAGGAATTTCAGGCAAACATCGTTCATCCGAGGCGCCAAGAGAACCTGTGCACGCGCAGGACAGCGCGGATTCCCGTCAATGCAAGCACGTGATGCGTGGCAGCAGAGCGATACGCCGGGATTAGGTGCTTGAGCGCGGATTATCCAGAGCAGCATGCCTCGCCGCGCAGTCTTGCCGGCGCCACGATCCTGCAGGTCGTGCCCGCCTTGCGCGAGGAGCCGGTCGCCCGCACCGCCGTCGACGTCGCGCATGCGCTTTTGCGCGCCGGCGCGCGCGCGATCATTGCGGCGGAGGACGGGCCTCTTGCAGCCGAGCTGAAGACGGCGGGCGGCGATTGGGTTCCTCTGGTCAACGACACGATTAACCCGTTGCGCGTGCGCAGCAGTGCTCGCCGTATCGAACGTCTCATTGCCTCCGAGCGGATCGATATCGTGCATGCGCAGAGCGTGGCCGGGGCGTGGAGCGCGCAAATGGCCGCGGCACAGATTGCCGTATGGCTGGTCACGACACTTCCCGATGTTCCGGCTGTTTCCGGTTGGCGCGCCTGGTGGGCGAGCGCGCTCGCGCGTGGGGACCGCGTAATTACTCCGTCGCAATTCGCGGCGGCGCCGGTGATCGAGCGTCACGGCCTTGCCCGCGACCGCCTCACCGTCATTCCGCGCAGCATCAATACGGCGACATTCAATCCTGCAGCCGTGACGGTGGAACGCGTGGAGGCTGTGCGCAAAACGTGGCGCGTCCAGCCAAACGAGCGCGTCGTCCTCATCCCCGGGCGCGTAGCGCCCTGGAACGGTCAACTCGTGCTGCCTGCGGTCGCGCGGCTTCTGATCGAAAGCGGCAGCAAGGACTTCGCCTTCATCATGGCGGGTGAGCACGAGAGCTTTCGCCGCTATGCGCGTTTCCTCGCCGAGGCGGCACGTGCGCGGGGGGTGCAGTCGCTGCTGCGATTTGCGGGCCACTGCCGGGACATGCCGGCTGCATACGCAGCCGCGGACGTGGTGATGGTGACCGCAATCGAGCCGCCGCTCCTGGGCCGGGCGGTGGCTGAGGCGCAAGCTATGGGGCGGCCGGTGGTGACTTCGCGGGTTGGCGCCCTGCCGGAGCATGTCGTTACGCCTCCCGAAATGCCCGAGGACATCCGTACCGGCTGGGTTGTCGAGCCGCAGGACGTGGCGGCGTTCGCGCACGCGCTCGCTCAGGCGTTCGCGCTCGATAGCACTGCCTATCGGGCCATGTCCGCGCGCGCGCGCCAATTCGCAGAGTACATGTTCTCCCCGCGCAGCATCGCGGTCGCGACCCGCGCCGTGTACACCTCGCTGCTCGCGCGCGATGATGCCTGAGCTCCGTAGCCCGCATGAGCGCCAGCGATATGCGGGGTCGACTTCCCGGATATCGCTTCGCTCATCCGGGCTACGCCGTTGAGCGTCGCAACGATCCTGCGACAGTGTTGCCAGTTCGACACTGTCGCGGACAATTTTTCCGAACGCAAAAGTCGTCAACGAAAGGCCCGATTAGCCGTTGACTTATCGGGAGTTTGTACTGATCTTTTGCGGGCCTGCTGCGGCAGGCCAGCCGCAACAGCAAGAGGAGAGCATAGCCATTCGTCGTCCCATGAGACCCGTGCAGCCCGCCGCCAAGGAAGGGCCGCGCATCAACGAGGAGATTCGCGTTCCACAGGTACAATTGATCGATCAGACCGGCCACAATCATGGCCCTGTCGACATAGCGATCGCGCTCCAGAAGGCCCAGGAGGCCAGCCTCGATCTCGTTGAGATCGCTCCCAATTCATCCCCGCCGGTCTGCAAGATTCTCGACTACGGCAAGTACAAATATCAGGCACAAAAAAAGGCGGCCGAGGCGCGCAAGCGCCAGAAGGTGGTCGAGGTCAAGGAGATCAAGCTTCGGCCCATGATCGACGACCACGACTACGGCGTCAAAATGCGCTCCATGCAGCGCTTCTTCGAGGAAGGCGACAAAGTCAAGGTGACGTTGCGCTTCCGTGGTCGTGAAATGGCGCATCAGGAGCTCGGCTATCAGCTCCTCAACCGGGTGCGGGACGACACGACCAAGATTGCCAAGGTGGAGCAGGAGCCCCGTTTCGAGGGCCGACAAGTGGTGATGGTGCTCGCGCCCCGCTAAGCGCAGCCGCATCCCGTTCACCTGGTTGTGTTTTTGGCTGCGCTCTGCCATAAGCCGGCGCGCCGCGCCCGGCTGACGCGGGCTGCCGTGGCACGTCGCGCATCTTCAGGCTTCCGTGAGCAGATGCGGCTCTGCCGGCGAGCGGACTTTGGCGCAGGAGAGCAGAATGCCCAAGATCAAGACCAAGTCCGGCGCCAAGAAGCGATTCAAGATCACGGCGGGCGGCAAGGTGCTTTATCAGCAGTCCCGCAAGCGTCACGGCATGATCAAACGTACCAACAAGCAGATCCGTCAGCTGCGTGGCACAAATGTTCTGTTCAAGACCGACGGCGACACGGTCAAGAAATACTTTCTTCCGAACGGGTGAACGAGCCATGGCACGGGTCAAGCGCGGAGTCACCGCTCACGCGAAGCACAAGAAGGTGCTCAAGGCGGCAAAGGGCTATTATGGGCGGCGCAAGAACACCATTCGCGTTGCCAAACAGGCGGTGGAGAAGGCCAATCAGTACGCCTATCGCGATCGCAAGCGGAGAAAACGCACGTTTCGGGCGCTCTGGATCCAGCGGCTCAATGCGGCGGTGCGTCCGTTCGGGCTGACCTATAGCCGATTTATATTCGGGCTTGGGAAAGCGGGCCTTGTCATGGATCGCAAGCTGCTGTCGGATCTGGCGATCCGCGAGCCGGTGGCATTCGAGGCGGTCGTGCAGCAAGCGAAAGCCGCCATCGCGGCCTGACACTCGGTGACCGATCTTTCCGCGCTGGAAACCGAGCTCGTAAGTGCAGTAGCCGCGGCGAAGGACGAAGCCGCCCTCGAGGCGACACGCATCGCCGCGTTGGGCAAGCATGGCTCGATCACTGCCCTGCTCAAGACGCTCGGCACGATGGTTCCCGAGGAGCGCAAGCAACAAGGCGCGCTCATCAATCGCGTCAAGGATCGCGTGAGCGCCGCGATCGCCGCGCGCAAGGACGAATTAAAAAATGCGGCGCTGGCAGAGCGTCTCGTTACCGACACGGTCGATGTCACGCTGCCAGTGCGGGAGACGGCGGCTGAGGCCGGACGCGTGCATCCAGTCAGCCAGGTGACCGAGGAGATTGTCACCATATTCTCCGACATGGGCTTTGCGGTGGCCGAAGGTCCGGACATCGAAAGCGAGGACTACAATTTCACCAAGCTCAATTTTGCGGAAAGCCACCCGGCCCGCGACATGCACGATACTTTTTACTTCGGCGCGAAGCCCGACGGCTCTCGGCTGCTGCTGCGGACGCACACCTCGCCGGTGCAGATCAGGACCATGCTGGCCGCCCGACCTCCGATCCGGGTAATCATTCCGGGCCGCACCTACCGCAGCGACAGCGATCAGACCCACACGCCCATGTTCCACCAGGTGGAAGGTCTCGTCATCGACAGAAGCTCCCATCTCGGTCACCTGAAGTGGATTTTGAGCGAGTTCTGCCGAGCGTTCTTTGAAGTGGACCAGGTGAAGATGCGCTTTCGGCCGTCATATTTTCCCTTCACGGAGCCGTCTCTCGAAGTCGATATCCAGTGCAAGCGCGAGAAGGGCGAGATCCGATTCGGCGAAGGCGAGGATTGGCTCGAGATTCTCGGTTGCGGGATGGTGCATCCCAACGTGCTGCGCAATTGCGGGCTTGATCCCGATGTCTATCAGGGCTTCGCATGGGGCATGGGAATCGACCGGGTGGCAATGCTCAAATATGGCATGCCCGACCTCCGCGCGTTCTTCGAATCGGACGTGCGCTGGCTGTCCCATTACGGATTCAAGCCGCTCGACCTGCCGACGCTCGCAGGCGGCCTGAGCCCGTGACCACGGACGCGGTCATTCCGGGGCGCCGCGTAGCGGCGGGCCCGGAATCCATAACCACAGGCCTGGGCTTATGGATTCCGGCTCTCGGCCTTCGGCCTCGGCCGGAATGACGGCGCGGCTGCTGCCATGATGAAGTTCACGCTCGCCTGGCTCAAGGAGCATCTCGAGGCCGACGCTTCGCTCGCGGCCATCGTCGACAAGCTCACAATGATCGGCCTCGAGGTTGAGCGGGTCGAGGACCGAGCTCATCTGCTTGCGCCGTTTTCCATTGCGCGCGTGATTTCGGCGGAGCAGCACCCCAATGCCGATCGCCTACGCGTGTGCATGGTGGATACGGGCAGCGGCGATCCGGTTCAGGTCGTGTGCGGCGCGCCCAATGCACGCGCCGGCATGAAAGGTGTGTTTGTAGCGCCCGGCGCCTACATTCCGGGCAAGAACATCACGCTGGGGGTGGGCAAGATTCGCGGCGTTGAAAGCCGCGGCATGCTCGTCTCCGAATACGAACTGCAAATTTCTGACGATCACCAAGGCATTATCGAGTTGCCGGCCGATGCGCCGGTGGGCAGGAGCTACGCCGCTTGGGCGGGCCTCGACGATGCCCTAATCGAGATCAATCTCACGCCTAATCGAGGCGACTGCACGGGCGTGAACGGGATCGCCCGGGATCTTGCCGCAGCCGAGTTGGGCAAGTTCATCGATCGGCCGCCGACTCCGGCGGCGGGGAGCTTCCCCTGTCCGGTGCAGGTGAAGCTCGAGTTTGGTGCTTGGCCATCGTTGTGCCCTGCCTTCTCGCTGCGCATGGTGCGGGGCGTCAAGAACGGTCCTTCGCCGGCATGGCTGCAGCGGCGGCTGTGCGCCATCGGCTTGCGTCCCATCAACGCGCTGGTCGATATCACCAATTTCATCACTTATGACCGCGGCCGTCCGCTGCACGTATTTGATGCCGCCAAGGTGCACGGCAACCTAACCGTTCGCCGCGCGCGCGCCGGCGAGAGTCTGCTTGCACTCGACGGCAAGCGCTACGGGCTCGATGAGTCGATGTGCGTCATTGCCGACGAGCGAGGCGTGGAATCGCTTTCGGGCATCATGGGCGGGGAGGAGACCGGCTGCACGGATGCGACCACGGACGTGCTGATTGAGTCGGCGCTGTGGGATGCGCCCAACATCGCGCAGACCGGACGCAAGCTCGGTGTAACCTCGGACGCGCGGTATCGGTTCGAGCGGGGGGTCGATCCCGTCTTCATGCAGCCGGGGCTCGAGCTCGCGACCACGATGGTGCTTGAGCTATGCGGAGGGGCTCCGTCGCATGTGGTGATGGCCGGCAAAACCGATGTTGGTCGCAGCAGTATCGATTTTCCTGGCAGCGAGGTTGCCCGCCTGACCGGTCTCGAACTTCCCCTCTCCGAAATGGCGCGCGTGCTTGATCGCCTCGGCTTTGAAACAACGCAATCGAAAGCCAGCCTGCGAGTCACCGTGCCATCCTGGCGTACAGATGTGGAAGGCAAAGCCGATCTCGTCGAAGAGATCGTGCGGATGATTGGCGTTGATCGCATTCCATCGGTGCCGTTTGATCGGGGCGAGGCGCCGCACCAACCCGTGCTCACGTCCATTCAGCGACGGCGACGCAAAGTCATTCGCGCGCTAGCCGCGCGCGGCATGGTTGAGGCGGTCAGCTGGTCGTTCATCGCGCCGCGGCCGGCGCGCTTTTTCGGCGGCAAGGCCGAGCTCGCGCTCGCCAACCCGATCTCGGCCGAGCTTTCGGAGATGCGGCCGAGCCTCATTCCGGGGCTGGCGCTCGCTGCGCAGCGGAACAGCGATCGCGGTTTTCCGGATATCGCGCTGTTCGAAGTGGGACAGATTTTCACCGGCGAAGCTGCGGAGGATCAGCTCACGAGCGCCGCCGGAGTGCGCCGCCGCTGGGCAAAACCGCAAGGCAGCGGACGCCATTGGTCGGCACCCATTGCCGAGGTCAATGCGTTCGACGTCAAAGCCGATGCGCTGGCGGCGCTTGCGGCTGCCGGAGCGGCGACTGCCGCGCTGCAAATTGTTGCGGGCGCTCCCGCCTGGTTCCACCCGGGACGCAGCGGCACGATACGGATGGGTACGCAGAATGTGCTCGGGTTTTTCGGCGAGCTGCATCCGCAAGCGCTCGAGCTGCTCGACGTGACCGGCCCCCTGGCCGCATTTGAAGTGATTCTCGACCGCATTCCCGAACCGAGATCGAAGGCCACGCGCACACGGCCCGTGCTGGAGCTTTCGCCATTCCAACCGGTCGAGCGCGATTTTGCTTTTATGGTCGATCGTTCGGTACGCGCGGCCGATGTCGTGCGCGCGGCGCAAAATGCCGATCGCAAGCTGATCACCGACGTGAGTGTATTCGATCTCTATGAAGGCCGCGGCATCGAGCCGGGCAAGAAGTCGATTGCCATCTCTGTGATGCTGCAGCCGCGGGAAAGGACCCTGACCGATCAGGAGATCGAAGCAGTCGCGAACAAGATCGTTGCCGAAGTGAGCAAACGCACCGGCGCGGCGCTGCGATCCTAGTGTGACTCAGGAGGACTTCTTCTGCAGCGCTTGTCCCCAGCATTAACGACGGGTGCCACACCGGGTGTACAGGCGTCCGAGAACCAGATAAGCAAGAATTGGACCACTTCGCCGGCCGCGGCTTCTAAGCGCTGCGGGGGCGCGCACCGCTGGACCGCGTTTTCGCATGGCGCTGAGCCAAAGACTGCAACTTCGGCAAAGCCACGCACTTGTCATGACGCCGCAGCTGATGCAGGCCATCAAGCTGCTGCAACTCTCAAATGTCGATCTCGCGCGCTATGTCGAGCAAGAGCTCGAGCGCAACCCGCTCCTTGAACGCGGCGGAGAGGAGGAAGAAGCGAGCCTTCGAAATGCAGGTGCGGCACAGTCGTACGACGCCATGTCCAATGCGCAGGACACTGCCGTGTGGCCGCGGGAACGAGAACGCACGGTCTTGTATCCTGATGAGCCCCCCTCCGCAGAGGCCACTCCCGCGGGCTTACGGCCGAACGGCCATGCCGGTCCGCGTCATTCGGAATGGACCGCAAACGGTTCGACCAGCCGCAGCGATTACAACCTCGAACGTTTCGTCGCATCAGAACCTTCGCTGAGCGAACATCTTGCCGCTCAGCTGGCGCTGGCCGTGTGCGATCCGGCGCGCAAGCTGATCGGCCAATACCTGATCGGCCTCGTTGACGAAAACGGCTATTTGCCGGCCGATCTGTCCGGTGTAGCCGAGAAGCTTGGTGCGTCGCTGGCCGAGGTGGAACGCGTTCTTGCAATCCTGCAAGGCTTCGATCCGCCGGGCGTCTGCGCGCGCGGTCTTGCCGAATGCCTTGCCATTCAGCTCAAGGAGCGCGAGCGCTTCGATCCCGCAATGCAGGCGCTGATCGCCAATCTGGATGTGCTCGCCCGGCGCGACCTGGCTGCGCTGCGAAAAATCTGCGGCGTGGACCAGGACGATCTGGCCGACATGATCGCAGAGGTCCGGCAGCTGAATCCGAAACCAGGTCTGGCTTTCGGTTCCGTCCTGGTGCAATCGGTGGTCCCGGATATTTTCGTGCGACCTGACGCGGACGGCGGTTTCACCGTGGAGCTCAACTCCGACACGCTCCCCAAGGTGCTCATCGACCAGAGCTATCATGCGAAGGTTACGCGAACCGCGCGTAACGAACGCGAGCGCGCCTATTTGGCCGAGTGCCTGCAGAATGCCACCTGGCTGGTGCGGGCGCTCGATCAACGTGCCAAAACGATCCTGAAAGTAGCGACAGAGATTGTACGTCAGCAGGACGGCTTTTTCACCGGTGGCGTTCGATATCTGCGTCCGCTCAATCTCAAGACCGTCGCGGAGGCAATCGGCATGCACGAGTCGACGGTCTCGCGCGTCACCGCAAACAAGTACCTGGCCACCAATCGTGGGACTTTCGAGCTGAAATACTTCTTCTCGGCGGCCATTCCAGCGGCAAACGGAGGTGAGGCGCACTCGGCGGAAGCGGTACGCCACCAGATTCGCGAGCTGATCGCCACAGAGGCGGGCGATCACGTGCTGTCGGACGACAGCATCGTCGAGCAACTCCGAAAGGCAGGGATCGACATCGCCCGGCGAACCGTCGCAAAATACCGGGAAGCCATGCGCATCCCTTCCTCGGTGCAACGACGGCGGCAGAAGCGAGCCGCACCCAGCCGATCCTGATGATCCAGTTCCGCGTATCGGGCAAGAACATGGACGTGGGCGAAGCTTTGCGCTCGCGCATCGATGCGCGGCTTGCCGAAGCTGCGGCAAAATACTTCGATGGCAGGTGCTCGGGCCACGTGACGGTAGAAAAAGAGGCCTTCGGCTTTCGCACCGAATGTGTCATCCATCTGGATTCCGGTGTGGTGCTGGAAGCGGACGGATTTGCAGCCGATGCCTACGCGAGTGCCGACCAGGCGACAGTGAAACTCGAAAAGCGTCTGCGCCGGTACAAACGGCGGTTGAAGGACCGTCCCATGCAGCGCGGAAATTCACGAGGAGAACGCCTTGAGCAGTGATGAGGGTCATCCCTCCGCCGAGACGCCGCCGGGGCAAACGCCCCGACGGGCGTCGACCATCGATTTGACTGCGAGCGAAGTGGAGCGCGAGCGACACAGTGAGCCGCAGGCTTCGGAAGCCGCCAACCCGGGGGAGGGTGCCGCACCAGAAGCTGCCGCACCCGCTCCGGTCCGACGTCCAATTCTTCCCTTCGTTGGTGCCGGGCTCACGGGAGGATTGGTCGGCGCCTTGGTGTACGCACTCGCCAGCATGCTGATCGCACCACCCGATAGCGGTAGCGCACTCGCCTCGCGCGTGTCCGCCCTCGAGCAGCAGCTGCGCGAGGTTCTTGCGCGCGCGCAGGCTGCGGGGCCGGACGCGAAGCGCATCGACGAGCTGGCAAGCCGGATTGCGACGCTGGAGAGCGCCATCGCGTCCCGACAAGGCGCTTCGGACAATTCCGGGTTGGTAAACCGGATTTCGACGCTCGAAGGCAATCTGAAGGCGCTCGCCGAGAGCGTCGGAATTGCGCAGCGCCGAACAGATGAGGCGCTGACATTCGCGCGTGAGGGTAGCGAGCGTGCCAATGCGGCGGCCGCTGCGCTCGATGCTCTGACACAACGCATCAGTAAAATGGAGCAGGAGCTCGCAAAGCGCACTGCTGCGCAAAACGTCGATCGTCAGGCACGCTTGCTCAGTGCGAGCACGGCTCTCACCAGCGCCATAGAGCGGGGCGATGCCTTCGCGAGCGAGCTTTCCGCGATGCGCGCGCTCGGCGCAGCTTCGGCGCATCTGACTGCGCTCGAGCCTTTCGCGGCAACTGGGGTGCCGAGCGCGCTCGCGCTTTCCCGCGAGCTCTCCGCGCTCATGCCCACTCTGCTCGCCGCCAGCGGGACGGCGCCGGCCGAGGGAAGCTTTCTGCAAAAATTGCAGGCGAATGCCGAGCGCCTTGTGCGCATACACCGCGTCGAGGAGACGCCCGGCAATGATGTGGCGGCGGTGCTGACGCGCATTGCCGCCGCTGCCGAGCACCGCGATATCCCGCCCGCGCTCGCTGAGCTTGGAAAATTACCGCCGGAAGTCCGCGCGCCGGCCGAGGCATGGATAAAGAAAGCGCAGGCGCGCGAGGCGGCGCTTGCAGCCGCGCGTGCAATGAGCGCCGAAGCATTGGCGGGTCTGAGCCGGTGATTCGCGTCGTCCTTTTCGTTCTCGTCATTGCCGCGTTTGCTTTCGGCGCCGTCTGGCTCGCAGACCGGCCGGGCGATGTGGTGATCACCTGGCTCGGGCGCCGGGTGGAAACGTCGGTGATGGTGCTGGTGCTTGCGGTCGCTGCCATTGCCGTGCTGAGCACGCTGCTATGGTCGACGCTGCGGGCCATCACAAACCTGCCGCGCGCCATTGCCAACCAGCTGCGCACGCGGCGCGGCATGCGCGGTTATCTTGCCGTCTCCCAGGGACTGGTTGCGGTGGGCTCCGGGGACCTTGCCGCTGCGCGAAGGTTCAGCGCCGAGGCAGGCCGCATCGCTCCGGGTGAGCCGCTGACCTTGCTGTTGCAGGCGCAAACCGCCCAGCTTGGCGGCGAGCGTGAAACTGCAACGCACAGTTTCCAGCGCATGGCAGGGCGCGACGACACGCGCCTTCTCGGATTGCACGGGCTCTTCATCGAGGCGCGGCGGCGCAATGATCCGGCGGCTGCGCTCCTCTACGCGGAGGAGGCGGCGAGAGAAGCCGCCACGCCGCCATGGGCGGGGCAGGCGGTGCTGGAATTCCGCTGCGTAGCAGGCGACTGGAGCGGTGCCCTGGAACGGCTCGATCGCAACCTGAGCAGCGGTCTCATCGACAAGGCCATGCATCGCCGGCGTCGCGCCGTGCTGCTCACCGCACAGGCGCTCGCAGCGGAAGAGAGCGATCGCGATCGCGCCAAGGCTTTGGCACTGGAAGCTGTCAAGCTGGCGCCCACATTGGTGCCGGCGGCAGCGCTCTCGGGCCGTTTCCTCTCCGAGGCCGGCGAACTGCGCAAGTCAGCGCGCATAATCGAGAACGCGTGGCGTGCCAATCCGCACCCTGATCTCGCCGATGTCTATGCGCATCTGCGCTCGGGCGATTCCGCCCGCGAGCGGCTCGCCCGCATCCAATCGCTCGCAGCGCAAGTGCCGGCCGGCAATATCGAGGCGGCGCTTGCGGTGGCGCGGGCGGCGCTGGACGCGCAGGAATTTGCCGTCGCGCGCGAGGTGCTGGAGCCGCTTGCATCGACGCCGACGAAACGCGTCGCTGCGCTGATGGCGGAGCTCGAGCGCAAGCAGCACGGGGACGAGGGCCGGGCGCGCGCCTGGATGGTGCGCGCGCTGCGCGCGCGCCGCGATCCGGCATGGACGGCGGACGGTTTTGTATCCGAGCGATGGCTGCCCGCCTCGCCGATCACCGGACATCTCGATGCCTTCGAATGGAAAGATCCTCTCGCCGGCGACGAGCCGTCAGGCGTGCTGATCGAAGCCGAAGAATCGAGTGCGCGGGCTGAGCCGGTGCCGCCGGAGATGGCCTCTGCCTTGCAGCCGCGCGAAGGGGATGGGCCAGCGCGTGCCGCGGAGCAGCGGACCGCGTCCTCGGAAGCGCACCAACCTGGCGAGCAAGCAGCAGACGTGGAGCGGCCACCACGCGGGCGCACACTCGCGCCCATCCCGGTCGCACCTGCTGTCATTCCGCTGGTGCACGCTCCTGACGATCCGGGCCCCGAGGCGGACTCGTTCAACGGGCGAGGACGAAACGGCAGCGAAGAGCCTCCCGCAGACAACTGGACGCGCATTCGCCAGCTGTTTCGACACTAGCGCCAGACAAGGTGAGAGCCTGTTTTATGCGTTGAACCGCCCACGGCGGCTGCCCATATTGGCGCAACGGCGGCAGCGCATATGAACGAATCGCCCCTCTTCACCCCCGCAGTCGCGCAATGGTTCGCGCGCACATTTTGTGAGCCGACGGCCGCGCAGGCACGCGCATGGCCGTTGATCAAGGCGGGTCGTCACGTGCTCATTGCCGCGCCGACCGGCTCGGGCAAGACGCTCGCCGCATTTCTCGCCGCCATCGATGATCTCGTGCGTCAGGGCATTGCCGGAACGCTGCAGGACGAGACGCAGGTTGTGTACGTCTCCCCGCTCAAGGCGCTCTCCAGCGACATTCACCGCAATCTCGAGGCGCCGCTCGCCGGCATTCGAGATCTGCTGCGTGCGCAAGGACTGCCGCAAATCGACATTCGCGCCTGGGTGCGCACCGGCGACACGCCGGCCGGCGAGCGCGAGCGCGTTCGCCGCCGGCCGCCTCACATCGTGGTGACCACGCCGGAGTCGCTTTACATCCTGCTCGGCTCGCAATCGGGCCGTGCGATGCTCGCCACCACGCGCACCGTGATCGTCGATGAGATTCATGCGCTCGCAGCCAACAAGCGTGGCACGCATCTCGCGGTGTCGCTCGAGCGCCTCGCCGCTCTATGCGGCGACGGCCTGCTGCGCATCGGGCTTTCCGCCACGCAGAAACCGATCGAGGAAGTAGCGCGCTTTCTGGTCGGTACGAACCAGAACGACTGCGCGATCATCGACACCGGCCACCATCGCCCGCGCGATCTCGCCCTTGAACTGCCATCGTCTCCGCTCGAAGCCGTCATGTCCGCCGAAGTCTGGAGCCAGGTCTATGATCGGCTCGTGGAGCTGATCGAGGCGCATCGCACGACACTGGTCTTCGTGAACACGCGCCGCATGGCGGAACGGGCAGCGCGGGCGCTCTCCGAACGGCTCGGCGAAGAGAAAGTGACGGCGCACCATGGCAGCCTCGCCAAGGAGCAGCGGCTCGATGCGGAGCAGCGGCTCAAGCGCGGCGAGCTGAAAGCCCTGGTAGCGACCGCGTCGCTCGAGCTGGGCATCGACATCGGGGCGGTCGACCTCGTCTGCCAGCTCGGCTCGCCGCACTCGATCGCAACCTTCCTTCAGCGCGTGGGCCGCTCCGGCCATGCGCTCGAGGCCATGCCCAAGGGGCGGCTGTTCCCGCTCTCCCGCGACGAGCTCGTTGAATGCGCGGCGCTCCTTGAGAGCACGCAGCGCGGCGAGCTCGACCGTCTCATCCTGCCATCGTGCCCTCTCGATGTGCTCGCGCAACAGATCGTGGCCGACGTCGCTGCGCGCGAATGGGACGAGGACGAGCTTTTTGCGCTTGTGCGTCGCGCCTGGCCCTATCGCAATCTCGCGCGCGAGGATTTCTCCAGCATCATTGCGATGCTTGCAGACGGCTTCACGACGCGTCGGGGCCGGCGCGGTGCGCTCATTCACTTCGACGGTGTCAACCGCAAGCTGCGCAGCCGGCGCGGCGCGCGGCTCACCGCGATCACCTCCGGAGGCACAATTCCCGACACCGCCGATTACCAGGTCCTGCTCGAGCCGGAAAACCATGTGATCGGCACGATCAACGAGGATTTTGCGGTCGAAAGCCTTGCGGGAGACATCTTTCAGCTCGGCAACAAAAGCTATCGCATCATTCGCGTCGAGCGCGGGGTCGTGCGCGTCGAGGATGCGCATGGCGCTGCGCCGACGATTCCGTTCTGGCTGGGCGAAGCGCCGGGACGCACCGACGAGCTGTCGCAGGCAGTCTCTCAGCTGCGCAGCAATCTTGCGGAGAGATTCCGCAATGATCCATGTGGCGAGCTCGCGCTCAACTGGGTCACCGAAACGACAGCATTGGGCCCAGCTGCCTCGCGTCAGATGGTTGAATACCTTGCAGCAGCGCATGCCGCGCTCGGCACGCTTCCCACCCAGGACGAGATTGTCCTCGAACGCTTCTTCGACGAAGCTGGCGGCATGCAGCTGGTCATTCATTCTCCCTTCGGCAGCCGCATCAATCGCGCGTGGGGCCTCGCGCTGCGCAAGCGGTTTTGCCGCAAGTTCAATTTCGAGCTGCAGGCGGCGGCGACAGAGGACAACATCGTGCTCTCGCTCACCACTGCGCACAGCTTCCAGCTCGACGAGGTGGCGCGGTATCTCAACTCCGCATCAGTAAGGGAGGTGCTGATCCAGGCGCTGCTCGATGCGCCCATGTTCATCACGCGCTGGCGCTGGGTGGCAGGCGTTTCTCTGGCGCTGCCGCGCTTCCGCGGTGGTCGCAAGGTGCCGCCACAGCTCGCGCGCATGGCTGCAGAGGATCTGATTGCCGCGGTGTTTCCCGATCAGATCGCCTGCGCCGAAAATCTCGTCGGCGAGCGCGAAATTCCTGACCACCCTCTGGTGCGCCAGGCGATCGGTGATTGCCTGCACGACGCCATGGACATCGAGGGTCTCGAGCGCGTGCTGCGGCGCATTGAAGGGGGCGAGATCGCTGTCATTGCGCGCGATCTCACAGAGCCCTCGCCACTGGCGCAGGAAGTGCTGGCCGCAAGGCCTTATGCCTATCTTGATGATGCGCCGCTCGAGGAGCGTCGCACGCAGGCGGTGATGGGCCGGAGGTGGCTGACGCCGGAAGATGCGGCGGAGCTTGGTCGGCTCGATCCCGAAGCCATTGCGCGCGTGCGCGCCGAGGCGTGGCCGGGTGCTGAAAATGCCGACGAGTTGCACGATGCATTGAGCTGGCTCGGATTCCTCACCGATGAAGAAGCGAAGGCGCAAACCCGGTGGGGCGAGTGGCTCACCGAACTCGCCCAACAGAAGCGCGTGACCCGGCTGCGCAGCCCGTCCGCTTCCCTGTGGATTGCTGCCGAGCGAGTGCCGCAGTTTCTCGCGCTTTGGCCGCAGCCCAGCATGGATCCGCCGGTGCAGGCGCCCGAACGTGCCGCGGCAGAGGACTGGTCCGAAGACAAAGCCTTTGTCGAGATCGTGCGCGGCAGGCTCGAAGGCCAGGGTCCAGTCACGCAGGACGAGCTGGCTCGCATGCTGGGTGTTCCTGCCACTGCAGTTGCATCCGCCCTCGCTGCTCTCGAGAGCGAAGGCTTTGCCATGCGCGGCTCGTTCAGCAATCCGGGCGCGCCGGAATGGTGCGAGCGGCGGCTCCTTGCCCGCATTCATCATTACACGATCAAGCGCCTGCGCGCAGAAATTGAGCCTGTTCCCGCGCGCGACTTTATTCGCTTCCTCCTCTCCTGGCAGCGCGTCGATCCCGCCGCGCGCATGGAGGGGCCGGATGCGCTGGACTCAGTCGTGGCGCAGCTCGAAGGATTCGAGGCGGCGGCAGGTTCCTGGGAAACGGAAATTCTGCCGGCGCGCATTGCCGACTACGAGCCGGCCTGGCTCGACGACCTCTGCCGCGCCGGGCACGCCATCTGGGCGCGGCTGCGGCCACGCAGCGCGCGAGCGAATGGCGCGCAGACGCGGCCTGCGCCCGTCCGCACCACCCCGATTACGCTTCTCCCCCGGCGCCATGCCCGTTACTGGGCTTCACTCAAACCGGATCGGGCGGAGCCAGGCGCGCGCGCCGCACTGGTGGTGCAATTCATTGCTGCGCACGGAGCCTTGTTCTTCGAGGAGCTCCTGGACGGCACGCGTCTGCTGCCGTCGCAACTCGAGGAAGCGTTGGCCGAGCTGGTCGCGCTTGGGCGCGTGAGCTGCGACAGCTTTGCCGGTCTTCGCGCGCTGCTCGTTCCTTCATCGGAGCGGCGGCCCTTCGCCGGCGCGCGGCGCAGGCGGCGGACCGCGCGACACGGAATGGAAGAGGCGGGCCGCTGGGCCCTGACGCGTCGCAGCGGTGATGCGAATGGGCAAACCGGAGCTGATGCCGTCGAGCACATCGCGCGCACGCTGCTGGCGCGCTATGGCGTGGTGTTCTGGCGCCTGATCGAGCGGGAAGCAGGCTCGCTGCCGCCCTGGCGCGATCTGCTGAGAGTCTATCGGCGGCTCGAGAGTCGCGGCGAGATCCGCGGCGGCCGCTTCGTTGCAGGTTTTTCCGGCGAGCAGTATGCGCTTCCCGATGCGATTGGAATGTTGCGCACCGCGCGGCGTAAAGCGGACAGCGGCGACCTCGTCTCCGTCTCCGGAGCCGACCCGCTCAATCTCGTGGGCATTTTGACACCGGGCCCAAAGCTTGCCGCGCTCGCCGGCAATCGGCTCCTGTACCGCGACGGCGTGCCGATCGCTTTCGCAGCTGCCGGCGAAATCGAGTTTCTTGTGGAGATCGATGCGGCCGCCAAGTGGCAGGCGCGCAAGGCACTGTTGCGGGGCGGGGTCCCCCGGGACACCGCTGCTGTCCCAGCGGACGAGTTGCGAGCAGCAGCCCCATGACCATCGTTCTCAATCACACCATTGTCCCGGCGCGCGACAAGCTTGCCTCGGCGCGTTTCTTTGCAGACCTGTTTGCCCTGACTTTCGATGGCAAGGCCGACCATTTCGCGCCCGTGAAGGTCAATGACACGCTCACCCTGCTCTTTGCTCAGGCGAATGAATTCGAGCACCACCATTACGCTTTTCATGTTAGCGACGCGGAATTCGACGCGATTTTCGATCGCGTCAAACAAGCTGGCATGCAGTATGGCAGCACGCCATGGAGCATGGATGACGGCAAGCTCAACGACTGGAACGGCGGGCGTGGCGTCTATTTCAGAGACCCGAACGGGCACGTGCTCGAATTGATGACGGTGCCGCAGTAGAGCATGATCCCGAAAAGTGGGAACCGGTTTTCGGAAAAGGTCATGCTCCACCAAATAACTAATACGCAGCAATCCGGCCGCGAGGAGGGCTTACGCGAATGGCCGATCGAGCGGCGATCCTGGACCAGCAGACGGTTTACCACGGGTGGATGAAGATCCTGCGCGTCAAGGCGCGCATCGAATCGGACGAAGTCGAGCGCGAGGTCGAGCACCACGGACGCGCGGTGGCGGTTCTGCCTTACGATGCGCAACGCCGCGTGGTGCTCTTGGCGCGGCAGGTGCGGGTGCCGGTCCTGCTGTGCGGACATCCCTCGACATTGCTCGAAGCCGCAGCCGGCATGGTGGAGCACGACCACGCGCGTGAGACTGCGCTGCGTGAAGCGCGCGAGGAGCTCGGCCTTGATTTGAAAGCGCTCGAGCACGTCGGGGGCGCGTGGACTTCGCCCGGCGTGTCGACCGAATTCATGGATCTTTATCTTGCGCCTTATGCGGTTGCCGATCGGGTGTCGGCAGGGGGCGGGCTTGCCAGCGAGCACGAGCGAATAGCAGTAATGGAGCTGCCGATCGCTGAGCTATGGCAGCTCGTGCAGCTGCAGGAACTCACGGACCTGAAGACGCTCACGCTCGTTCTGCTTTTGCGCTCCCGCCATCCCGAGCTGTTTGACACACGAAAGCTGTAGGGTGGGCAAAGGTGCGCAGCAGTATCGTTGCCCATAAGCCAATCTGAACTGGCGCACCGTGCCCACGCGGGACATCAACGCGTGCGCACGGCGCGCTGCATTCAAGTTTGCGTAGATTGTGTAATTTGCGTGCGCGCCTTTGCGCACCCTACAACATTTAGTCTTTCTTGTTCTTTTTCTTCACCAGCCGCTCAAGCACCGCAAAATCCTTTTCGTCGCGGTAAGGCGTCAAATCGAGCGAGGCCGGCACGTGCTGAATCCTCTCCTCCTCGATGGGCTTCGAATACCCCTTCATCACGCTCTGATAAGCCCACCATGACAGGCCCGCAGCCTTGACCGCATCGCGCTCGGCGCGAACGGCAATCTGGTGCGCGTGCAGATAATGCAGCCGCAGCTCATCGAGCAGCGCCTTCTCCACAATCTCGTGCGTGAGCAGGAACGGATCGATGCGCACCTTGCGCGTGAGAACCCGCAGTGTGCGCGGCAGGTGACGATCGATGAACACCGTGCTGCCGTCCTTGCTGTAGCCTGCGAGATAGGGAATATCGTACGAGCGATTCACCACGCGCACGCGGCGCCCGATCGCTTTCACCACGTCGAGCAACACCTCGTCGTCGATGTCTTCGGATTTGTGTTTTACCTCGCGATCGAGCTTCATCAGTTGCTCTCCTTCGGCATTACAATTTTTTCAGTGTTTGCTTTGTTCCTGTGTGCGTCAGCGCCGCGGCTTGAACGGAGAGGCCATCGTGAATGCATCCGGCGCAAGGCCGCGCATGAGCTGCGCCCATGTCACGGGCGCTGCGATCGGAAATCCCGGCTGCGCGCGCGGCGAATAGGCGCCCACGGCGGTGGTGCCACGGCCGTTGCGCAAATAGTCGATGAAGATGTGGCCCTTGCGCCGCTCCGGCGCGGCGGAGGTGGTGTAGAGCCGCGGTCTGGTGCGTTCGAGCCGTTGCGCGACACGGCGGCAATAAGCGCGCGCTGCATCGTGTGTCATGCCCGGCGTGATCGGGACCATCAGATGCACGCCTTTCCCGCCCGTGAGCTTGGGCCAGCTGTCCAGTCCCTCCTCCTGCAGGATGCCGCGCAATTGCAGTGCCGTCTCCAACACAAAGTCCCACGCAATGCCTTCGCCGGGATCAAGATCGAACACGAGACGATCGGGATGCTCGATGTTATCGACGGTGGCCGCCCAGGCATGCAGCTCGACCGCGCCCATGTCCACGAGTCCCAACAGTCCATCGAGATCGTCCACCCATACGCGGACCCCTTCACCCCCTTGGCGTTTTTCGATGTGCAGCTGGTGCACCGTTTTCGGAATCGGGGGCAGCGGGCCCATGTGATAGAAGGTCGTGCTGTGCGTGTGGCGAACGAGCTTGAGCGGCCGTCGGCCAAGATAAATGAGGGCGCGTTTGTGCACCCTGCGCCAGTACGCACGCAGCTCCTCCTTTGACGGCACAACTGCATCGGGCAAGAGCTGAAGAATGTTCTCGCGCGGGACGCCTACCCGGGCATTGCGAGGGTCTACTCTGCGCTTGCGCGGAGGCACGCTGGCGTCCGCCAGCGCAAGGTCATCGCGCAAACCTTTGAACACGGCCTCGCGCAGCACGCCGTCGTCGGTGATGCCGCTGTACTCGACCTCGGCCTTGAGCGCCGGCTGGACCCACGTTGCCTTCGGTTTGCTGATCGGCTCGTTGAGCGGGGATGTGCGAATGATGAACGGGTCGAGTCGCTCGCGCAACTCGCGCGCGATCTCCTCGGTGTAGCCGGTCCGCACCTTGCCCGCATACAGGAGCTTCTCTCCTCTCTGCCGGCCGACATAGAGGGAAGCGACCTTGCGCGGCCGCGCGCCGAGCTTCTCCACGAAGGCGACAATGGGAAAGCTGTCGCTCTTGGTGCATTTGACCTTGATCCAGGTCTCCTGCCGGCCGGATTTGTAGGGCGCGTCCTTTCGTTTCGAGACGACGCCTTCAAGCCCAAGCGCGCACGCGCGCTGATAGACCGTGCGACCGTCGGCATCGAGGTAGCCCAGATAGACAAACACATCAGGCGCCGCCGCAAGAAGCCGTTCGAGCGTGCGCTTGCGCTCGATCAGCGGAACTTCGCGCAGATCGAAGCCGTCGAGGTAAATGAGATCAAAGGCGACATATATCAGGCCGCTCGAGCGCTTGCCGAGCGCGCGCCGCAGCGCCTGAAAGTCGGGGACGCCACGCTTGCCCGGCACGACCGCCTCGCCATCGATAATCGCCTCGTGCACCGCAAGCTGTTCGGCCGTATGTGCGATGTCGGCAAACTGGTCCGTCCAATTTTGTCCCTGCCGCGAATAGATGGCGACACGTCCCGCGTGCACATGCAGTTGCGCACGATAACCGTCGAGCTTGGTCTCATGCAGCCACGCGTGCCCATGCGGTGCTTGCTCGCGCAGGGCCGGATCGCAGGGCTGGACAAACCCGGGATGTGGCGCGCGTCGCGCGCCGGGGGAGATGCCGGCGGGAAGAGGCGATTTCAGTGCAGTACGCGGCATATGCATTCAAAGGGCAGCGGGGCCGGTGGGTTCCCGCACATGCGCTGCCGAACGAACATAGGAACGCAAGTGGCTGGCATGCGTTACGTGACCGGTTGGACTGTGGGCCTTATGCCAAACGCCGCAAACCTGCTTTCGCTGCTTGCCGAGGGCCGCACCGTCGACGCGTCATCAGTCTGCGTGGTGGTCGCGCATCCGGATGATGAATCCATCGGCTGCGGAGCCCAGCTGGCGCGGCTTAATGGCGTATCGCTCGTGCTGGTCACGGACGGCGCGCCGCGCGATCTCCTCGATGCAAGGGCTTGCGGCTTCAATACTGCAGCCGCGTACGCGCGCGCGCGTGCCGGCGAGTTTCGCACCGTCATGCGGGCGCTCAATGTAAGCCCGGCGGCGACGGTGATGCTGGGCCTTGCGGATCAATGTGCCGCGCGCAATCTCGACATGGTGACGCGCAGTCTCGTCGATATTTTTACGCGGCAGGCAATCAGGATTGTCATCACGCACGCGTACGAAGGTGGACATCCCGACCACGACGCGGTGGCCTTCGCGGTGCATGCCGCGCGAGATCTGCTCGCGTCGCGCGGACATTCTTTGCAAATAATCGAGATGCCGCTTTATCGACTCGGTGATGCAGGCATGGTGACGCAGTCATTCGCACCATCGAGCGACGCCGGGCCCGAAATGCGGCTTCGCCTGAGCGCCCCAGCGCAAGAGCAGAAAACGCGACTGCTGCAAATCTATTGGACGCAACGCAGCATGCTTTCAAACTTCAGCCTCGACGCCGAGCCGTTTCGTGTGGCGGGTCGCTACGACTTCGCATCCCTGCCGAATGGCGGGCGAATTCTGTACGACGTCCATGATTGGGGGCTGAATGGCGCGCAATGGCGCGCACTTGCACGAGAGTCGTTGCGACAACTCTCGCTGGCTGCCTGACGTGAAACTCTCCGTCCTCAATGTTGGGTATCCGCTTGCCCGGATCGGGCCCGACGAGGTCGGCGGTGCCGAGCAAATACTCAGCGCGCTCGATCGTGCCCTTGTGGAAACAGGTCACACTTCGCTTGTCGTCGGTGTGGAGGGCTCCGATGTTGCGGGCACGCTGGTTCCAATTCCGCAGCCCAAAATGCCCTTTGACGAGCGCGCGATCGCGCTCGCACGCCAGAACTGCCGCACTGCGATTGAGGAAACTGTGAGAACGCGCAGCATCGACGTGGTGCATATGCACGGCTTTGATTTTCACGAATACCTGCCTTCGCCCGGACCGGCCGTGCTGGCGACCTTGCATCTGCCGGCGAGCTGGTATCCCAGGCACGCGATGCATCCGCAACGGTCTCGCACCTGGCTCAATTGCGTATCGCGATCGCAACACGAATCAGTCGGCCCGAACACGCATCTGCTCCCGCCGATTCCGAATGGAACCGACCTCGATGCAACGCTGCTCCCGAGGCGCAAGCGCAGTTTCGTGCTGGTGCTGGGACGCATCTGTCCGGAAAAGGGCATCCACATCGCGCTCGATGTGGCGGCAATGGCACGAGCTCCGCTCATCCTCGCCGGACACGTCTTTCCGTATCGCGAGCATCAGGATTATTTCGAAAAAATGGTGAAGCCGCGGCTCAGCTTTTCGCGCCGCTACATCGGCCCCGTCGGCCAACAACGAAAACGGGCGCTGCTTGTCGCAGCCCGCTGCCTCCTGGTCACGTCGCTTGTTCCTGAAACCAGCTCGCTCGTTGCGCTCGAGGCGCTCGCTGCAGGAACGCCCGTGGTCGCCTTCGGCAAGGGCGCGCTCCCGGAGGTGATCGAGCACGGCCGCACCGGCTTTCTCGCCTGGAATACGCGCGAGCTTGTCGAGGGAATTCGCGCTGCCCCAAGCATCGATCCCGCGCAATGTCGCCTGCTTGTGGGCGAGCGATTTGCGCTCTCCAGGATGAGCGAGCGCTATTTCGCGCTCTATCGCGCGCTGGCTCAGGGGCAATCGCCTGCTTCGCTTCTCACCGCAGCGGCGTAATGCAGACGCGGCTGATCAGGCGCGCGGACGAGCTCGAAGCGCTCGCACCGCAATGGCAGGCGTTGTGGCGTCGCTGTCCCAACAGCACGCCATTTCAATCGCCCGGATGGCTGTTGGCGTGGTGGCGATCGTTTGCTCCGGGAGAGCTGATGACAATCGCCCTGACCCGTGACGATGGCCTGCTGGCGCTGGCGCCGCTTTACGTTGAGAAAAACACGGCGCGCCTTTTGCCGCTCGGCATCGGTATCAGTGACTACCTCGACGTGCTGATTGAGCCGAACTTCGAGTTTGCTGCCGGCGAAGCGCTCATCACAATGCTTTTGCACCGGCCGGAGTGGACGAGCATGGAGATTGATGAGCTCATGCCGGGGGGCTCGGCGCTTGCGCTCGGCGCTCCCGCGGGCATGCGCATAAGCGGTGAGCGCTCGACCCCCTGCCCGGTGCTGGAGCTGACCGCCGCAGCCGACGGAAAGGGCGCGAGAGTGCCAGCACGCAAGAGAGAACATCTTGTCCTGGCGCGCAATCGTGCAAGACGGCGCGGATGCGTGGAGCTCATCGGAACGGACGAAGTCTCGTCCGAAATGCTTTTCGCCGCCCTCGTCGAACTGCATCGCGCCCGCTGGCAGACGCGCAATCAGCCGGGAGTGCTGAGCGATCCGCGCGTGCGTGCGTTTCACGAGGCCGCGATACCACGCCTGGCTGCAGACGGGGTGGCGCGCCTCTATGCTCTTCGCATCGCGGGCAAACTTGCATCCGTGTACTACGGCTTTGCCGATCGCGGACGCGCCTATGTGTACCTGACCGCGTTCGATCCGGCCTTCTCTTTCGAAAGCCCGGGCACCCTGTTGCTTGGTCATGCCATCGACGAAGCCTGGCGCACGGGAGCGCGAGAGTTTCATTTCCTGCGCGGAGCCGAACAATACAAATATACGTGGGGTGCGGTAGATCGCTTCAATGAGCGACGTGTGTTCGATCGGCTCGCTGCTCCCGGCTGGTGTGCGACGACTGAGCAGCAAAGTCGCTGCATTCCCCTCTGCCCTGTGGCGAGGGGCTGGGGGTACGCACAAAAGTAAACGGAGGACCTCCGCCCAACCCCTCCGCACACTCACAGCGCAAATGGGCTGCTCGCGGGGGAGGGGAACGCCGACTACGCGTCCGCGCGGATTTTCTTGCGCGCTTGCAGCGGACCCGTGTCCTGATCGCGCGCCGTAGGCCGACGCGAAGCCAGAACGGAAGGCAGTTCGTCGACGCTGCGAACTGCGCTCTTGCTGCCCAGGGCAGGGCGCCCGACACCCGTATACTCGAATCCACGCCGGGCCATCTCCTCCGGCTCATAGATGTTGCGCAGATCGACAATGATCGGCGTGCGCAGCCCTGCCTTGAGGCGATCGAGATCGAGCATCCTGAATTGCTGCCATTCCGTGAGGATGACCACGGCATCACATTGACGCGTGCAGGCATAGGCGTCCTTTGCGGTACGCAGCCGCGGCAATGACTTGCGCGCCTGCTCCACGCCGGCGGGATCGTAGGCGCGCACCCGCGCGCCCAGGGCCTCGAGGTTCGGTATGATCACGAGGCTTGCAGCCTCGCGTACGTCGTCGGTGCCTGGCTTGAAGGTCAATCCAAGAATGGCGATGCGCTTGCCACGCACGCTGCCGCCGCAACTCTCCACAATCTTGTCGACCATCGCGCGCTTGCGCGCCTCGTTCGCGGCAATGACGCTGGGCAGGATGCGCGGCGAGGCGCCAAACTGGCGCGCGGTGGCCACAAGCGCGGACGCATCTTTCGGAAAACAGGAGCCGCCGTACCCCGGGCCGGGCTGCAGAAACTGTTCGCTGATGCGGCGGTCGAGGCCCATGCCCAAGGCGACCTGCCGGACATCGGCGCCGGCCTTCTCGCATAGATCTGCGATCTCGCCCATGTAGGCTATCTTGGTCGCGAGGAATCCGTTCGCCGCATATTTGATCAGCTCAGCAGTGCGGCGATTGGTGAAGACAATGGGCACCCCTTGTTGCCGCAGCGGCCGATAGAGCCGCGCCAGCACATGACGCGAGCGTTCGTCCTCGCTCCCGATAACGATGCGGTCGGGCCGCATGAAGTCGCCGATGGCCGCGCCTTCGCGCAGAAATTCCGGATTTGAAGCCACCGACCAGGAGCGGCCGCGCGCTCGCCGTGAATGATCGCCTCGATCTCCTCCGCGGTCCCGAGTGGCACCGTCGATTTGACAACGATTACCGTACAGCCACGCACATGGGCGGCGATGCTGGATGCGCACTGATAGACGAAGGAAAGATCCGCCCGCCCACCGGGGCGCGACGGAGTCCCGACCGTCAGAAACACGACATCGGCGCATGGAATCGCCGCACTGATATTGGTGGTGAATTGAAGCCGGCCTTCACTCGATTGCTGAACGATCATCTCCCGCAAGCCGGGCTCGAATATGGGCATGCGTCCCGCGTTCAGTCCTTCGATCTTGCGTGCATCGGCATCGACACAAATCACCTTGTTTCCGAAACTCGCAAAACATCCGCCGCATACGAGCCCAACGTAGCCCGCTCCGATAACAGCAATCTGCATGGACACCTTCCGAATGCGTGTGACGGCGATCCCGTCCGGCATCGGACTAATTGTTTGTACATCGATAGGTTCCTGAGGCGTGAGCCGAACGCAAGCATCTGTCCGGCGGCAGACATAACAACGTTCGACTGCGGACATAGACTTGAAATGCAATCGCCCGCGCGGGGCGGGCGATGCGGGCTCGGCGGTGTAGATAGCCGGCTAGGCGTGGGTCTTGTGCGAACCACGACCATGCGAGGAATGTTCCGCATGCTGCGCATTGCGGTCGACGAACTTGTGGAACCTGCTCACCGACCCGTCGCTGGTTTTGTCCTGACAGAGGAAGGCAAGGTGGGCTGATTCGAACTTATCGAAGAACTCCTCCCACGAGATCGGGTCCAGTGATTCGTCCTTGGGGCCGAAATCGAGCCTCAGGAGGCCGGGGTCGTCTCTCTTGCCTGTTCCCTCGACGGTTGCCGGACGTCCCCCGCGCGCTTCCGCCCACTTGCGGATGCTTTTGTGATCGGTCGTGACTTTGGCTTCTGACATGGCCGTTTGTTCCTTCTGTGGATTGCAGACTCAAGAATCCAATCCGAGGGCTCTGAAATCGTTCCCCGCCCTACAGGACCGACAATTGCCCTCGCGAATTCCGGTCCCGGAGCACGGCAAGGCGGGTCTGCGACGGCACAAAGAGCTGCAGAGAGAAGTAATCGATGGTAGCGCGCAGGCCCGCTTCGAGCGGCACGCGCGGCCGCCAGCCCAGCACCGTTTGCGCCTGGCCGATCACGGGCTGCCGCCGTTTCGGGTCATCCGGTGGAAGGGCGCGATATTCGATGCGCGAGGAGGACTTCGTCAGATTCACCACCAGTTTGGCAATTTTCTTGATCGTGCATTCGCGCGGATTGCCGAGATTGCATGGGCCCAGGAACTCCGGCGGGCTCTGCATGAGGAGCTCGAGCCCATCCACCAGATCGTCGATGTAGCAGAAGGAGCGCGTCTGCGAGCCATCGCCGTAAAGCGTGATCGGCTGCTTGCGCAGCGCCTGGGCGATGAAGTTCGACACCACCCGCCCGTCATTCTCCAGCATGCGTGGGCCATAGGTGTTGAAAATGCGCGCGACCTTGATCGGTACACCATGCAGCCGGTGGAAGTCGAAAAACAGCGTCTCGGCGCAGCGCTTTCCTTCATCGTAGCACGCGCGCGGGCCGGTGATGTTCACGTGCCCGACATAGCTTTCCGGCTGCGGGTGGACGTCCGGATCGCCGTAGACTTCGCTCGTGGATCCCTGCAGGACGCGCGCACCCTTGTTGCGCGCCAGCTCCAGCACATTGCGCGCGCCCACTACGCACGTTTCCACAGTCGCGACGGGGTCCCGCTGGTAATGGCGGGGCGAGGCCGGGCAGGCCAGATTGTAGATCTGGTCCACCCCGCCGCGGATGGCCAGGGGCTCGCGCACGTCCTGCTCGATGAATTCGAACCGCGGATGGTTCAGCAGTGGGCGAATGTTGGCAAATTCGCCGGTGAACAGGTTGTCAACGCAGACCACATGATGCCCTCTCTGCACGAGTCGATCGCATAGATGCGAGCCGATGAAACCTGCGCCTCCGGTGACCACAATAACTTTTCGGGAGGGACTGAGCATCTTCTTGCTCCTTGCGCACCTTTCTCCTTCCCCGCTACGCGGCATCTAGACGGCCGCACCGATTTTTGGCCGCCGCAGCTGCGATCGACTATGCACCCTGCGCGTCCTGCTTTGGACGGCTTCCTGATAGTAGCGCTCCAGCTGTTGCGCTCGCACATCCGCCGTATGCTCCCGCATTACGCGCGCCCGGCCGGCCCTCGCTATGGCCAAGCGTCGCTCTTCCGGGAGCTCCTGCAGGATGCGCACAACATGTGCGCAGCTGTCCGCGATGAGGATCTCCTCGTCGGGAACGAAAATGCTGTCGAGCCCCGGCCAGTGATCGCTGACGATGGGTACGCCGCAGGCGGCTGCCTCGAACAGGCGAACGCTTGGCGCAAAGCCCGACTGCACCATGTTCGCCCGTGTGACGTTAAGGGTATAGGACTGACTGCAGTAGAACTCCGAGTGCAGGTGCGGAGCGATGTGCTCGATGCGCTCAATGTTGCGCGGCCAGCACAGGCGATTTGGATAGCTCGCGCCGGCGACGACAAATTGTTCGTGCGGCAGCTCCCGGGCCGTCTGCACGAGCAGCTCCGTCAACCGCGCCTGTCGGTCTTCGCTGTAGGTACCGATATAGCCGAGGCGCCATTTGCGCCTGCTTTGCAACGGACGATGCTGCTCCGGATCGACGCTGCAATAGAGCGGCCGCACCCGCGGGCTGCCATAGGCCGCTGCAATGTGGTCGAGGATGGGACCGCCGGTAAAGGAGAGATAAAGATCGAAGCGCGGGATGAGAGGCGCGCTGATGTATTCGGCGCTGCCCGCGTTGAGCGCCGCCACTGTGACCGGGGTATCAATGTCATAGAAAGCAGTGACGCCATTAGCGCGTGTGGTGATCCAGTCGCCCAGTACGGAGCCGTGTGGCACATACGAGCCCATGATCACCAGGTCTGCCTCGCTCACCAGCGCGGCATGGCGGCAGGCGACGGCGTCCAGAGAATTGTAGAGATAAATCTTGCAGTAGGGCGGCTCGGGCAGATCGCGATGCGCGCGATACCAGGGCACGTCATGCTCGAGAAACGTCACGCTGTGGCCGCGCTTGTGCAAGGCGTTGAGCAGGGCGCGATACGTGGTGGCATGCCCGTTGCCCCAGGAGGAGGTAATCGAGAGTCCGAATACGACGATCTGCAGTTTCATGCGGCTCTCTCCCGGCGCGTGTGCCCGTCGAGGAGCTCGTTTACGCGTCGCGCGCGATGCAGATACGTGTGCTGCGACAGCACGCGCTTGCGCGCGGCCCGCGCCAATTGCTCGCGCCGTGCCGGCTCGAGGCACCGCAACGCGCGGACCACGGCATCACTGCTGTCGGCACTGAGAATCTCGGCTCCCGGGTCGAGGAACTGCTCGATTCCCGGCCACTCGTCGCTGATGATGCAGGCGCCCGCTCCCGCCGCTTCGAAAATGCGCGTCGGCGGCGAGAATCCGTAACGCGCCATGCTGGCGCGGTTTACATTCAGCGTCGCGGTCCCGGAACAGAAAAACGCGTTGTGCTCGCCGGTACCGACGTGACCCAGCACGCGCACATTCCCGGGCATCGCGCTCGCTTCCCAGCCCGAGCCGCCGAGCAGGAAACGCATATCGGGAAGCGCGCGCGCGGGACGGAGAAAGAATTCCTCGACGCGCGCCTCGCGGTCGGGCAGCCGATTACCCAAAAAACTCAGCTCGCAGGCGAATGCGGGGTTCGCGGCAACCGGGTGGTGCGTGTCAGGATCGAGCGCATTGTAGATGGGCTCGCAATACAGCGCACCGAACCTGCGATACGCGTTGACTACCGGCTCCCCGCCCCCATAGGTGAGCACGAGGTCATAGCGAGGAATCATTCGCCGCAGGTGATGCGTTGCATCGCTCTCCAGCGCGTCCAGGGTCGCCGGTGCATCCACGTCCCAGTAGATCGTGATCATACCCGGCCGGGCGAGCTCCGGGACCGCGACTTCAAGCTCGGCGTCCAGCACGCCCACGCCGCTTGCCTTGACCAGTATGTCCGACCCGCGGACTGCCTGATCGAGACAATGATGCAGGCTGTCGAGCGTGGCAGCATATACGACAACACGTGCCCATTCCGGATCGGCGATGTCGCGATGCTGCTGCCGCTCAAAAGCATCAGGCTCGTAGAACGTGATGGCATGGCCGAGGGTGGCGAGCGCCTTCAGCAAGCCGCGATAATACGTGGCCGCCCCGTTCCAGTAGGAGGACACCAGGCTTGAGCCGAAGAATGCGATCTTCATGATGCCATCTCGTGCGCGCGCGCCCGCGGCCCGGTCGCCTGCGGCTGCGGGCGTATTTCCGCAATAATGCGTTCAAGCTCACGGATGCGGTGAGCGCACGTGTGCCGCTCCGCAATCGCGCGCAGTCCATTTTGTGAAATCTCTCGTGCGAAGGCGCCGTCCTGCAGCAAGAGGCGCACTGCAGCGGTTGTCTCATCGCCATTGCTCACGCTGAGATAGCATCCGGACGGGAACAGATTCTCAGCATCATTCCAGGGAGCCGACACGAGCGGAATGCCGCACGCCAGCGCCTCAAACACCCGAATGGTTGGAATCCCGGGAAGTGCCTGCACGTATGGACGGCGCGGGATGTGCAGCGTGACCCGCGCGCGGCCGAAGCATTCCGGCACATGATGGTTGGCTATCCAGCCGCCATAGACGAGCCCGTGCCGGCCCAGCTCATTCTGCAGATGCTGCGGATAGCGCACGCCGTGCACCCGCGCCATGAGGGCGAGCCGATGCACCGGCTGCAGCAAAAACTCCCGCAACTCCTCGTCGCGCTCGCCGTCTCCCCAGTTCCCGATCCACACGACATCGCAGTCTTTGGCGCGCCGCTGCGGACGAAACAGCGCGGTGTCAGCGGCTTCGTGCCAAGTAAACACGCGCCGCCCCCAGCCGCGCTGCAGATAGACCTCGCACAGCACCTCTCCGAACGCGAGCACCGCGTCATAGCCGTCGAGATCAAAGGCTTCGAGTTCGTCGGGCGCGGTCACCGCGCGATGGTGCGTATCGTGAAAAAACAGGAGATATCGGCCGGCGCGTTTGCGGTGCTCGCCCAGGCTCCTCACCACGGCGGGATCGGTCCACTCGTGCACGAGAACCACATCGGCGCCCTCGACTGCCGCATCAATATCAGGCCGCTCGCCGCGGTAGACGCGAATTTCCAGGCCCGGCACGACGCATGCCCCGTCTGCCAATGCTGTTTGGCCGTGATCGCGAACGACATTGGTGCGGCTCCAGCCGTCTGCCGGCTCATACCCGATCACCTCGTGGCCACGATGCAGAAGCTCGCGCGCGATGCCGCGCAGGAAATGCGCATTGCCGTGGTTCCAGCACGAGACCAGCGATTGACAGAAGACCACGTATCTCATGCGTATCGCTCCGTTCGCGCGTATACTGCCGAGCGGCCGCGCGTTTTTGCGCAAATGAGCTCGTCGTAGAGCGCGCAATAGGCATCGGCCATTGCGTCGGCGCTGAAGCGCGCCGCGCGCTGCGCCGCTGCGGCTTGCAAGCGGCTGCGCACGCGCGCCTCCTCGCACAGGTGCTGCAACGTTGCGATGAGCTCGCGCTGATTGCCCGGCTCGACAAAGAGCGCGGCGCCGCTCCAGAGCTCCGCAAAGGTCGGAATATCGGAGAGCACCAGTGCGCAATGCACGAGCGCTGCTTCCAAAGCGCAAAGCCCGAATGGCTCATAGCGCGCAGGCGAGACGTAGATGCCGGCTCGCGCCATGCATTGCAGGAGGCGGGCGCGGGGCAGCTCGCCGAGCAATTCGACGGGCAGGTGTGAATGCGACGATGGCCGCAATGGGCCGGCAAGTTTCACCGGCCACGGCAGCTGTCCGGCGGCGGAGACGAGAGACTGCACATTCTTCGCCTCGTCCCACAGCCGGCCGGCCGCGATAATGAATGGTTCCTTTGCTCCCCCTGCACCGGCTGGCGGCAATCCATTGTGAATAACGCGGCCCCTGCATGCTGGCGCATAAGCTGTCTGCATCTCGTCCCGGAATGCCGCGGTGGGCGCGACCCAGCAATCGCACGCGGAGAGCGCGTCCGTGAGGCGCACGATGTAATCTTTCCAGCGCGGCTCATCGGGATCGGTGCCGCGGCAGGCTCGCCACCAGCTGCGCACGCAGGAATGCGCGACGAGCAGCACGGGGGCGGGCCAGTTGCAGAGCGCCTCGCGATAGCTGTTCAGGTGCACCACATCGGGTTTCACGTGCCAACCGATCTTCGCGAGGCCGCTTTGCGCGCGTGCGAAGTCGCGGCCTTCCGGATCCATCCACTCGAGGGCGAAGTCTGTGACCTCCACCTTTATGCCTGGGCACTCGGCTAACGCAGCGACTTGTTCGCGACGCGGCGGCGGCCCGAGCGTAACGAGCACGACCTCGTAATGCCGGCGCACGAGCGCACATGCGAGCGTCGTCGCATAGGTCCACACCCCGCCGACTGCGTCGGTCGTAATGAGAATGCGGCGTCTGCTTGGTGGACTCATCGCGGCACCTCCAGATCGGCGGTCTGGAAATGCCGCGCAGCGCGCGCGGCGACGCGCTTCCCGAAACGCTCCTGAATCCAGCGGTGCAGCTGGCGCAGGCCGCGATCGAGGGAAGTACGAGGGCGCCAATCGAGGGCTGCGGCAATCCCCCGGATATCGGAGACGTACCAGGGCTGATCTCCGGGGCGCCAATCGGCGAATTTCAGCTGCGGACGGCGGCCGTTGATTTTTCCAATCAGCTTCACCGCTTCGAGCAGACTGGTCGTGTTCGCAGGACCCCCGCCGAGGTTAAAGATGCGTCCGCTGATCATGTCGATGCGGTCAAGCGCGCGCAGCCACGCATCGACGGCATCATCGACAAATAGTGCATCCCGCACCTGATACCCGTCGCCATAAATGATGATTGGCTCGTCGCGTACGGCGCGCAAAAGGAAATGTGCGAGCCAGCCCTGGTCCTCGGTGCCGAACTGACGGGTGCCATAGATGCAGCTCATGCGCAGCACAACGGTGTGCAGCCCGAATACGCGCGCGTAGTCCCTCACATACTGATCGGCTGCTCCCTTGGAGCAGCCGTAGGGGCTGTAGAAATCGAGCGGGCTGCTCTCGCCCAGCCCGTGGCGCAAATGTCCATCGCACGGTTCATAGCGCTCGCCGCGGCGCACGAGCCGGTCTTCCCCGATTACCTTCCCGTAGACCTTGTTGGTGGACGCGAAGATAACCGGGGCAGCGGGGCTGTGCCGGCGCACGCCTTCGAGCACGTTGAGCGAGCCCTGGGCGTTAACGGCAAAGTCCTCGAGCGGGTCTTCGAGGCTCGTCGTCACCGCCACCTGGCTTGCGAGGTGAAGGACCGCTTTCGCGTCGCGCAGCTCGCGCCAGAGCACGCTGCGATCGCGGACATCGCCCGTCACAACACTGACGCGGTCGCGCCAGCGCACCTTCAGCCAGGCCGCATTCTCCTGCGCGCCTTGCCGGGTGAGACTGTCGAACACGAGCACGTCCTCGCCACGCCCGGCCAGTGCGTTGGCGAGATTGCAGCCGATGAAGCCGCATCCGCCCGTGATCACGACCTTCGGGGAGCGAGGCAGTGCGCTAACAACTTTCATGCGACGAGCCCCCGGCTTTCGAGCTCGGCGGTCGCACGCTCGACGCTATCCACCGCGATCTGCCCCGAGAGCCAATCGGCGAGGCCGCTCAGGCCACTGCGAAATTCGACGCGCGGCGCGAAGCCCAGCTCGGCCTGGGCGAGAGCAACATCGGCAAAGCAGTGGCGGATGTCGCCCGCGCGATATTTGCCGACCACGTGCGGGGTGATGTGCGGTCGTCCCATGACGCGGGCCAGATCCTCCGCGATGGAGCGAACGGTTCGACTCTCGCCCGAGCCGATATTGAACACGCGTCCGGCCGCATGCGGCGCGCGCAGCGCGAGCGCGCAGGCATTCGCAACATCGGCCACGTGGACGAAGTCGCGCTGCTGCAGGCCGTCCTCGAACAGGAGCGGCGGCCGATCGTGCAGGAGGCGCGCAGCGAAAATCGCAATCACGCCGGTGTATGGATTGGAAAGCGCCTGGCGCGGCCCGTACACGTTGAAGAACCGCAGTGCGACGGTAGGAATGTCGTACGCCTTGCCGGTGATGAGGCAGAGCCGTTCCTGCGCGTATTTGTTGAGCGCATAGACCGAGCTGAGCGACGGCTGTTTGTTCTCCGGCGTGGGCACGGGAAACAGGATCGCTCCGTCGTCATCCTCAAGCTCCCAGCGGCTGCGGCGCAGCTGCTCGCGCGAGCGCTCCCTGGGGGCGACGATACGGCCGTCTCCGCGGCGCGCCGCGCCTTCGCCGTAGATGCTCATCGATGAGGCGCACACTAGCCGCTCGACCGGCGATCGCAGCAGGCACTGGAGGAGCACCGCAGTGCCGAGATCGTTGATCCCCGTATAGGAGGCGATCTCGTACATACTCTGCCCCACGCCGACAGCGGCGGCGAGGTGCACGACCGCATCGACACTGCGCAAGGCGCGCTCCACCGCCGCCTGGTCGCGAATATCGCCGACGATCAACTCGGCATCTTTGGCGAGATAATCCGGACGCGCACCGTCGCCGTGTACTTGCGGAGAGAGACTGTCCAGCAGACGGACGGAATATCCGCTTCCGAGGAGCAGGTCGGCGACGTGCGAACCAATGAAACCTGCACCGCCGGTAATCAGTACACGTTGCATGAATTGCCCTCGCAGCGCGTGAACGCGAGGGCAAAAGGTTTGTTCCATTGTTGCGCAATCGCGTGTGTCGACTTCCAGACAACTAACAGTTCGTACACGCGCGTGTGTGTCTGAAATCTGACGTTAAAAACCTCACGCTCTCGTCCTAGAATCGAGGCGCGTTGCGCCTCGGACCTCAGGAAACGGGTCGACATTATTGAGCTTGTCAGAACGCGGTGCCGCTCGCAGGGGGAGGCAGATCGAGGTGCCGCGCGACACTGGCAGCCATATCGGCGAAGCTATCGCGCTTTCCGATCCCGCTGCGCGAGCCATTGAGCTGCAGGATTGGAACCTGCTCGCGCGTGTGGTCGGTTCCCTGCCAGCTCGGATCGCACCCGTGATCGGCAGTGATGATGACAAGATCGTCAGACACCATCGCGTGTTCCAGTTCCGGCAGACGCGCATCAAAAGCTTCCAGAGCCGACGCATAGCCGGCGACGTCGCGCCGGTGTCCATACACAGTGTCGAAATCGATGAAATTGGCGAACAGGAGGCCGCCATCGCCCAGCATGCCGAGCCCTTCGAGCATGCGATCGAACAGAGCGTCGTTGCCGTCGGCTTTGAGCACCCGACCGGTCCCGGAATGCGCGAATATGTCGGCAATCTTGCCGACCGAGATGACGCCGCGACGGGCGCCGCTTGCGATGTCGAGGATGGTAGGGGCGGGCGGCGGAACCGAGTAATCGCGACGATTGGCGGTGCGCTTGAAATCGGCCGGGCTCGCGCCGACGAATGGGCGCGCAATCACGCGGCCGATGCGCCACGGATCAATCAGTCTGCGCGCCAACGTGCAGATCTCATAAAGCCGATCGAGGCCGAACGTTTCCTCGTGCGCCGCGATCTGAAACACGCTGTCCGCCGAGGTGTAGCAGATGGGCTTACCCGTGCGCATGTGCTCTTCGCCGAGCCGCGCAATGATCTCGGTGCCCGAGGCGTGGCAGTCGCCGAGAATGCCCGGCAGCTCGCCAAGACGGCACAAGTCGCGGATCAGCTCGGGCGGGAAGCACGGAATTACGCGCGGGAAGTAGCCCCAATCGAATGGCACCGGGACGCCGGCAATTTCCCAGTGCCCCGACGGCGTGTCTTTTCCCTTTGACGTCTCCGCCGCGCAGCCGAAGCTTGGATTGCCCGCTCCGTTCGCATCGAGCCCCGGTGGAGTGCGTCCGGCAGCCAGCGCACATGCGCGGCCGAGCCCATGGTGGACAAGGTTCGGCAGGCGCAGCGGCCCTCGGCGGATAGTGCTGTCCGCGTCACCGCGCGCGCACAGTTCCGCGATGTGGCCCACCGTGTCGGCACCGGCATCGCCATAAAGCGCCGCATCCGGAGCAGCGCCGATTCCGACCGAATCCATGACCAGAATGGCGGCGCGCGCCATGACAGCCTCTCAGTCCGCCGCGATGAGCGGCCGCTGCGCGATCTTTGTCTTCGCAGGCGCGTAGCGGCGTACCATGGCGGCACAGAATTCTGCGAATTGCTCCACATTGCGCGGAGCGCTCGTGTGATGCGGCGCGATGCCGAGATGCTCGGGCGTGAAGCAGAACGTGACGGTGACGGCAAAGCCGGACAGCGCTTCCATCTGGCGGTCAAACCACTCGAGCGCGCCGGGACGGAAGCTGTCCGCCCAGGACAGGCCGGTGCGCAGATATGTGACGCCAAGCTGTTTCATCCAGGCAACCGCCTGTTCAAGTCGGTGATCCTCGAAATGAAACCACTGGCAAAAGCCCATGGCGGGCGTAAACCGCGCAAAGCGCTCGCATGCGAGCTTGGGCGTTCCGTCCTCGCGCAGGATGCCCATGTGAAAGTGCCGGTAATACGAGGAGCCTTCCGCCTCCTTGTGCCGCGTGGTCGCGGGCCACGCGCGCGGCAGATCATAGAGGCTGTACCAGTGAATGCGTGGCGCTTCGCCAATCAGGAGTTCGGCGGTGCGTTCGAGGCCCCAGCGCTGCACTTCCTCGGCGCCGAAGCTTGAGACGCCGACTTCCGAAACCCAGACCGGCAGTGGCGTGACCTGGCGAATCTCCGCGACCTTCGCGGGCCACTCGTGGATCTCCCACAGATTCCAGTCGAGCGGAAAACCGTGCACCGCTACCACATCGACATGGTCGAGCACGCGTTGCGCCTCCATGTTGCGGATGAAAGCGGGATCAATGGGGGACATGCCGCCGAGCACCCGCGGCAAGCCAGGATTCTCGGCCTTCACCGCTTTCCCTGCCGCAATGGCGGTCTGCGCGAACAGCTTCCAGCCGGGATCGATCTGCGGGTCCCAATGCGACTTGTTGTTGGGCTCGTTCCAGAGCATCACCGCTTCAATCATGCGATTAGCCCCTGGGCTGGATAGACCGCATTTCCCTCCTGCGGCGCCGGCACATGGCGGCAGATGTAGACTTCCTCCTCCGGGTGCGCGGTGATCTCAAATCCCGCGCTGCGCAGCATGGCTTCGACGCAGGCCCGGTTCGGTATCCACCAGTTGGTGGGGTCCCATGCGTAGCGCTGCTCGACGAAATGCAGCTTCGGGTAGGCGGGCTTGTCGAAATGATCGGTGCGCCAGAATGGATAATCCTTTTCGAGGGTTTCGACTTCCATGCTGCCGCGCTGCAGCGACTGAAAAACCAGCAGGTCACGGCTGACATGCTCGTGAATGAGATCGAGCGCCAGCAAAGGATGCCGCAGGTGATAGAGCACGCCCATGAACAGCACGATGTCGAATTTCTCGCGGAGTGAGGCGACGTCGTAAACCGAGAGCTGCTGCAATTCGATGTCGAGACCGCTGACTTCGCCGGCGAACCGTGCCTGCGCCAGATATTCCGCATCGCAGTCGATGCCCAGCACCCGGTCTGCACCGCGGCGCTTCATTTCGATGGAATAGAAACCGGCATTGCAGCCGATATCGAGCACGCTGCGGCCGTGGAGATCGCTGGGCAGGGCATCGCAGAACCGTCGCCATTTCAGCGCCGGATAGTCGCCGAGAAAGTGACTGGGCGCCGTCTTGACACCGTGCAGGTCGAGATTGTGGAACCAGGGGCCGAGCGTTTCAACGCGCTCCTGAATCTGGCTAAGGCTCAGCTTGCACGCGCTCATCGTGCTCGTGCCTCGCCGTGCGCTGCATCGCGCGTGATCCGCTGCCATTGCGCCTCGTGCTGATTGGCCGGATCATTGAGAAGGGCGATCGCGGCGCGATAGCCATGCACCGTTCCCACATCCACGTAGGCATGCCCCGCCTTCACGCCGCACGCAGCTCCGCCCTGTGTCAGATACGAGTTGACGAGCGTGCCGATGTACTCATCGGGATCGGGACGCGCGCGCCAGAGATCGTGCAGATCGTGGAAAACGCGTCCGGGCATCTTGAAGGCGCCCCAGATCCAGTTCGAGGCCGCGTTCGGCTGCTTGACCTGGATCTCGCGCACGCGCTCGCCGTCGAGCACCACCGCATCGAAAAGCGACGGCTCCTCGACGGGGAACAGCAAGAACGCGAGCTCGTGATCCGGCAAGAGCGCAAGCGCATTTTGTGGAAACCACACGGTGTCGGGAAGCCCGATGACCACCGCATCCTGCCTGCCGATCAGCGGGGCCGCCCGAAATATGGCGTCACACAGGCCGGCGGCATTCTGCTGCACCATGTACGCAATAGCGGTTTTGCCATAGGCAGCTCCGTAATAGGCGAGAATGTCGGACTTGCCCGGCGAGATGACGAAGCAGAGCCGCGTCGCGCCGCCCAGGATCATGCGCTCGACCAGGTACTCGCTGACCGCGCAGGGCCGCTCGACGCCCTTTTCGATGCGGCTGCCGACGGGCAAGAGCTCTTTTGAAAATGCGAGCGGCTGGATCCTGCTGCCGCGGCCGGCTGCCGGGATGATGCCCCACATATCAGGCCTCGATGCGCTCAGGCTCGCGCCCGCTCATGCGGCCAGCGGGCAGTTCGAACGCCGCCAAAAATTCCCGCGCGCGGTGCTCGGACGTGTGTTCGGCCAGCGTGCGCTCGCGGGCGGCGGCGCCCATGCATGCGATCTCGGCATCGCTGAGCTCGAGCGCGGAGACCACATCGCGCGTGTCGCGCACCACCAGGATTTCAGTTCCGGGAGTGAAAAACGAATCAAGGCCCTCCCACGAATCCGAGAGGATGGTTGTGCCGCAGGCTGCCGCTTCAAACAGCCGGCCCGAGGGACACCAGCCCATCGCCGCCATGTCCCGGCGCGTTACATTCAGGGTTAAACGTGAGGACGAGAAGAAAGCCGGATGCTCGCTTGCCGGCAAATGCTGCACGAAGAAAATGTTCTGGGACCAGGGAAAATCCTGCGGGTACTGCGCGCCGCCGAGGAGGAAACGTTTGTCTGGCAGCCGGCGTGCCGGCGCGATGAACAGCGTCTCGAGCGCTTCCTGTCGATCGGGCGCAAAAGTACCGAGATACGAGAGATCGGATTGATAACGTGCAACGGCAGGCGCTGGCCGATGCACTTGCGAATCGACGTGGCCGTAGAGCGGAACAACACGCCGCGCGCCCAGCCGCGCACGCAGCTGCTCGATCGCCTTGCCGCCGGTGTAGCTGAGAACGAGATCGAACTCGCGCAGGCCGGCCGCGGCGATATAGGGAAGCGTTTCTCCACGCGCGAGGCGGCCCAGCGTGATCGGTGTGTCGAGATCGTAGAAAACTGCGAGCGCATGCGGAGCGGCAAGCACCAGCTCGGAAGCGGCGATTCCGTCCGGACAGTACGAGGTGACGATCCCCACGTCGGCGTCGGCCAGCTCCTGGACGGCACGCCATTCGATCCCCGGCCAGTCGCCGTAAAGCACGAGCTCGCCGCACGGAATGGTGTAGCAATCGCGCGCCCCCGCGTAATAAGACACATCCCGTTCAAAGAACGTGATGCGATGGCCTTGCCGCGCCAGCGCGCGACAAAGGCCGCGCCACAACGTGGCGTGGCCGTTTCCCCATGTGGAGCTGATGGTCAGCCCGAAGATCACAATCTTCATGGCGCGACTGCTTCATTCAGAGCGAGAACCTTGCCGCCGCTCTCGTCGATTGCCAGCGTGGTGATCGAGCCCGGATCGATCTCGAAGGTGTGATACGCATCGATCGGGCGCTTCAGATAATGAAGCACCGCCGCGCGAATCACGTCAGCGTGGCTCACGATAACAGTCCTTGCGTCGCGATCGCGCGCATGCGCGCCTTCAAGATGCGCGACAATGCGCCGCTGCACTTCCAGCATGCTCTCTCCGCCGGGTGGCCGCGTGCTGCTGCGCGCCCTGTTCCATTGCTGCCAGGTCGGGTCCGCGTGCAGCTCCTCGAACGAGCGGCCACTCCACTCGCCGCAGTCGATCTCGTCGAGCGCCTGCTCGATGTCGATGGCGTGACCGGTGCCTTCGGCGATCGGGCGTGCCGTCTGCAGCGCGCGCTGGCGCGGACTCGATTGCACGGCGCTCACCCGCTCGCCGGCGAAATGCCTGCCCAGTGCCTCGGCCTGCGCGCGGCCGTGCCCGTCGAGGCAGATTTCCAGCGTACACCCCACCAGGACTTTGCCGAGCAGCGCATGGGCACCATGCCGCACGAGGAACAACGTGGCCACACCGTGCTTTGCTCCTAGTCGCCGTCGATGAAGCGCAGCGTGCGCTCGCGCGCCTCCTGGTCGGTGAACTGCTGCGGCGGCGACTTCATGAAGTAGCTCGACGGCGCGATGAGCGGACCGGCGAGGCCGCGATCGAGGCCGATCTTGGCGCAGCGCACCGCATCGATGACAACGCCGGCCGAGTTGGGAGAGTCCCAGACTTCAAGCTTGAGCTCGAGGTTGAGCGGCACGCCGCCGAATGTGGTGCCTTCCATCCTGATGTAGGCCCATTTGCGGTCGGTCAGCCACGGCACGAAATCGCTCGGTCCGACATGGATGTCGCCTTCGGCAAGCGGGATGTCGAGCTGGCTGGTGACGGCGCGGGTCTTGGAGATCTTCTTTGACTCGAGACGCTCGCGTTCCAGCATGTTCTGGAAATCCGTGTTGCCGCCGAAATTGAGCTGATAGGTGCGATCGAGGCGGACGCCGCGCTCGCGAAACAGATTGGTCAGCACGCGGTGCACGATGGTGGCGCCGACCTGGCTCTTGATGTCATCGCCGATGAGCGGCAATCCCCTTTCCTCGAACCGCTTCTGCCAGGATTTGTTCGAGGCGATGAACACCGGGATGCAGTTGACAAAGGCGCAACCGCTTTCCAGCGCCCGCTCGGCATACCATTCGGTCGCCCGCTGTGAGCCGACCGGCAGATACGAGACGAGTACGTTGGTGCGCGTGCGGCCGAGCACGTCGGTGACGTCCGCCTCCGCTTCTTCGGATTCCTCGATTTCGTCCCGCAGATAGCGACCAAGGCCATCCAGCGTGCGCCCGCGCATCACGCGCACACCGGCGCGCGGCACCTTGGCGAATTTCTTCGTGTTGTTCGGAGTTGCGAATATCGCTTCCGAGACGTCGCGCCCGACCTTGCTGACATTGACGTCGAAGGCCGCGGAAATTTCGATGTCGCTGACGCGGTAGCCGCCGACATCGCCGTTCATCAAGCCCGGCACGGGCTCGTTTACGCGCGCCTTGCGATAAAACTGCAGCCCCTGCACCAGGGAGGACGCGCAATTTCCGACGCCGACAATGCCGACACGAACCGGCGAGCGGTGAGATACGGATGCTTCCATCTGGTGTTTCGGGACTCCGCGGGAATCGTGCGCAAGCGACGCTGTCCTCCGGCGAACGCAAAAGTACAAACGTTTGTTCCTGAAAGACCGTGCTCAGGTTCCGGCGTGTGCGCTCGCCCCGGCTGAGAAGCGGGCGTGCCGCTTCAGCGCGCGACGCAAGTGTTGGATAACCGACTTCCAGTCGCCCTGCTTCTCCTGGTGAAAGAGACGCATCGTCGGATACCAGACAGTTGCTCTGCCCTCGCGCGGCCAGCGCCAATCGCAGTCGCGCTGCAACAGCGTCCACACCGGCAGGCCCAAGGCACCCGCAAGATGTGCTGCCATGGTGTCGACAGAAATAATCAGATCGAGTGACAGCATGCGTGCTGCAGTTTCGAAGACGTCATCGCTTCCCCAATCGACTGCAGGAATGGACGCGCTCTCGGCTGATCGTGGCCCGCGCTGCAAAGAAAAAAAGTGAATGCCGGGAACTCGCGCGAGGGATCTCACATCATCGGGCGCAAGCGAGCGCCTCTCGTCCCACTCGCCAGCCGCCCACACGAGACCGACACGGAGCGAACGATCACGCACGAACGCAGCTGCGCGGCGCGGCACAAACAGGAAAGGCACATCCTGTGGAACGGCCGTGATGCGCAGCGCGTGCGCCAATTCCATGATCTCCACGTCCGCATCGTAATCGATCTCGGCTCTGCCGTTATGCAGCGTGAGTACTTCGTCAACGCCGGCTGCGGTGCGCGCTAGCGCGAGCAGTTCCGGCTGCGCCCAAAGCACGACCGAGCGCGCGATCTGCCGCAACGGCCGCAGAAAGCGGATGAACTGAATTGTATCGCCGAGGCCATGATAGCAGCGCACCAGAACGCGTTTTCCGGCAAGCGGCTCTCCGTTCCATATGGGCTGCAGGTGTCGCGCCCGGTTCCAGCTTGGCTCATTCTTTGTGAGCCGACATTGCAGATGGGCATCGCTGATTTGCCAGGCGGCCTCGAAGTCGCCGCAGCGCATCGCCGTGACCCAAGCCTGGTGTTGTTTTTCGTCCGCCTGCATGGGCGGGAGAACTGCGCATGCGCGGGTTGGTTCACATCTGCGTCAGCGGCTCAGCATTAAGTCGAGCTATGCAGAAAGCGCTGGACGGAGGTGCCATATTGCAGCGCACAATAACGTGAGTTGCGAAGGAATCAGAATAGCTTATCTCCGCCCCTCGTGGCCCGAGATGATTCGTCTCCTGCGTGCGCCTGGCACGCCTGGGGCCAACAAAGAAGGAGACGCCGATGACTCCTCCATCTCCCTATCGTCCGCTCAACGTCGCGCTGGTGCTGGCGTTGTGCGCCGTCATTCTCAGCGCCCGCCTGCTCATGGGCTACATGCACGCCGGTACGCCCCCCGTGGTGCCCGCGCCGGAAGAATCAGTTGGCCACTATGGCGAGCTTCCGCCGCTGTGGTGATCGTGCGCTCTTTTCTGAAATTAATGAGTGGTGCCGCAGGAGGGATTTGAACCCCCGGCCACCCGCTTACGAAGCGGATGCTCTACCGCTGAGCTACTGCGGCTTCCCCTGATCCCTCACATGTAGGCGAAACGCGTTTTGCGGGCAAGCTGGCCTCCCCCTCCGATCTATGAACTTGTAGGGGCGGGTTTCAAACCCGCCCTGGTGCAGCAAACATTCCTCGACCGACATGCGCGAAACCTTGCGCGTCAATTCTCTCACGCCGATGTCGCGCATCAAATCATGGACTGCGCCTGCCCATCGAGGGCGGGTTTAAAACCCGCCCCTACATTCGCTCGGTTTGCGCTAGCAGGCTGTTGAAATATCCCAACGACGGGCGATGAAGTCGACTTCATCACCTCCTTGGAAGCAAATCTGTCCTTCGAGAGTTCCATCGTCTCGGAGTTCAACCCAGCCATTACCGTTGGCTTCATCCATTTCGTCGTTCCCAGACCAAGTGAACTCCACCGAGTCGCCGTCGACAATCCCATCGATTGCGCCCGTGACGCACCCAAAGGCGAACTCCCCACCGGACTTACTGAAGAGGATA
>JBKPOZ010000097.1:0-10340 GCA_046733355.1 Pseudomonadota bacterium | reverse complement strand
GGCTTTAGAGTTCCAGCTGCCCTCGCTAAGTGGTGGCGTGGCTTAAAAGTCACCCTCCAAACGGGAGGAAATACTCAATAAGCGCGTCGATACCCACGCGAGCTGGCGCGCACCGCACGGCCGAGTTTTGCAACAAAATCGGTCATCAGCGGCTGAATCGGCCAGTTTGCATCAAGGTCCGCTTCTCCCCGGTCATCCGACATTGTCGCTGCGCGTTGGCACTTTACGACGTAACGCGTTGTGATACTCGGCTAGTTGATCACCTCGTCGGCGCGCGCCAGCAATGACGGTGGCAACTCAAGACCTAGCGCCTTGGCAGTCTTGAGATTGATGGCCAGATCATATTTGGTCGGTGCTTGCACCGGCAGATCGGCAGGCTTTTCGCCCTTGAGAATGCGGTCGATATATGAAGCCGCGCGCCGGTACTGTTCTAGGGAATTAGGGCCATATGAGATCAACCCGCCTTCGGCGACGTAGTAGCGGTATGGGTAGGTGGCCGGTAGTCGATGCCGGACCGCCAGAGTGATGATTAGCTCGCGATGACGCGTGGCCACCGGGCTCGCGGTTACGATCAGACCACCGTTCGAAGAGCGCGCGAATGCCGTCACGGCGCGCTCGATTTCCCCGGCATCGCGCGCATCAACCGGGCTCAGCTCCAACCCCAACGATGGCGCCACGGCCTGAGCGGCGGCGAATTGCCCAATGCCAGAGGCGATCGACGGATCCCGAAGCACAGCCGCCCGCGTCAGCCGGGGCGCGATCTCTTTGAGCAACTCCAGCCATTTTCCGCTCACACCATATTCATAGATCGTAAATCCAGTCGCGTTGCCGCCAGGCCGCGCCATGCTCTCGACGAACCCGGCACCCACCGGATCGATGACCTGCACGAACACGATTGGCACGATCCGGGTGGCCTGCAGCAACGGCGCCACGGTTGCGCTGCCCGTAGCGGCCACGAGGACATCCGGCGCGAGCGCGGCCAAATCCGCCGCGTGTTCCCGAAGTTTGTCAGCGTTGGTCGTGGCCCAGCGTGTGTCGATCTGTACGTTGCGGCCATCGGTCCATCCCAATTGCTGCAAGCCCTCCAGGAGCGCCGCCATGCGCGCCTGTGATTCTGAGTCATCCGGGGCAGAGGCCATAAGCACGCCGATGCGCTTGGTCGCGCCTCGCTGAGCTTGCGCCGCCAGCGGCCACGCAACCGCCGATCCAACAATTCCTGTAATGAAATCGCGTCGTCGCATGGCCCTCCCCAGAATTTGGGATCGTCAACGGCAATCAAACAGGAAACTGCGGCGAGTGGAAAGGACAATGGCTCAGGACGCGGTCATCGGCGGCCAGTCCGGCCGCACGTCGATGCGCACACCGGGAACAGATCATGCGAGGGCTAGCGATCGGATCAGCAGCTCGTCGTGCAAATGATCCGCGTTCATGATGCCGCCGTGATTGCAGTTGGTCGCCTCACAACAAATCAATAGCTCCCGGCAGCCATGTGAGCGAATGTGGCCCCGTGTCACGGACCGATCGTGTGGCGGCTGCGCGACCACGACGTGCGCCTCGACCTCGCAGCAACTCAATCGGGAAAGAAGCCCGCTCCGACGAGCGCAACGCCTTCGGCTTTCACCGCCTTCACGTAGCTCCACTTGTGGGATGGCTCAGTCTGCCCGGGCTTGGGCAACCAGTAGTCCACCCATCCACCTCCGTGTTCTCGCGCTGTCTTCATAATCTCGTCGTGGAAGGCCTTCCCCCTCTTGTCCTTCTCTCCGATACGCGCGCCCCTCACGCGCAGGAAATGCTGGATTGAGCAGGACGGTGCCATCAGGTGAGTATGCAAACACGTACAGCTCGCCCGAGAACCACTCGCTGGCCTTCTGTCGAAACTCGGATAGAGCCGCCTTGCCTTTGGCATCGACGATAGCCGCCGCCTTATTGACGAGCGCCTCGATGCGCTTTGCCTCTGCTGAGGATGGCGGCTGATCCTGAGAGACCGCCGGATGACCAACCCACATCGCAAGCGTCGCGACTAATGCAATGCGCCACAGCATCTCAACCTCCATTCCACGATCACTTAGTCGGCGCGCCCGAGCGTGCGCTCGACGTTCTTCCGGCGGCTCCCCTGCTCTCCGTCGCGCTCAAGCAGCCTCGTCAATCACCTGTTTCGCTGCATTGTCAATCACGACAGAGCGTCTTCTCGGCTCATCTGATCTGACAGACGCCAGGACACGATCTCTGTGATCATCGCGTGGTCTCCTTCTTTCGTTGATGTATCGTGTGGTCTACTCTATCACCTCATCAGCTCGGGCGAGCAGCGTGGGAGGCAAGGTAAGACCGAGCGTCTTGGCGGTTTTGATGTTTACGACCATCTCAAATGTGGTCGGCGCTTGCACCGGCAAGTCAGCGGGTTTGGTGCCCTTGAAAATTCTATCGAGATACATCGCAGCTCGCTTGTGCATGTCAGCATAGTTTGGCCCATAGGACATCAGACCGCCTGATACGACTAGCTCCCGGTAGGCATGCACGCCCGGTAAACTATGGCTCAGCGCAAATTCAACAATTCGCGCACGGTTGTGCAGGAACAGACGGTCAGCGGTTACGTTCAGCGCGTCCGGGTGCTCTCGATTGATCAACCCGAACGCAGCATCAAGTTCTTCTAGGGTCCGGACTGGAAGCGATAGCACTTTGATGCGCAATGCTTGGGCAGCGACGTGTACCTCCTTCTCGCTCGTGGCCATGTAGGCGTTCGCGGGGTTCCATAGAACGGCAACAGTGGAGACGCTGGGCAACACCTCTCTAAGCAGCTCCAGCCTTTTCCCCTCCAGTTCGGGTGCGATTGAGGTTAAACCGGTTGCGTTTCCCCCCGGTCGTGCGAGGCTCTCGATCAGACCGCTGCCGACCGGGTCACCCACTGCGATCATAACGAGTGGCGTTGAAGGGGCGCTCTGCTTGACGGCGAGAGCGCTTGGCGTCCCAGCCGTGACAATTACATCAACGTTTAGCCCCACTAGCTCTGCGATCAGTGCGGGAAAGCGATCATACTTTCCTTCTGCCCACCGATACTCGATGATGACATTTTGGTCTTCGACGTAACCCAGCTCACGTAAACCTTGTCGAAATGGCTCGACAAGGTTGGCTTCAAGGGCGGCTGTGGAGTTTCCTAGGAACCCTATCCGAAATACCTTTTGAGCTTGCTGCGCCCGCACCACTCGCGCCCACGACACCGCTGCCGTGCTCGCGAGGAGCGCGATGAGCTTGCGCCTGTTCATTCGATGATCTCGTCGGCGCGACCGAGCAGCGGCAGCGGCACCGTGAGGCCGAACGTTTTGGACGTCTTGAGGTTAACGATCAGTTCGACTTTGGTAGCTCTCTGCACCGGTAGGTCGCCCGCCTTCTCGCCCTTGAGGATGCGTCCGACATATGTGCCTGCCTGATGATATGTATGGGCAAGGTCTGCACCGTAGCTCATTAGGCCGCCTGCCGCGGCGAAGGCGCGAAACTGAAAGATCGCAGGCACCCCATGGCGGAGCGTCAACGCACCGAGTTGATCGCTGCGACTGTTGAAAAATGGGTCACCGCCGATCACCATGCCTGCAGTTGGACTAATTTTGCAAAAGCGTTTTCCAAGTCGCTGTCGGTGCTGGCGGGCAGGATGTGGAGGCGCAGTCCGAGGCTTTGTGCTGCCGCGTCTAGATTTTTCGAGATGGTCTCGGCACGCGCCCGATCAGTCGGATTGATAAGCGCGGCAACACTCGTGGCGCTCGGGACTAACTCGTGCAGCAGCTCCAGCCGCTTCGGCCCTAGTTCCACGTCTAGGACACTCACGCCCGTGATATTCGCGCCCGGTCGGTTCATACTGCTGACCAGTCCAATCTCTACGGGGTCAAAACCTGCAGTAAAAACGATCGGGATCATGGTGGTTGCGGCCTTCGCCGCCTGTGCGGCGGGGCCATTCGCGGCAATTACCGCCACTTCAAGTCGCACCAGCTCAGCTGCCAAGCTCGGTAGCCGCTCGTATCGATTGTCGGCGAAGCGGTATTCGATCGCGACGTTCTGCTGCTCTACATAGCCTTCTGCCTTCAATCCCTCGCGGAATGCGGTCAAAAGGTCTGGATCTTCCCCCGCTGCCCTGCTGGCGAGGAAGCCAATCACCGGCATGGCTATCTGCTGCGCCGTTGCCCGAACCGGCAACGCCGCCGCCGCGCCACCAAGCAGCCCGATGACATCCCTACGCCGCATAAGCACTCCCCCGCATTCGAGGACGGCATGAGGCTACTATGGGCGCAGCAGCGATCAAGGCGCGCCCTGACGCACCTCGCTGCTCCTTGACGCCCCACGCGCTGTTGCGAGACCATCCGTGTCTCGGCGGCTCCCCTCGAGACTGGTCGATGGACACGAAAATGCTTGAGGTTGTCGTGCTCGGTCTGACCTCCGCTGTCCTCTGCGGTGTGGCCATTGCCGTCGATCACGCCGTAGCGACCAGCGTGTTCGCAGGTCTCACGGGTGCTATCGGAGTGCTTGCGGTAGTGCTGAGGAAATCGCAGTGAGCTGGAAGCAACGGCAGCTTGCGATGCTCGCTGTGCTCTCCGTAATGCTTTGTGGCATCGCCGGGGAGATGGGAGAGACGTTCGCCACTGTCATCTTCGCGTGCCTGACGTTGGTATCATCTTGCTTTTAATGGCCCGTACAAAATCCGGTGACGATATCTTCCGCCCCTGACCTGACATGAGTTGTTCCTGAGCTGTCGCGGCTCGGTCGCGATTATGGCGCGCGCCCCTGAGGACGTGAGGAGAGTTGCTGTGACAGGCACGAGAAAGCTAGGGTCGGCAGTTCCGTCCAATCCTCAGTGGCATCGGTCCATAGATGTCTCTCCAACTGCAACCCAATCCTAACAGCGCAAATCCAGAAAACGATCAGTTGGATATGAGTGGCAATTTGTGCGTCGGTCGAGTTTACAAGCGACTGTTCGCACGCACGTCGCAATGGCTCTGGGCGATCAACGGCGTGCAGCAGACGGCGCCTGATGTGATGCGCCTAGCAGGGGTGACAGGCTCGTTCGAAGAAGCGCAAGCGGAGCTGAAAGAGAACTGGGCCAAGTGGCTGGCCTGGGCCAAACTGCAGGAGATAAGTGAGTGAAGGGCGCGCTCTAACGAGCGACATCAGAGCCCGCACGAGCACCAGCGATGCCTCTGCTATGACCAGCGCTACGACTTTTTCTTGAGCCGTCTCGGATGGGTCACAGCAGGGCGTCACAGGTGACAGTGAGCGGGATCGTGACTACGTTTCTCCAATGTCCTCCGATTGCTGCCACAGCGCTCACGCAGCTGACCCTCATCAAGGCCATCCTGCCTATCGCCGCATCCTTTGGGTCGTGCTCGCGATTAATGCGGCGATGTTCCTCGTTGAGATCGGTGCGGGACTGGCAGCGGGGTCGGCGTCGCTGCAAGCCGATGCGCTCGATTTTCTTGGTGACGCGGCGAACTACGGGATCAGCTTGTTCGTGGTTGGCCTGCCGCTGCGCTATCGCGCTACAGCCGCATTCGCGAAGGGCGCAAGCATGGGCCTGTTCGGGCTTTGGGTGATTGGCACGTCGGTGTGGCATGCACTGCATGGAACACTACCGAATGCCCTCACGATGGGCGCAGTAGGCATAGCGGCGCTGATCGCGAATGCAGCCTCCTTTGGGCTGCTGTGGGCCTATCGCCGTGGCGATGCGAATATGCACTCCGCGTGGATTTGCACGCGCAACGATGTGCTCGGCAACTTGGCCGTACTGTTAGCGGCGGCTGGCGTGTTCGGCACCGGTACTGGATGGCCTGACATCATCGTCGCGGGGATCATGGCTGGGCTGGCGCTCCAAGGTGCAGCGCTAGTGATCAATCGCTCTCTTGCCGAGCTGCGGCAACCTGTTCCTCTCTCGACACAGGGGCAAGGGACCATTGCCCAGTGATTTTGCTTCACGGCTGGAAGCAGTGGGCGCGAACAATCAAGCGGGATGCTCATGCTGTATACTTGGCGAGCCACGACCATCGCGTGCCTTGGTACGCCAAGGCGCTGGCGTTGGCGGTGACGGCCTACGCGCTATCCCCACTTGATCTCATTCCCGATTTTATTCCCATTCTCGGCTACCTGGACGATCTCATCATGGTGCCCGCTGGAATTTGGCTAGTGATCACAGTTATTCCGCCTGCCGTCCTCGAAGAACATCGAGCCGCAGCAGAAGCTGCACGCAATCAGCCCGTCAGTGCATCTGGCACGCTCGCCATGGTTATTCTTTGGCTGATTGCGATAGCCCTCTGTGCGTATTTCGTGGGGAAGCAGCTACGCTAACGTGCGAATGTGTCAGCCTTAGCCACCGAGCCTTGGCGGCACCGAGGAGGCCTCAGCGCTGCGAGAGAAATACGGCATCGCGCCGGAGAAGCCGAGCGCGTCGTGAGATTATTCTGTTCCTGTGCAGCTGGCCCGTTTTGCTGCCACACGTCATTGCATTTGCCCCGGCCAGTCCTACGTAGGCCTGCGTTAGGGATTAAGGTACGCCGTGTCGCCTCAACTGCCCATCGTCCTTTGTCCGGGCTGTCAGCAGCCCATGAAACCAGGGGAGCCCAAACTGATCCCCTCAGCGCCTGGGCTAGTTGACATCACTTACGTGTGCGAGAGCTGCGGAATGACCTCGAAGCGGACTATCAAGGCACCGGCAGAGCTGAAACTCACGCGCTGATCAACGCGTTCGAGCTACACTGATCAGGAGGCGTTGGCGTCATTCTCGCCGCGTGCGCCCTTCGTAGCTTCCGAGCGGCGCGAGTGGGTCTGCGCCAGCATCTCCCACGATGCGGCCATGTTGACCAGCATTTCTCTGTGCTCTTCAACCTTGGCTTGCTTCGCCAGCGTACGGCAGTCTTTTGCATGCTTGAGGTAGTCGGAGGTTTTACTTGTCACGCCACGCCTCGCCGTTCTCCTCGGGTGCCCCATCGGGTCGATACTCAGAAGTCCATTTACGGTCAAACAGTTCCTGCTTGCGGAACTTCGAGCGTCGCCAAGACGGTTTCATTGGCCGCCAGCTGCCGGATCAAAGATCATGCTGCTTCGGCGAGCCCGTGAGCTCCAGGGCGCGGTTGGATAATTGCGGAAATCTGTGCCGCCGTAGTGACACCCACTTGGGGCATTCCCTATATTCGACTGCCCGCGCTGCGAAGAGCCCATGAAGCTCGTCCACACAATCCCGCCCCTCGCTCCAGAATGGCCGCCGCTCCTGGCCTACTACTGCTCGTCTTGCCGCCACGCTGAGACGAAGCAGGGCCGACGAGCTAGTGATCGTCCGGCATGAGCGCAGGGGCTCCAAGCGTGCGTGGTCTCACCGGCAGAATGCAGGCACGGATGTTCAGCTGGATAGTGACAGTAGCGACGTTCGCTCTGATTTTAGGTGTGATTGTCGCACACGGCGAGCCATGCAGCGGCTCGACGGCACAGCAGGTGCCAACCATTGCACGTATGGGCGCTCAACCCGGCCTCATGGCTTTCTTCTGTGGTGACTGCGGAATGGCGGCCGGCATCTGGTCGCTTGCACTCGCCCCAGGCGATGAGATCGCTCGGGTGAGACCAGTCACCGCACCCCGCGCGCGGTAAGCGGCTGGTTCTGCTCGGACGAAGACGGCAGTCCCGGTAGCGCCTGCGGAACGCCATTCTGTCGCCCCCTTCTCAGTGGAACTTTGTCTCGGGGCCGCGTTGGGCTGCGTACCAGCGCAGGGGGCTACATGGGACAATCAGATTTCTTGGCGCACGCCGCAGAGTGCGAGCGCGCAATACACATTGCTAGTGATGCAGACCACCGCAGCGGGCTTGAGCGCCTGCGCAGAGCGTGGCTCACGTTGGCGCACGACCAGCAATTTGCCGGAGACCCGGAGATGCAGGAGGCCGCTTCGGCTCTCAGGCGTCTACACAGCCATATGATAGCCGCACGGCATACGTTGCACTGACACAGCTTTGGTCAGCGCCGCCAGCGCCTGCAGCAGCACACCCCTGCAGACCTACGCGGCATCACTCGGCAAGTCGATGGGCTCGGTGATTGAGGGATCATCATTCTCCGGCTTGTTGACCCGCGTCGAGATAGGCCACATCCGCATCAGATCAGCCGGGAATGGTCGCATCAGGTCGCGCGGATCAGGTTCATCGCTCAACCACCGCGAATAGTCCTCAGGAGCCAGTATTGCTGGCATCCGCTCGTGGATTTGGGCCACTAACTCGTTCGCGTCCGTTGTGATAACGGCGAAGGTCCTGATCCACTCACCTGACGCAGGGTCCTTCCAGTTTTCCCAAAGGCCCGCGATGCCGAAAGGCGAGCCGTCCTTCATGGCTATGGCATAGGGCTGCTTTGCCCGTTGCCCGTTGATTGCCTTCCATTCGTAGAAGCCGTCCACCGGCAGAATGCACCGGCGCAAGCGGTACGCATCCCGGAACGTCGGCAGAGTGCTCACGGTCTCGCACTTGGCGTTGATCGGCTTGCGCCCACCTGCCGGGTCCTTGCACCAGTAGGGAATGAGCCCCCACCGGAGCGGATCAAGGGAGACTTCCCCGGTCTTGTGATTACGCCGGATGACCAGTAGCTCTTTTCAGGCCATCAACGATGGCGTAGCGCAGTGGGCCGCTACTCTGGATAACTCTGCCGCACATGGGACGCTTATGTAGGGCTGAGAGCGCGATGCGCCAGTGCGCCAGCTGCCAAGTCCCTTCCTCGATTATACGAAGTGCTGCGGCGCTCGCCGGGTTCTTCACCTTGATCCAGCTTCTCAGCGACCGCTGCGGTACGGCAGGGCGCGGCGTTTCGAGACCATGCCCTCAAATTTTACTTTGCAGGCGTGCTGGAAGATAATCGATCCTCCTGGACGACTTACTGGTGCGGCTGTCGGCGGATTGCCCGTGGCGCGATGAAGCGCGCGGGGACCTGCGGAGCTCGCTACACGGACTTGCCGCCGAGCCGGGCACCAGACCTGCCGAATGCGATGATGCGGTTTCGCGTGGTGAAGGGAGGCAAGCCGTAGCGTTCCAGTCTGGGGGGAGGAGCGTCCAAGCGGCAAGGAAGTCCTAAGATGGCTGTTGTGCGAAACCACTGGATTTCGCAATGCCACCTGAGGAGTTTCTCCGTGAAGAAGCATCGGAGCTGGCAGCTTACGGTTTATGACGCTGTTGAGCGAAAAACTTTTCCCTCTGGTACACACAATGTGGCGCTACAGCGTGGTTTCAATCTGATTGATATTGAGGGGGTCCAAGCAGATGCATTTGAGACGGCACTCGCCAGCTTTGAAAGCGAGGCTGCCCCGGCGATTCAACGGATAATTGCTGCAAGATCGCTGAGCAATGTGGACGACCGAGCAAAGTTGCTCAACCTTATTGCATTGTTTGCTCTCCGAACCCGCGACAACGAGAGATGTTTCGTGAGTTTCAGGAGAGAGTGGCAAAGACGATTATGTCTCTCGGTTTATCCACACGAGAGCGTTGGGAGGCACAGATACGCCAAGCACGAGCGGCAGGCTACATCACCCAGGGGATTGATGCGAGCTACGACAGGATGAAGGACTTCTTCGAGAGGGGAGAGTACACGATTGAAGTCGCGACGGAACGAGATATCAAGCTTGAATTTTCTACTTTTGATAAGCTACTCCCGCTCATGTTCGGAAGAAAATGGTTGCTGCTGAGTGCCTCAAAGACTTCGGGAGGGTTCGTGACATCCGACCATCAGGTATGTCTTATCTGGTCGCAACCGGGACTGCGCGGCCCCATAGGATTTGGGCTCAAGAAGACCGAAGTAATATTTCCTCTTTCCCTTAACCTGACCGTGATTGGCCCGTTCGAGTTAGAGGACGCGGAGCTAGATGTTCCAGATGATACCGTGGCGGCAATCAACGGGATAATCATTGCCTTTGCGGAGCGGCAAGTGTACGCGCGGGACGGCAACTTCAAATATCAGTTGAGGGCTGATGACGTACCTCGCAAAGCCTCAAAGCTGATGAGTGATCCCGCTTTTCTGAGGCGACATTCCCGGCGCGCCGCTTAGCACGTACTTAGAGAGCCCGCGCAGAGTAGTAAAGCCGCGACCAGCCGCTCCCCGATCCACCCCCAATCAGATGCCTTATACTCGAATGGCGATGCGTGGTCCGGCGGAACGTAATCCCAAAGAGGAAAGCCAAATATTAATCAGGTGATCCTTCTCTGCCTCACTCAGGGCCGCGCCCGAGGCATAACAAGTGCCAGTCCGGGAGGCAGGCTGGCGAGGACCGGACACAGCATCGGCCGACGCACGTCGGTTGTCTTGGCCCAAACGACCGCCTCGTAAGGCTTGCAGCGTCGCCCTCGCT
>JBKPOZ010000096.1:0-5383 GCA_046733355.1 Pseudomonadota bacterium | reverse complement strand
GCGCCATATCGGTTGGCAAGGCAGAAGCCGAGCCGTTTTCAGACCGGCAGATGCAATTGCTGACCACTTTTGCGGACCAAGCGGTGATCGCCGTCAAAAACGTGGGGCTGTTCGACGAAATTCAAGAAAAAAGCCGACAACTCGCCGAAGCAAGCCAGCACAAGTCGCAGTTTCTCGCCAATATGAGCCACGAGCTACGCACGCCGCTTAACGCTATTCTTGGCTACACGGAGCTGATTCTCGATAGCGTCTACGGAGATATGCCGGAGAAAGCGCGCACCGTGCTGGATCGCGTACAACGCAATGGCAGGCATCTTTTAGGTCTCATCAACGACTTACTTGACCTGTCGAAGATAGAGGCGGGGCAGCTTGTCCTCGCGCTTGCCGATTACTCTCTCAAGAACGTCGTGGAGACTGCCTACACGGCAGTGGAACAGCTGGCGAAAGAAAAGAATCTTGCATTTACGATAGATGTAGCGCCCAACCTCCCAGCTGGCCATGGCGACGAACGTCGGCTCACCCAGGTGCTGCTCAACTTGACAGGGAACGCCATCAAGTTCACAGACCAGGGCGAAGTTACCATCAAGGCCTCCGCAGCCAATGGGTCATTCGAGGTTGCCGTGCGCGATACGGGCCCGGGCATCTCCTCTGCCGATCAGGGCAAGCTATTTCAGGAGTTTCAGCAAGCCGACAATTCGATTACCCGCAAGAAGGGGGGCACTGGGCTAGGCCTGGCGATCTCCAAACGCATCATCGAGATGCACGGCGGGCGCATTTGGGTCGAATCAGTTGTGGGTCAGGGCTCGACCTTTTCCTTCGTGCTGCCAGTCATGGTGAAGCAACAGGCCAAGCCAAAATGATCGATGCGGCAGTGCGGTAATGTCCCCTGTTGGCACTTCTCGGTCGTCAGCGGCATGAGAACCGATGTCTGCAGTTGGAGAAAGCAGACGTAAAGCCTCGGACCGGAATAGTCTCAGTTTGACCCGGAGCGGAAGTCGAGCCGCCGAATTTGCTGTGATGCACAATCTGTCATTCTAGGTATGGTACGGTATAGTTCACGCTTGAGGACACCATGAAACGCGCGACACACCCGCTCAGCGCTCTGGCCAGTTTAATTCAGAGGAGCGAACTCCGTGGAATTCTTCGCTGCACGTCTGCTGCTTTCGTTCTTTCTCATCACGGGTGGCGTCGCCGTCGCACAGAGCCAGAATGGCCCGCCGGCATGGGCTTATCCGGTTAACCCGCCGAGTTTTCAACGGGCGCCCGATGATGGCTCTATCAGACGCGTTCCCGGCAGTACCGCAGGTTACACGCTCACCCAAGTGCGCGATCTCTTCGCTGCGCCCGACTGGCATCCCGAGGATCATCCGCCCATGCCCTCGATCGTAGCAATCGGCAGAAAACCTGAGGTAATGGCCTGCGGCGTCTGCCATCGCGCCGACGGGCCCGGCGGCCCGGAAAATTCGAGCCTGTTTGGTCTTCCCGCAACCTACATCGTGCAGCAGACCATGGAGTTCAAAAACGGACTGCGCAACGGTTCAGCGCCTCGCGTTGCCAATGACCTAATGATCAAACTTGCCAAAGCGATCACCGAGGATGAGCTTAAAGAGGCATCAGCCTATTTTTCCTCCATTAAACCGAGGGCTAACATCGTTGTCGCCGAAACCGACACGGTGCCTAAAACTCAGGTGAGAGACCTGTTTTTGGCTCCACTTGAAGGCAACGACAAGGAACCGATCGGCGAGCGCATCATCGAGATCCCCGAAAACGTGGAAAACTTTGTCAGCCGAGACACGCGCGTTCGTTTCATCGCGCACGTGCCGCCGGGTAGCATTCAGAAAGGACGGCAGCTTGCGATGAGCGGCGATCCCTCAGTTCAATGCACGGCTTGTCATGGCGCCGATCTTCGCGGCAAGGATGTCGTGCCGAGAATTGCCGGTCGGTCGCCTACCTACCTGTTCCGCCAGCTTTACGATTTCAAATCGGGCGCGCGTAAAGGTGCGAACAGCGACACCATGAAGCCAGCAGTCGAAAAGCTCACCATTGCGGACATGATCGCGCTGGTAGCATATTCGGCATCACTTGCGCCGTAGCACGGAACAAGCGAGCGGCGCTTGAGTCCCGGATTGGCATAATCGCGGAAGATGCAATGCGGTCCCTCGAAAGGTGGCGGCAAATACGGTGCAGTAATCTCAGGCGGCGCGAATTCATCAAACTGCTAAGTAGCGCGGCCGCGTGGCCGCTCGCCGCGCACGCGCAGCAGGGACCTGTGCCGTTAGTCGGTTTTTTCAGCGTTGGCTCATCCGACGGGTTCGCACCGCAGGTCGTCGGATTGCGCCGAGGCTTAAGCGAAACCGGCTATGTTGAGGGGCATAACGTGGCGATCGAATATCGCTGGGCCGACGGTCAATTCGATCGACTGCCCGCGCTGGCGGCGGACTTGGTTAGCCATCGAGTTGCCGTGATTTTTGCGCACGGCCCCCCAGCCGTGCTGGCCACAAAAGCCCAGACCACGCGCATTCCCATTATCTTCTCAATTGGCGAGGACCCGGTCAAAGAAGGACTTGTGGCGAGCCTCAACCGGCCCGAAGGCAACGTAACCGGCTTCAGCAATTTCCAGAATCTCTTGGGACCCAAAAAGCTAGCACTGCTCCGGGATAGCGTGCCCAAGGCCGAGGTCCTGGCCTTCCTGGTCAACCCAACGAATCCCAATGCCGAGCCCGACACAAAAGACGTGCAGACGGCGGCAGCAGCCTCGCTCTGGCGGGAGCTGCGAGTGGTTCCGGCCAGCACGGAACGCGATGTCGAGGCTGCTTTCGCTGCTATGGTCCAATTTCGAGTGGGCGCGCTGTTGGTCAACGTTGATCCGTTTTTTATCGCGCGGCGCGCACAAATCGTCACGCTCGTAGCCCAATATGGAATTCCAGCGTTGTATGATCGTCGAGAGTTTCCGGTCGCAGGCGGTCTTATGAGCTACGGTGCGAGCGAAGTGGAAGCGTTTCGCCAGTGTGGCATCTATCTAGGCCGAATTCTCAAGGGTACCGCGCCGGGTGACTTGCCGGTCCAGCAGGCGGCGAAATTCGAGCTGGTCATCAATCTCAAGACCGCCAGGGCCCTTGGCCTCGACATTGCGCCGGGCGTGCTCGCCATCGCCGACGAGGTGATCGAATGAGCCGGCGCGAGTTCATCATGCTTGTCGCCGGCGCGTAAGCGAAGACGGGATGAAATGATGTTGCAGGCAACCTTGTCGAATCTGCTTGCCCTAAAGGTGATAACCGGCCTCGCGACACTTGTTTTGATCGTTCTGCTCTTCTTCGTTCGCTACTTGGGAAAGGAGCTTGGCAGAACGAAGAAAGATGGGATGTATGATCATAGATTGCTTTCATGGCACCGATGGGCGGTGGGGTGCGCTGCCTTCGCCGGCCTCGTTACCGTATTCTTGATCGAGCGTCTCGTACACCTGGATCCTGTTTCGCACCGCGACTCGTTTCTCTTCAGGCTTCACTTGGCGGTAGACGCGGCGCTTTTGATTGTAGGGATCGCGATCGTCGCGCGATTTACCGGGAAAAACGAGCCGCGGCTCCATCGCAAGCTAACGTATTTGTTTTATGCGTTGGTGGCGATTTCGTCGGCGACTGGAACCTGGATGCTCGTTTCACTTTGAATGTACGCAAACATGGCCCCGGTGTCCGTTCTGAAAACTCCATCCATTTAGCTCGCCTCTGGCAGCGAATCAGAACATGGTCGCTGAATGTTCGCAATCGGCATCTTATTCCTGCGCATGCTGTGCAACTGCTTCAAGCGGCCACAGCGGCTGTGGCTCGGTTTGCCGCACTGGCACTTAGCCCGAACTTGCGAGCAAGCGGCTCGAACTTTTGCGCAAGGCTGTTCCCAATATTCGTCGGTTGGTGATCATGGCCAATCCCGGGTTTCTGAACTAAATTGATGCAATGCAAACTCCACTCCCGAGCATACGGGCAGCCTTGCAAATTCAGTCAGGTTTGTAGGTGGTTCATTCCAAGCTGGCGCCAGTCGCCTTTATCAGGCCTTTCCACTTCTCAATCTCGCTCCTTACGAACTCGCGTAAATATTCTGGTGTTGCTCGTTCCGCGGGTACGATCAGTGCGCCCAGACCCTCGAGCCGATCTTTCACCTTTACGGTTTGCATGGCCTCGACGCTTGCCCCGTTGAGCTTTTTCACGACATCCGCCGATGCTCGCTTCGCCAGGAAAAAGGCGTTCCAGGTGTAAGCTTCCAGTTTGGGGACGCCCTCCTCGAGTCCGGTCGGAATGTTCGGTAGCGCCTTTGAGCGCTCCTTTGTCATTATCGCGATCCCTTTGACGGAGCCGCCATCGATCTGAGGTTTGGCGGTGCTGACAATCTCGCAGAGGTAGTCAATCCGACCGCCCTGGAGATCCTGCATAGCAGGACCGGTGCCACGATAGGGCACATGAGTAATATCGACGCCGATGAGATAATTAAGCAGTACGCAGCCGAGGTGCGTCGCAGACCCTGCTCCTGCCGAGCCGTATTGCATCTTCGCCTGATTGGCCCTGGCGTAGGTGATAAACTCCTGGAGATTGCTAACCGGCAGGTCCTTGCGCGTGATGAGCACGATTGGGACTTCGGCAATGAGTGCGACTGGGGTGAAATCGCTTTCTGCGTTGTAAAGTGGCTTCTTGTAGAGGCTTTGGCCCTGCGCATGGGTGCCGACGGTCCCTAGCACGAATGTGTAGCCGTCAGGCGCTGCATCAGCGACCCGCTTCGCTCCTGTCATGCCGCCGGCGCCGGCTACATTCTCTACGATTATTTGCTCACCGAGGACTTCGCTCATGCGCTGCGCCATGACCCGGCCGAGCACGTCCGTTGGGCCGCCCGCCGCGAACGGAATAATCATGGTCAGCGGCTTGGTAGGATAATTTTGCGCACGCGCGGCCGCGCAAAACGCAAGCAAGAGGCTGCAGACGGCAATTGCCAACCGCGCGAGCATGTCCAATCCTCCCTGAGCTGCGGCAAACTCGTCTTTCATACCGCGCATCTAGGCCGGATGACCAGGAGCGTGGGCGTCGTCGAACCCGCGTTTGCCAAAGCTGCCGAAGGGCAACCAACTCGTTTCGAGTTGATCATCAATCGTAAGAGCGCCAAAGCCATCGGCCTCCAGATCCGCCAACGGTGCTCGCCCGCGCCAACGAGGTGATCGAGTAGGCCCGCGCAGTTTGCTGCACCTGCTCAGGTCTCCTTCTGGGCAGATTTTGTTGCAAAACTCATTGATGGCTCGCGCGAACGGTGATTCGCTGTTCTGAGGCGATTCGCTGTGGAGGCGGGCGATGATGGGACGACTCAATCATGATCAAGGGCAGTTGTTCTATTCGTTCCGTCTTGA
>JBKPOZ010000095.1:0-65097 GCA_046733355.1 Pseudomonadota bacterium | reverse complement strand
CTTCTCTGCTCTTTGGGGTGGTGGTGCTGGCGCTCGCGCTTTGGGCGCTCAATGCCTTCACCAAAGTAAGTCCACATCGGGCCGCAGTCGTTCTCAAGACCGGCGGTGGGCTTGGTGCGCTCGCATTGGCCGGTGTGCTCGGGGTCCGTGGCCGGCTAGATGTTGCCATCCCTCTCGGGCTCACCGGACTCGGGCTTCTCGGCTGGCTTCCCTGGAACATACCCGGCTTTGGCGCGCGTACGCAGAAGAAACCCGGACAGGTCTCGCGTGTGCGCTCGGCGTTTGTCGAGATGGAGCTCGATCACGATACCGGTGCGATGCGGGGCCGCATTCTTGCTGGCGCGCATGAAGGCGCGTCGCTTGAAAGCCTCGACCTGCAGACGCTTACCGGATTTCTGCCGGATATTGATGACGAAAGCCGTGCCTTACTAATGGCGTATCTGGACCGCCGGGAGCCCGGCTGGCGTGAGCACGCGCAAACGGATTCGACAACGAGGGCGGACCACAGGTTCCGCACCTCCGGCAAAATGACGGACGAGGAGGCTTATCAGATCCTTGGCCTGCAGCCGGGGGCGAGCGCCGAGGAGATTGGGCGTGCGCACCGGGGGCTCATGAAGAAACTGCATCCCGACCAGGGGGGGTCGACGTACCTTGCGGCTCGCGTCAATGAGGCGAAGGAGGTCCTTCTGCGCCGGCATCGCTGATCTCCCGTACTCGATACATGAGGGGGCGACTCCTGCTCCGACGCGACTTCCTGCTCAGGCGACGTCAGTATTTCGTTGTCACGCATTCGACGTCGTTACGCTTGAGGTACTTACAGGCGGCTTCCGCCTTCTCCTTGTCGAGACCGGCAAAGCGAGCCCGGTAATAGGTTGTGCCGGCTTTATCGACGCTTTCCGTAAACGGATCGGCTCCATCAAGAATCTTGGATGCCTTGCTCTGAACCTTGGAGAGGCGCTGTTTCGCTTCCTCTTCGGCCTGGAAGGCACCGACCTGGATCACCCAGCCGGTGCGAACCTGCGGTTTTGCCGTTGCCTTGGCGCTCGCCTTTTCAGCCGTCTTTTCCGTTGGCTTTTGCGTGACCTTTTCCGCCTTGGCGCCGCGCGCCTCAGCCGTCCTTTCTTTTGCCGCTGGTGCAGGTGCAGGAGCAGAGGCCGGGGAAGGGGTGACCGCGGCGATGATGGTTGCGGGCTTCGGGCCCTCAACAACCGCGAGAGGTGCGCTTTCAGTGACCGGTGTGTTTTCGGTTTGGCTTTCTGTGGCAGCGGATATTACGCCCTCCGCCGCAGGTTCCTCTTCCTGGAATGCCATATGCACCGGCGCCAGAGATGCGGGCGGCGGTGCGTGCGCTCGTCCCGCGCGGACGGCCAGCGTCTTCACCAACACGGGTTTTATCGGATCGGTTGAGCCGATCGCCGCCGCTGCATGGGTACTTTCGGCCGGCATGTTTTGTGCCGCCGCATTTGCTGTGGATGTCACCCGTGCCGGTGTCGTGCTTGCGGCAGCAAGGGCGATTTGGGGTGCGGGCTTGCGTTCAGCCTGGCCGGCGTTCTCGGATTTCGGCTCTTCACCGGCTTCCGCTTTGGTCGTGCGTTTGGGCTCAGCCTTCGCAGCGACCTGAGCGACCGACTTTGATTCTACTCCCTCCATCGCTTCGGCAAATGCCGGTGCCGTGCGTTTGGTAGCTGCAACCGTGATCTGCTTGCTGATGAGCTCGCGCATGCGTGCGTCGCGGCTGCCCGCACTGTTGCCGCCCATGATAACGGCAACGAGATAGCGGTTTGCCCGATGTACGGAGGTTACCAGATTGAAACCGGAGGCGCGGATATAACCGGTCTTGATGCCGTCAACGCCCTCGACACGACCCAGCAAATTGTTGTGGTTGCCAATTCGCTGGCCGCGAAAGTTGAAGGATCGGGTGGAGAAATATTTGTAATAGCGGGGGAACCGCTCCTGGATGGCGCGGCCAAGGAATGATTGATCGCGCGCCGTGGTGACCTGTTCGTCGTCCGGCAGACCGGAAGCATTTTTGTACACGGTGCGTGTCATGCCCAGCGCATGCGCCTTGCGCGTCATGAGCTTGGCGAATTCGCCCTCATCTCCCGAGATTGCTTCCGCAACGACAACGGCCGCATCGTTTGCGGAGCGCGTGACGATGCCCTTGATCGCGTCTTCCACCTGGATCGTGCCGCCAGGCTTAAGCCCAAGCTTGGTCGGGCTTTGGCGCGCTGCGTGCTCGGAAATCTTCAGCGCGCTGTCGAGATTGAGCTTGCCCGCGTCGAGCTGTTCGAACAGCAGGTAAAGCGTCATGATCTTGGTGAGCGAGGCAGGATGTCTGATGGCGTCGGGACTGGTTGCATGCAAAACGTTGCCCGAATTCGCATCAACCACGATATCGGAATAGGGTGCCGCCAGTGCGGGAAAAGCTCCCAGCGCAAGGAATGCAGCGAGCCCGAATGACATGCGACGAAGCCCCTGCCGGGCTTCCGCTACGATCAGCACCATGATCTCCCCCCGTCCTCGTCCCTGAAGGCGCCCGGTGCGGCGCCGGCACCCCTGTCGTGCCGAGGCAAGCGGATTGGACGTGGCAAAAAAGGCGGTTTTCTGGAGTGATTCCGGCCTTTTTAATCCGTCCCCTTCTGCCGCGGCTGCGGACGCGGGCTGGTGTGCATGCCCCGTCCTGCCGGTCAGCCTAGGTACCGCCCATTGCCATTCCGTAAATGCGTGAAAGCGGCATTGCTGCACTGCAAAATACTCATTGACTTTATTGTGCAGTGCAATATATGCCGGAAGCAGGCGGTAAGGACCGCTATGGTGGCAGGAGCAGAAAGGCAAAAGTGTCATGGTGAAAAACATCGATGAAGTGCAGAGGCTTGGGAAGGATAGCGTGGAGGCGTCGCTTAAGTCGTGGGGAGCGATTTCCCGCGGCGTGCAGGCGATCACGGTTGAGCTGGCCGACTACTCGAAAAAGAGTTTCGAGCAGGGCACAGCCGCCACGGAGAGGCTTTTCGGCGCGAAGTCGCTCGACGCGGTTATTGCGGTGCAGAGCGATTACGTGAGGAACTGTTACGAAGGTCTGGTCGCGGAAGCGACGAAGCTTGGGGAGCTCTACTCCGATGTTGCTCGGGAGGCGTACAAGCCTTTCGAAAACCAGTTCGGCAAAGTGACTGCCTGAACGGTTAGCCATAGCCGATGAAGAGCCCGGCACTTGTGCCGGGCTTTGTCGTTTACGGGCACCGCGCATCGTCGACGGGGGCAACACTGCGCCCGGAATCCACCGTACGGCGATCATCCGCCCCGAATTGTCCTCAATTGGGGCCATCGTTGAAGCGTAAAGGGGGAATCTGGCGCGACAGGATTCCGAGACTACTTGTGGATTCTCCACCCGCTGCGGGGGGAGCGATCCGGAGGTTGTTCACCTCGGGGTCTGGCTATTGACAGCCGCGGTTCATGTCCTAATGCCGCCACGTCATGGTCGATGATCGGATGCGAGACAGATTAAGCGAGACGAGTTCAGGCGAGCGGCGCAAATGGGCGGCGCCACGTCTGGGGGATGGGGATAACAAGCGGAGAGCACAGGGGTCTCCGGGTACGGCGGTCATCACCAAGACCAAGCCGCAGACCAAGCGCCCCAATCTGTACCGTGTGCTGCTGCTGAACGATGACTATACGCCCATGGAGTTTGTGGTGCATGTGCTGGAGCGGTTCTTCAACAAGGATCATGACACTGCGCACCGGATAATGATGCATGTGCACCAACATGGTATAGGCGAATGCGGAATTTTCACCTACGAGGTGGCCGAGACGAAGGTCACGCAGGTCATGGACTTTGCTCGCAAGCATCAGCATCCTCTCCAATGCGTAATGGAGAAGAAATGAAAAGCGAGGGAGTGGCGGGAACGCTGTAACTGGATCGAACGTTAACACGAGACCTGACATGCCGACCTTTTCGCGCAACCTAGAGCAGTCTCTGCACCGTGCACTGGCATTGGCCAATGAGCGTCATCACGAATATGCGACACTAGAGCATCTGCTTCTGGCGCTGATCGACGATCAGGACGCCGCCGCGGTCATGCGGGCGTGCAATGTGGATCTCGACAAGCTGCGGCGCAGCCTCAGCGCGTATCTCGAGAGCGAGCTCGAGAACCTGGTCAACGACGGGAATGACGATTCGAAGCCCACCGCCGGCTTCCAGCGCGTGATCCAGCGCGCCGTCATCCACGTCCAATCGTCGGGACGGGAGGAGGTGACCGGGGCCAACGTGCTCGTGGCAATCTTTGCCGAACGGGAGAGTCATGCCGCCTATTTCCTGCAGGAGCAGGACATGACCCGTTACGATGCCGTAAACTATATCAGCCACGGCATCGCCAAGCGACCGGGTATGTCGGAAGCGCGGCCGGTGCGCGGATCCGAGGATGAAGCCGAGACAAAGACAGGGGATGACAGCAAGAAAAAGGGCGATGCGCTCGAGGCTTATTGCATCAATCTCAACCGAAAGGCGCGCGACGGCAAGATTGATCCGCTGATTGGACGCGAGGCGGAGATCAATCGCACCATCCAGGTATTGTGCCGCCGGCAGAAAAACAATCCGCTGTTCGTGGGCGACGCGGGTGTCGGCAAAACCGCAATTGCGGAAGGGCTGGCGCGCCGCATCGTGCATGGCGAAGTGCCGGATGTGCTCAAGAACTCCACGGTATTCTGCCTCGACATGGGAACGCTGCTCGCGGGCACGCGCTACCGCGGCGATTTCGAGGAGCGTCTGAAGCAGGTCATCAAAGAGCTTGAGGCCTATCCGGGCGCGATCATGTTCATTGACGAGATCCACACGGTCATTGGTGCCGGCGCCACTTCTGGCGGCGCAATGGATGCTTCCAACCTGCTCAAGCCTGCCCTGGCATCGGGCACCCTGCGCTGCATTGGGTCGACGACGTACAAGGAATATCGTCAGTATTTCGAGAAGGATCGAGCCCTGGTGCGGCGTTTTCAGAAAATCGATGTGAACGAGCCTACCGTTCCCGATGCGATCGAAATCCTGAAGGGCTTGAAGCCTTATTTCGAGGATTATCACAAGCTCAAATACACCACGGAAGCCATCAAGGCGGCGGTCGAGCTCTCGGCGCGGTATATCCACGACCGCAAGCTCCCGGACAAGGCAATCGACGTCATCGACGAATCGGGCGCTGCGCAAATGCTGCTGCCTGAGAACCGGCGCAAGAAGACCATCGGTCTCAAGGAGATCGAGACGACGATCGCGACGATGGCGCGCATTCCGCCCAAGACCGTGTCGAAGGACGATGCGCTCGTGTTGCGCCATCTGGACCAGACGCTCAAGCAGGTGGTCTACGGACAGGACAAGGCGATTGCGGCGCTTGCGGCCTCGATCAAGCTCGCGCGCGCAGGGCTGCGCGAGCCGGAGAAGCCCATCGGCTGCTATCTGTTCTCCGGCCCGACCGGTGTCGGCAAAACGGAAGTGGCTAAGCAGCTCGCTATCGCGCTCGGCGTGGAGATGATCCGTTTCGACATGTCAGAGTACATGGAACGTCACACCGTGTCGCGATTACTCGGCGCTCCGCCAGGTTACGTCGGGTTCGAGCAGGGCGGGCTCTTGACGGATGGCGTCGACCAGCATCCGCACTGCGTGCTTCTGCTGGACGAGATCGAAAAGGCGCATCCGGATCTGTTCAACGTGCTCTTGCAGATCATGGATCACGGCAAGCTCACCGATCATAACGGCAAACAGGTGGATTTCCGCAACGTGATCCTGATCATGACGACGAATGCCGGCGCAGCCGACCTTGCGCGCCAAGCCTACGGGTTTACCCGCATCAAGCGCGAGGGCGACGATGTGGAGGCAATCAATCGCATGTTCGCACCGGAATTCCGTAACCGTCTGGATGCGACGATCACCTTCGCGCATCTCACGCCCGAGATCATTGCCAAGGTAGTCGAGAAGTTCGTCATGCAGCTCGAGGCGCAGCTGGGCGATCGGGATGTCACAATCGAATTGTCCGAGACCGCAACCAAGTGGCTGATCGAGCACGGCTATGACGAGCAGATGGGCGCCCGCCCGATGGCGCGCCTCATTCAGGAGAACATCAAGAAGCCCCTTGCCGATGAGGTCCTGTTCGGAAAGCTCAAGGCAGGCGGGCACGTGCGGGTGATAACGGCAATCGAGGAGGCAGGCATCGAGAAACTTGCCTTCGAGTATCTCGATGGTCCTGTGACGCCGAAGCCCGACAAGATTCCAGAAGCGGGACCAGGCAAGCCCAAGCGGCGCGCGCCGCGTCGCAAACCTTCGGGTGGACCGCCCCCGCCGCGCGGCTCCGTTCCCAAGGTACCGCTCGTCAAGGTGTAACTCTCCGCATCATGCCCTATCTGCGCGTTTTGCGCTGTTTGGCGGACTAAAGGGCGGCGAGTGCGTTGCTCAATGTGTTCGCGTGCTCCGCCAACACCTGAGGGGCCTCTTTGGAACTGGCGGGTGGCTTCAGCGCAACTCCGTCATGCCGCGGAATGACGTGGATGTGCAGGTGAAACACAACCTGCCCGCCAGCGCCTTCGTTGAACTGCTGTATGGTTATGCCATCGGCATTGAATGCCGTGCGGGAGGCCTTCGCGATCTTTTGCGCAACCTTGATCACATGCGCGAGATCATCCGGAGAAACATCGAATATATTGCGGGCGGCCGTCTTCGGCAGCACCAGTGTGTGACCGGGCGCGCGTGGCATGATGTCGAGGAAGGCGAAGGACCTCTCGTCCTCGTACACCTTGTGGCAGGGAAGCTCGCCGCGCAGGATTTTTGCGAAAATGTTGTTCCGGTCGTAGGCAGGCATGAACTCCTCCCGCTTTGAGGTCATCCGCGGCGGAACGGAGCCGCGAGCGCGAGTTCCTGCTCCGCAGCCGCCACATAGCTGCGCTCGCGGTTGAGAAAATCGTCAATAGCCCGCCGCAGGGCCGGATCCGCGATGTAGTGCGCCGAGTAGGTGGCCGCCGGCAGATAACCGCGCGCGAGCTTGTGTTCTCCCTGTGCTCCGGCCTCAACCCGCACCAAACGGTGCTCGATCGCATATTGCACCGCCTGATAATAGCACAGCTCGAAATGCAGAAAGGGGTGGTGCTCGATCGCGCCCCAATGCCGGCCGTAGAGCGTATCGGAGCCAATGAAGTTCAGGGCGCCCGCAATCCAGCGTCCGTCACGCCTCGCCATGATCAGCAGGATGCGATCGCGCATGCTCTCGCCGACCAGCAAGAAGAAGGCTCGTGTGAGATAGGGCCGGCCCCATTTGCGCGACGCCGTCTGCATATAGAACTTGAAGAACGCATCCCACAAGGATTCTGTGAGGTCGGAGCCGGCCAACCAGTGCACGCTAACGCCGGCGGCAAGCGCGTCCGCGCGCTCGCGCCTGATGATCTTGCGTTTTCTCGAGGAAAGTGCACCGAGAAATTGGTCAAAATTCTCGTACCCTGCATTGCTCCAGTGGAACTGCTGGTGCGTGCGCTTGAGATAGCCGCGGCACCCCAGCAGCTCCCATTCGGCGTGCGGCAGGAAGGTGACGTGAACGGATGATGCGTCGACACGTTTGCAGACGTCAATCAACGCATCGGCGAGAACGGTGCGAACGGCTTCGGCTGTTGCGCCCGGTCGCACTAGGAGGCGCGGGCCGGTTGCCGGAGTGAACGGCACCGACACCTGCATTTTCGGATAATAGCTGCCGCCGGCCCGCTCGTACGCGTCCGCCCAGCCGTGGTCGAAAACATATTCGCCTTGCGAATGGGATTTTATGTAACAGGGAGCCGCACCATGCAGCGTGCCTTGGCCGTCGCTAGCCAGAAGATGCATGGGCTGCCACCCCGCGCGCGCACAAACCGAATTGGAACTCTCGAGAGCGGCGAGAAAAGCATAGGCGATGAACGGATTGTACTGCGGTCCGGGATTGGCGCAGGCATCCCAGGCCTCGGGACTGACCTCGGCAATGGCATGCGCGACGCGCAGCGTCAGCTCAAGAGACATGCGTCTGCGGTCTCGCATGTTCTGCTGACCATCATCCCGAAAAGGGGCACCGGACTTCGCAAAAGATCCTGCTCCAGCAGATAGCTGGAGCGGAATGGCTATTCAACGAATAGTCATCCCCCTCTAGCACGTAGGGCGGAAGCCTTCGAATATGATTTGATCCGCGTAACGCCTGGCCGTGTCCTCCTGCAGCGGCGTGCGCACCGTCCACGCCAAGACCGGCCGGCCGAACAGATTACGCCCGACCGCCGGCATGGGATCGGGCAAATCGTCGACCGCGAAAGCGATAAAGTGCGGCTGCGCCCGAAACAGCGCGCCATAGCGTCGGGCCCAAGCCACGATTGATCCGCGCGCGTTCACGCGAGCCGGCGTCCTGTTCTTGTCTGCCACGACGCCTCGCGTCAGTGCGGGTGCGCGTGCGCGCAACGCCGCCACCAGCGTCGCATCGAAGGACATGAATGCCGCTGCGCCGTGATAAGCGGAAATCACCGCGAGACAGCGCTCAACAAGCCGGCAATCGCCCGGAAAATGGCTCTTCATCTCGATCAATAGCGTCGTGCGACCAGCGGTAATGTCGCACAGCTCGCCCAATGTGATCATATGGTCCGCTGTATGCTTAAATCTCACACGCTTGAGCTTGTTCGCAGGCATGCTGTCGACGGAGGCGCTCTCTTGCGTCAGCCGGCCCAGCATCGCATCGTGAAATACCATTGCCTCGCCATCGGCGCTGACCTGCAGATCGCACTCGATGCCGTAACCTGCTGCAATCGCCGCCGCGAAGGCCGACGGCGTGTTCTCGATCACTGCGCTTGCATCGTGCAGCCCGCGGTGGGCGACCGGTCGGGCAACGAGCGAGGCGAGCGCGCGCACCTTTCGATCACTCGATTTGGAGCAACCCCTCGACCTCGACCGCCGCGTCCGCCGGCAACACCGCCACGCCGACGGTGGTCCGCGCATGGCGGCCCTTCTCGCCAAAAACCGCAACCATCAGATCGGACGCGCCATTCATCACCTTGGGCCCTTCGAGAAAACCGGGATCCGAGTTGATGAACCCGCCAAGCCGGATCACGCGCGCCACTCTGTCGAGATCGCCAACGGCCACCTTGACCTGTGCGATGAGATTGATGGCACAAGCGCGCGCCGCATTCTGCCCCTGCTCGACGGTGACTCCGGCTCCAAGCTTGCCTTTGGCGACCAGCTTTCCGTCTGCGGCCAGGCACAGCTGTCCCGAAACAACCAACAGCGCGCCCGTTTGCACGTAGGGTACGTAATTTGCAATCGGCGCGGCTGGCTTCGGGAGCGTTATCCCGAGTTCCGTGAGCCGCCGTTCAACCGTTCCCGCCATGATGTTGTCCTCTTAATGAGATGGGTAGCTTGCATGCGAATCTGCGAGGGCACAGGTCCTGGGACTCCGGCCTGACCGCTCGTATACCATTCTTGGCACCGTGTCGGCGCGCCCGGGTGCCGGAGATCCGATTCGCAAGTGCACAGGAGCGTGGCGCGAGGATACTGAAATGACAGCCCTGCGCACATGCATTCTTCTTTCCCGCATAGCTGCACTCGTCGCAGCCATGCTTTGGACGGAAAACCGCGCGCAGGCACAAGCGCCACTTTCCGATTTTGCCTCGCATCGCGCCGTCTACGACCTCAAGCTTGCCTATTCGCGCGGGAGCTCCTCGGCAATGTCGGCGCGCGGTCGCATTCTTTACGATTTCTCCGGCAATGCCTGCGAGGGCTACGCGCTGCGCTTTCGGCAGGTTTCCGAGCTCGACAACGGCGAAGGCAAGGTCACGCTGAGCGATCTGCGCTCGACGACCTGGGAAGATGCTGCGGCGGACAGGTTCATGTTCAAATCGCAGAATTATCTGAACGAGCAGCTGATCGACGCCGTCGATGGCGAGGCCGAGCGCCTCGCCGATACCGTGCGCGTCACGCTTGCGAGGCCGACCGAGAAGCATTTCGACCTGGACCGCTTCATTGCCTTTCCGACGGACCATATGCGCAGGATCATCCAAGCGGCGCGGTCGGAGCAGCCACTGCTGGATGTGCCGGTCTATGACGGCTCGGAAAAAGGCGAAAAAGTCTACCAGACACTCAGCGTGATCGGCCACACCGTCGCGCCCGGGGAGCGCACGCCTGACGATGCGGCAGCTAACAACGAGGCCCTGCGCACGCTCAAGAGATGGCCGGTGACCGTAAGCTATTTCGATCGCGCCGCCAAAAATTCCGATCAGCCGCCGCTCTACTCCATCAAGTTCGAGCTGTACGAGAATGGCATCTCCCGCGCGCTGATGCTCGACTACAATGATTTCGTCATCAGCGGCGAGCTCACATCTCTGGAGGTCAGGAGCGCTCAGGCGTGCCGGTGATCGCGGTCGCTTGGATCACATGTCATCAAGCGCCAAACCCTTGACGATCGCCTGACCGCCGAAGCGGGCGCGCAGGCGGTCCATGGCCCGTTCCGCCTGTGCGCTGCGCCGCTCAACCCAGTCGCTGCCATCCACGTCCTCGGCATTGCACAGCGCAGACACCCCGATGCCGAGCAGACGGAACATGGTGCCGTCGGTCTCCCCAAGCAACAGATCGCGCCCGGTGCCGAAGATGCGGCTGGCGAGTTGAGTAGCATTGGTAAGCGACTGCGCGCGCGTGCGAATGCGGAAGCCTGCGGTCTTCAGCTTCAGCGTTACAGTCGTGCCGGCCATTCCGCTCTGTTTCAGCCGCGCAGAGACGCGCTCGGACAATCGCCAGAGGTGCAGCTCGAGCGCGCGGAAATCGGCGATGTCGCGCTCGAAAGTTGTCTCGGCCGAAACGCTCTTGCATTCACGATCCGCACTGACGATGCGATCATCGAGCCCGTGCGCGAGCCGAGCAAGCCGCCGCCCCTCGGACCCATAGCGACGAAAGAGCTCGCCTTCGCCCGCGCGTTGTAGATCGCCAATGGTTCGAAATCCGTCGCGCGCCAGTCGCTGCTGAGCCACGCGTCCCACGCCAAAGATCAAGCCCACCGGCTTGGGCGCGAGAAAAGCAGATGCCTCAAGGGCGCCCAGCACCGCGAAGCCGCGCGGCTTGTCGAGATCGGAAGCCACCTTGGCGAGAAACTTGTTGCAGGAGAGGCCGATGGAAACGGTAATGCCCAGACCTCTTTCGACTTGGTCGGCAAAGCGGGCCAGCGCCTTGGCCGAACTGCTTCCATGGAGCCGCTCGGTGCCGCAAAGATCGATGAATGCCTCATCGATGGAAATTGGCTCAACAAGTGGGCTCAGCTTGAACAGCAGCGTCCGGACCTCGCGCCCCACGCGCGCATATTTTTGCATGTCCGGCGCCACGACAACCGCCTGCGGGCATAGGCGACGCGCCGCGAACATCGGCATGGCCGATTTCACCCCGAAGCGGCGCGCGATATAGCAGGCGGTAAGCACCACCCCGCGCGAGCCGCCGCCGACGATCACCGGCCGGTCGGCGAGCGCCGGGTTGTCCCGTTTCTCCACGGCTGCGTAAAACGCATCGCAGTCGATGTGACCGATCGATAGTGCGTTGAGCTCGGGGTGGCGGAGCAGGCGAGGGGAGCCGCATCCGAGGCAACGCTCTGCCTGCTCCGGTACGTCTTTGCAGCAATCGCGGCAAAAGCCTCGGGCGCTCTCGACATGAGCCGATCCGAGCGCAACGTTGCTCATAGCGCATCGGGCCGGCCATGCACGCCTGCAAGCACGTCGCGGGCTGCGACAACGTCGACCGGATCGACGCCATACTCGCTGGCGAACGCAACCAGCATCGGCTCTTCCGAAGCAAGATGGTCGAGAACACCCGCGAGAAAACCCGGCTGCCGCGCGGCTGCGCGAATCGATTCCACAGCCATGCCCGTAAGCTCTAAAAAGCGAGTGAGCCGTTGCGGGTCCGCGGCGACAAATGCAAGGGCCGCAATCGCAAGCTCTTCCGCGCCGGCTTGCCCCTGCCGCGTTTTGCTGCTTGGCGAGCGGCCTCGAAGGGACATGCGAATCTCCATCGCCTGCGCGGGCGAACGACAGCAAACGCGCAGTTTGCCGCGAGATCAAGGCCGAGCATTGGCCTGGGGGAAAACGGGACCCGAGCCTCGACGCGGCGCGCGACAGTCGGCTAGGAAGGACTCGACCTGCAAAGGAGCTCAAGATGCGAAGGGGCCATTTATCCATAGCGGGCGTGAGCATTCTTTTGGCCTTGGGCCTTGCTCTCTGGGAGGTTTACTTCTTCTGGTACGCGGACACATGGAGAGGCATGGACACGTTTCGCTGGTTCTCTGGTGAGCGCCTGGGCTTCAACATGGCTTGGCTCGTGGCGGTTTACCTGACATTTCAGCTCATCTCGATTCCATTCAGCCTGCCCTCCGTCGCCAATCGATTTCTGGGCGTGGTGGACGGGATGGCCTCGCTGGTGCCGCTCGCGATTGTGCTCATCGTGATCTTTGGAAAGCCGGAGCTCCTCGGCACGCAACAGCGCTGGGAAGCGGCGCTTCTTCTCGTTTTCATCACCATGGTTGACCTGTTCGGCGGCTACACGTTCAACATCGCGCTCAGCCGTCGCATCATGGACATCGCGCCGGCTGCGCCGGGCTAAGGACTAGCGGAAGAGATTCGCCCCTTCTTCCGCGCACTCGCGCCGTTATCCTGGTAGTGCCCCTCTATTTTGGCCTTATTCCTCAGGCATTTCAGGTGTTCGACTCACGTATTGTATTTGCGTTTCCGTAACACATCGCCACTAGCTTCGAGCCGCAGGGGCCCTTCGGGTATTGGCCAGGCCGCACGCTCGCTCGCGCGAATTGCAGGGATGGGGGAATGTCAAAGACGGTAATGATCGTCGAGGACAACGAGCTCAACATGAAGCTCTTCCACGACCTTTTGGAGGCGCAAGGCTACAACACTGTTGGCACGCGCAACGGAATCGAAGCGCTCGATCTTGCGCGCAGGCATCATCCGGACCTGATCGTGATGGACATTCAGCTGCCGGAAGTCTCCGGATTGGAGGTGACCAAGTGGCTGAAAGAAGATCCCGAGCTTAAGGCGGTGCCGGTTGTCGCGGTCACCGCTTTTGCCATGAAAGGGGACGAAGAGCGTATCCGGCAAGGTGGATGCGAAGCCTATCTTTCCAAGCCGATCTCGGTCGGGAAGTTCATCGACACCATTCGGCATTTCCTCGGACCGGTCTGAGAGCGCAGCGCATGAGTGCCCGCGTACTGGTGGTCGATGACGTGCCCGCCAACCTGCGGCTTCTGCAGGCGCGTCTAGCTGCTGAGTATTTCGATGTTAGCAGCGCCACAAACGGCGAAGAGGCGCTCGCCATTTGCGAGCGCGGCGAGTGCGACGTCGTGCTGCTCGACGTAATGATGCCAGGACTCGACGGCTTCGAAGTGTGCCGACGGCTCAAGTTGTCGCGGGCAACGCCCCACATTCCCGTAGTCATCGTGACCGCTCTGGATCAGCAGTCGGACCGCGTACGCGGGCTCGAGGCGGGTGCGGACGATTTTCTGAGCAAGCCGGTTTCCGAGCTGGCGCTGGTCGCACGCGTGCGCTCGCTCGCACGGCTCAAACAGCTGACGGACGAATTGCGCGTGCGGGCGGTCAGTATGTTCGCACCAGGGATGAGGCTCCTGAACGGCAAACCGCCACCCGATGCAGGCCATAGCGGCCATATTCTCGTGGTGGATGACTGCGCCGCATCTTCCACGCAAATAGCCGCTATGCTTGCGGGCGAGCATCGCAGCGCTGTCGAGGCCGACCCGAGCGGCGCGTTGTTGTATGCCGCCGAAGGAAACTATGACGTTTTCATCATCTCGCTTGCGCTAAGCAATTTCGATGGGCTGCGGCTGTGCAGCCAGCTCCGATCGATCGAGCGGACGCGCAACACTCCGATACTCGCGATCTCGCCACTGGAGGACAAGACGCGTCTCGTGCGCGGCCTCGAGATCGGCGTCAACGACTATCTGGTACCGCCAATCGACAAAAATGAATTGCTTGCCCGCGTGCGCACGCAGGTGCGCAAGAGACGCTATCTAGAGCGTCTGCGCGACGACGTGCACAAGTCATTGGAGCTGGCGATCACGGATGCGCTGACCGGCTTGCATAATCGCCGCTACATGGAACGGCATATCGGCGGACTTGTGGAACAGGCGACCGCGCACGGCAAACCACTGGCTGTGCTCATGCTCGACGTCGATCATTTCAAGGCGATCAACGATACCTATGGCCACGATGCGGGAGACGAGGTGCTACGTGAATTTGCACTGCGCATCCGGCGGTCAATTCGCGGGCTCGATCTCGCCTGCCGTTACGGCGGCGAGGAATTTTTGGTGATCATGCCGGAAACGGATCTTTCGGCGGCGGCGCTGGTGGCCGAGCGGTTGAGACGCACAATCGCCGGCGAACCGTTCGCCATAGAGCGCGGCCAACGCGCGATGGACGTGACCATATCGGTCGGAATTGCCGCCCTGGCCGGGGGGGATGATCCCGCAAGCGTCCTCAAACGTGCCGATGCGGCGCTCTACCGGGCTAAACGCGACGGCCGCAACAGAGTGGTGCCGGCTGCCGCGTGAAGCGCCGCTTGCACGTCGAGGTCAACCCTAACGCTTTAGGATGACCGCAGCGCGTTCACAATTCACAACCTAAATTGTTGATTTTGGGGTGGGTTGCGCTATTTTTGCCGTCCGGGCCATGGGAAACCCGTCCATGAGGGCGAGGGGCGACGCGGCCATACGATCTTAAGCTCTAAACCCTGCGGAATGCTCAGGTCCGCCGCATCTCCTGGGTGCCGTGGGGTTCGGCCGGTCGGGAGGCGGTACGAGTGGCCTCCTCATGACACCGCTACCGACCGGCCACTCTCGCTTATACTCGAAAGCGTAGCCCGGATGAGCGCAGCGATATCCGGGCCCATCCCGCATGTCGCTTCGCTCATGCGGGCTACAATCTTGGCCTACTTTATTTTTGCTTCCCGAAACTCGACGTGTTTCTTGGCCACGGGATCGTATTTTCGTTTCACCAGCTTGTCGGTCATGGTGCGCGAGTTTTTCCGCGTCACGTAATAGAAACCCGTATCCGCGCTTGAGACCAGTTTCACCTTGATGGTGGTCGCCTTTGCCATGATGAACCTCGTTGCTGTCGGGATGCGCCGTCGCCCCGATTGAGCGCAGCGAAATCCGGGAAGGATTGCGCGACAACGAGCTTTCCCCGGCTTTCGCTGTGCTCAAGCCGGGCTACACGTAGCCGCCCGACGCCCGATGTCAAGAACGCGCAGCGCTGCTGTGAATCAGAGGATCTCGCGGAGGAAGCGGCCTCGCGGCATTCGGTAGAACGGGACCGGAAGGTCTTGCCGAAAACCGGCCGCGATGCGCAAATCGAGTTCTTCGAGCATCACGCGCGTCACCGCAGGCAAATCGAGCTGCGCCGCCTCTTGAAGCGGCATCCATACGAGCTCGATCAGCTCGGCGTCAGGGCCGGTCACGCCCTCCAGTCGATGCGCGATCCTGCTCGCATCAATGGTAAAGAAGCGGGCATCAAACCGGCGCGGCCGGCCGGGAGGCGTAATGGCGCGGCCGATGAGCTGCAATACACTCAGATCCGGCAGCACGTTGACGCGGACAAACGCGGCCCACGGCCCTTGCGGTGCGGCCGGAGCGGGCTCGCGTGCAGGCGCTCCCAGAATGATGCCCGTCTCTTCGAATGTCTCGCGGATGGCGGCAAGCGCGAGCGCTCGAGCTTTGGCCGGGCTTGGCCGTTGAACGCGATTCATCAATAGCGTTTCGAGCTCGCGAGCAAGCGGACGGGCGACGGGCATGCGCGCATCGGTGCGATCTACGCGGCCGCCCGGAAACACGTATTTGCCCGGCATAAAGGCGTGGCCCGCATGGCGTTTGCCGAGCAGCACCTTGGGCTTGCGTCCGGTGCGATCCACCAGGATCAGGGTTCCCGCATCTTTCGGCCGGACGTACGGACCCGTGAGATTGCGTTCCACTTCGTTCATCCGGCGCACGAGGCGATCGATGCGCTCCGGCGGCCTGCTCTCGGTCATCGCCTCGCGCGCTTCGTTCTCTTTTGCAGGTTGGCTTGCCTTTTGTTCGATGAATTGCGCCGGACCGCCAACGGCGCGCGGCCGGTCGAGAGCAGCTCGAAGCGCAATGCGCCGGCTACTGGCGCCACTTCCACCAGCCGCACCGTGACGGGGTCGCCCAGCCGGTAACTTTCACCGGTTCTGTCGCCGATGAAGGCGTGCCGCTCCTCGCGATATCTGAAGTATTCCGTGCCGATGGCGCGCGCTGGAATGAAGCCATCGGCGCCCGTATCGTCGAGCCGCACGAACAACCCGGCGCGCGTGACCCCCGAGACATGCCCCTCGAAACTCGCGCCGATGCGGTCGGCCAGAAAATGCGAAAGCAGGCGGTCGAAAGTCTCTCGTTCCGCCTTCATGGCCCGCCGCTCGCTGGCCGAAATCTGCGCGCTGATCTCTGCAAGCGCGGCCGCATCCTGCCCTTGTGGAAGGGCGCCGGCGCCGAGCTTGAGCGCGCGAATGAGAGCGCGGTGGACGACAAGGTCCGCATAGCGCCGAATGGGGGATGTGAAATGCGCGTAGCGGCGCAAGTTCAGCCCGAAGTGCCCGTAATTCTCCGCCGCATATTCGGCTTGCGCCTGCGTGCGCAACACGACTTCGTTGACCAGCTTCTCCACGTCGCGGCCGCGAACCCGCGCCAGAATGCGGTTGAAATGCGCCGGCCGCGAAGGCCCCGCTTTGGGAAAGGAAATATCGAGCGTCCGCAGCAGCTCGCGTAAAGCGTTCACACGCTCCGGATCGGGCTCGTCATGCACCCTGTAAATCAACGGCACTCGCGCGCGCTCCAGCGTCTCCGCTGCGGCGACATTGGCGAGGATCATGAACTCCTCGATCAGCCGGTGTGCATCGAGCCGCTCCGGAGTGAGCACGCGATCGACCGTGTTGTGGGCAGTGAGCACGATCTTGCGTTCGGGAAGATCGAGATCGAGCGGCTCTCGTTCGTCGCGCGCACGCTTGAGCGCGCGATAGGCCGCATAGAGCGGCTCGACGACATCGGCCAGCAGCGGTCCTGTGATCGCATCGGGCCAGCCGTCGACGGCCGCCTGCACCTGGGGGTAATGCAGCCTTGCTGTCGAGCGCATCAGGATACGGTGGAACGTGTGCGAGCGTTTGCGGCCGTCTGCGCCGATCACAATGCGGGCCGCCAGCGCTGGGCGATCCTCGCCCTGCCTGAGCGAGCACAAATCATTCGATATGCGCTCCGGCAGCATCGGCACGACACGGTCGGGGAAGTAAACCGAGTTGCCGCGCAGGAGCGCCTCGCGATCCAGTGCCGAGTTGGGGTGGACGTAATGAGCGACGTCGGCAATCGCTACGCTGAGAACGAACCCGCCGGGATTGCTCGGGTCGGGGTCCTGCCGCGCATGCACGGCATCGTCGTGGTCCTTGGCGTCCGCGGGGTCGATCGTGACCAGCGGCAGCTCGCGCCAATCTTCGCGGTTTTCGAGCCGCGCAGGGGCTGCGGCTTGTGCCTGCGCGATTGCAGCGCCCGGAAAGACGTGCGGAATCGAATGGGCATGAATGGCAATGAGGCTGATGGCGCGCTCGCTGGTGGGCGAGCCCAGCCTTTCCCGCACGTGCGCGCAGCCAAGTCCGTAGCCGCGACCGGGCAGGACATCGGCAAGAACTAGGTCGCCATCCTGCGCTTGCCCTTCCGTTCCGCGCGCTACCAGCAGCTCCGCATGTGCATGCTTCTTTTCGACAGGAACCAGAACACCGCCGCCCGTGGCTCGCGTGCGAAATATGCCGAGGACGCGCTCCTTCGCGCGATCGACAAGCTTGATCACGCGCCCGCTGTAGCGGACCGCCGCATTACTCTCGCCGCCTTCCTCGATGCGCAACAGCGCGCGATCGCCGACGCCCGCAGCTTCGTGCCTGCGTGCCCTGCCGGAAGGCGGGCGCAACCGGATTCTCGGTGCAGGCCCGTGCGCCGCCTCATCCCATTCGGTGGGAAGCGCGATGAGCTCGCCGTCGCGATCACGGGCGGTGATGTCCGCCATCACCACCTGCGGCAGCGTTCCCCCGTGATGCAGCGTACGGCGGCGGTGCTGGATACGGCCTTCACCTGCCAGCTCACGCAGCATTGCTTTGAGAGCCGCGCGATCAGCATTCTTCAGGCCAAACGCACGCGCGATTTCGCGCGCGCCAATCTTGCCCGCCCGCTCGCCGATAAAAGCAAGGAGGTCCTCCTTGCTGGGCAGACCGGCCTGCGTGCGTGCATGCGCCATGAAGGTTCAACCATCAGCGCGCAGCCGAGTTCTTCGGCCTACGAAGCAAATGGCTGGCGAGGATCAACCGCCCTTTGCCTTGCGCGTTCGCTTCTTCTGGGGTGCCGCGGCCTGCACCGGCGGCTTGGGTGAAGCGGTTTCTCCTGGCCGCTTGCGTGCCGCCGCGCGCGGGTGGGCTACAGCCGTTTTCTTCCCACGCGCTTCACGCGCGCGCAGCAACTCGAGTGCTTGGTCGAGTGTCAAGGAATCCGGAGCAACGTCCGAGGACAAGGTCGCGTTCACTCCGGCATGGCTCACATAGGGACCATAGCGGCCGCTTTTCACAAGCACCGGTCCGCCTTTCTCGGGATGCTCGCCGAGATTGCGTCCACTTGCCCCACCACGTCCTTTTCGTGGGCCGCGGGCATGCTTCTCCTCAATGAGCGTGACCGCCCGATTGAGGCCAATCGTGAGCACATCCTCGTCGGCCGAAAGGTTGGCATAAGTCCTTCCATGCTGGACGTACGGACCGAAACGTCCAACGCCGGCAATGATGGGCTCGCCGTCTTTTGGATGTTTACCTACCTCGCGCGGCAATGAGAGAAGTCCCAGCGCGCGATGAAGATCGACATCATCGGGGGAGACGCCTTTCGGCACCCCGGCGCGCTTCGGTTTTTCCCCGTCGATCGGCTCGCCAAGCTGGACATAAGGTCCGAAGCGGCCGGAACGAAGCGTGACTTCGAGGCCGGATGCCGGATCCTCGCCAAGCTTCTTCATTCCGTCGGCACCGCCATTGCCCGGCGCAAGCTGCCGCGTATAGCGACAGTCCGGGTAGTTTGAGCAGCCGATGAAACCGCCAAATTTTCCGAGCTTGAGCGAAAGCCGCCCCGTTTCGCAGCTCGGACATTTGCGGGCATCGCTGCCGTCGTCGCGCGGAGGGAAGAGATGCGGCGCGAGCATCTCATCGAGCGCGTCGATCACTTGCGCGACGCGAAGCTCCTTTATGTCCCCGACGGCGGCGGTGAACTCGCGCCAGAAATCCCGCAACAGGTCGCGCCATGCGATCTCATTGTTTGAGATGCGATCCAGCTGCTCTTCGAGGCCGGCCGTGAAATCGTATTCGACATAGCGGGCAAAAAAACTTTCCAAAAACGCGGTCAGCACCCGTCCCTTGTCGTCGGGCACGAGCCGTCTGTTCTCTGACCGGACGTAACCTCGATCGCGCAGCACCTGCAGGATTGAGGCATAGGTGGACGGCCGGCCGATACCGAGCTCCTCCATGCGCTTGACCAGCGAGGCTTCCGAATAGCGAGGGGGCGGCTCGGTGAAATGCTGGTCGGCGTCGATCCGGCGCTTGCTCAGCGCCTCCCCTGCACTCACTGCGGGAAGACGACGTGATTCCTCGTCTTCGGACTCATCGTCCCGGCCTTCCTGGTAAAGGGTGAGAAAGCCATCAAAGGTAATGACGCTGCCGGTAGCGCGCAGATCGATGTCGCGCCTTCCGGCTCGGGCCACGATGTCGACGGTGGTGCGCTCGAACTCGGCCGATTCCATCTGACTTGCCATCGTCCGCGTCCAAATGAGCTCGTAGAGCCGCGACTGGTCCTTATCGAGGAAGCGCTTCATCTGGCCCGGGCGGCGCGCAACATCGGTCGGACGGATGGCCTCGTGCGCTTCCTGCGCATTCTTCGTTTTGGTTTGATATTTCCGAGGCGCTGGCGGCAGGTAATTGTCGCCGTAGTCCGAGCCGATCACCCGGCGTGCCGCCGCAATCGCCTCCTGGGCGATCTCGACGCCATCGGTGCGCATATAGGTGATCAGGCCGATGGTCTCGCCTTCGACATCGATGCCTTCATAGAGGCGCTGGGCAATGCGCATTGTATGCGCCGGCGCAAAACCTAATTTGCGGCTTGCTTCTTGCTGGAGCGTGGACGTGGTGAAGGGCGCTGGCGGATGCCGCTTGGCTGGTTTTGCCTCGACGGCTGCCACTGAGAACGCGGCGGTTTCAAGCGCATTCTTGAACGCTTCAGCCTCGGCCCCCGAGCCGATGTCGAGCCTTTGCACCTTCTTGCCGTCCGCTCCGACAAGCCGCGCCTGAAAAACCTCATTGCGCGGCGTGGCGAGCGTGGCCGTCAGCGACCAGTATTCCTGCGGGACAAAGCGCTCGATCTCCAGCTCGCGGTCGCAGACGAGGCGCAAGGCAACCGACTGCACGCGGCCCGCCGAGCGGGCGCCGGGCAGTTTGCGCCACAACACCGGCGAGAGCGTAAAACCGACGAGATAATCCAGCGCACGGCGCGCCAGATAGGCGTCGACCAGGGCGTCATCGATGCCGCGCGGATGCTTCATCGCATCGAGCACCGCCTGCTTGGTAATGGCGTTGAACACCACCCGCTCGACGGTCTGGCGCTTGAGCGCGTTCTTTTGCTTGAGAACCTCGAGCACGTGCCAGGAGATGGCCTCGCCCTCACGATCCGGGTCAGTAGCGAGAATGAGCTTGTTCGCCCCCTTCACCGCCCGGGCAATCTCGTCGAGGCGCTTCCTCGAGCTCTCGTCGACCTCCCAAACCATGCGGAAATTGTGCTCAGGGTCGACCGAGCCATTTTTGGCCGGCAGGTCGCGTACGTGGCCGAAAGAGGCAAGCACCTCATAGCCAGAGCCGAGATATTTGTTGATCGTCTTGGCTTTGGCGGGCGATTCTACAACAACGATATTCATGCAATTCCAGTGATTTAGCAGCTGGATAAGTCGCCAAGCGGAGGCGAAGGGGCGGCGTTTGTCGCCGGCCAGACATGGGAATGTCAACCCTGTCTGTCAAAGGAAGCTTCTTGGTACGGTACAACAGTTAACAATCTTGACGCGAGCAGACGTCACGTCGTGCAACCGCCGCGTGTTGGCCCGCCGTATTTAGACCAGCGCAATAAGCCCGCCACCATGCCGCTCGATGCGACCGGCGAGCTCGAGTTCAAGGACGGCCGTACGTACCGCTGCGGCCGAGCTTCGCGAGAGCCGGACCAGATCATCCATCAATACCGGCGTTGGCCCGAGGAGGCTCAAAATGCGCGCCCGCTCCTCGCCGTCCGGATCCGCGCTTTCTGCGGATACACTCTCTGGCTGCGTGGCAGGCCTCTGGGGCGGCCGCTGCAGCATGGGGCGAAGCACCGGGATCACGTCCTCGGCCTGGGTCACCACATTTGCGCCCTGCTTGATGAGCTCATTGCAGCCCTCAGCGCGCGGATCGACTGGAGAGCCGGGTACCGCAAAAACTTCACGGCCCTGCTCGAGCGCGAGACGGGCAGTGATGAGGGAGCCCGATCGCTTGGCTGCTTCTATTATGACGACGCCCGAGGCCATGCCCGAGATCAAGCGGTTGCGTCGTGGAAAATCCCGCGCGCGCGGCTGCCACGAGAACGGCATCTCGGAGACGAGGGCGCCGCGGGTGCAAATGGCGTCGGCCAGCTCTGCGTGCTCCGGAGGATAGATCTCGCCGTGACCGCCCGCGAGCACCGCAATGGTGCCAGAAGCGAGCGTAGCGCGATGCGCCGCCGCGTCTATGCCGCGTGCAAGGCCGGAAACGACGGCCAAGCCTGCCTCGGCAAGCTCGCGCGCCAGGCGCTCGGCAAAACGCATGCCGGCTGCGGAAGCGTTGCGCGCACCGACGATGGCAACCGCGGGCTGGCGTAAAATGTCGAGATCGCCGCGCATGGCGAGTAGCGGCGGGGCATCCTCGATCGTCTGCAGAAGAGCGGGATAGCCCGGCTCGCCAATGGCAAGCAAAGCGATACCAACACTGCTCATGCGCGCGAGCTCGCGCTCGGCCTGCGCACGAGAGCAAATGTGCGCTACGCGAGCTGCGCCGCCGCGGCGCGCAAGCTCGGGAAGCGCTTCCAGCGCTGCGCGCACGCCGCCATAGCGCCTCACCAGCGCGTGAAACGTATGCGGGCCCACATTGTCGGAGCGTATGAGGCGCAACCAGTCCAGTCGCTCCTCGTCGGCCAGTGACGTGTTGAGTATCGAATTCACACGAGCCCCCCCGCTGTCGCCTCAGCCCAACGTTTCTTCGAAGCTCGCGCGGAACGGATGCGCCGGGTAAACGCCCAGAATTTTCATCTCCTTCGAGTAAAATGCCAGCTCTTCGAATGCAAAGACCAGCCGGCGGTCCTCGGGATGACCTTCGATGTCGGCATAGAATTGGGTCGCGAAGAAGTTTCCCTCGATCATGTAGCTTTCGAGCTTGGTCATATTGATGCCGTTTGTCGCAAACCCGCCGAGCGCCTTGTACAGGGCTGCCGGTACATTGCGTACGCGGAACAGAAAGGTGGTGATCACCGGCCCCTCTTCCCTCCTTGCCCATTTGGCGTCGCGCGAGAGTACGATGAAACGCGTCGTGTTGTGGTCTTCATCCTCGATGTCCTGCGCCAGGATGTCGAGTCCGTAGATCTCGGCGGCCAGGCGCGAGGCAATTGCCGCCCGGTGTCGGTCGCCTGCCTGCGCAACCTCGCGGGCCGACCCTGCGGTGTCGGCGGCGACAATGGTCTTGAGGCCCAGCTTACGGATCACTTTTCGGCACTGTCCCAGCGCATGCACATGGCTCTCCACCGTCTCGATCTCTTCCAGCTTGGCTCCTTTGACGCCAAGCAGCTGGTGCCGCACCGGCATGAAATGCTCGGCAACAATGTGAAGCTTCGCATGAGGCATCAGATGATGGATGTCGGCAACCCGGCCCGCGACCGAGTTCTCGATGGGAATCATTCCGAGATCGGCCTCGCTCGCGCCGATCGCGGCGAAAGCATCCTCGAAAGTGGGACACGGTATGGCCTCGTAGTCGGGAAAGACTTCGCGGCACGCCAGATGCGAATTGGCCCCCGGCTCTCCCTGAAACACGACCTTTTTGTTTGCTGCCATTCCTCATCCCGCGCGCCCGCCGTAGGCACTCGGTGCGCTTGAGTCAATGCCGCTGCGTTGCCAGCATCTGCCGCGCACGTTCCAGCTCGGCCGGCGTATCCACGCCGAGGGGGACGGAATCCACGATTGTGACGTCGACTCGCATGCCGGCTTCGAGTGCGCGCAATTGCTCGAGCCTTTCGCGCTGCTCCAGCGGCGAAGGAGGAAGACTGATGAAACGCGCAAGGCTGTCGCGCCGATAGGCGTAAATGCCGATGTGATGATACAACGGACCGGGACCGCTGGGTGCGCTTGCGCGCGTAAAGTAGAGTGCGCGCAAGCGATTTGGCGCGATAGGCGTTCCCACGACTTTCACCACGTTGAAGTCAAGGCGTTCCTCCGGTCGCGTTATCACCGCCGCCAGCGTTGCGATGTCCACGCCTGCGTCTGCGAGCGGGGCCACGGCCTTCGCGAGGTCCTCGGGCGCAAGCGTCGGAAGATCTCCCTGCACATTGACAACGATGCGGGCGCAGTCGCTGGTCTCGGCAGCAGCCAGTGCCTCGAAGATGCGGTCGGAGCCGGAAACATGATCGCTGCGCGTCATGATCGCGCGACCGCCGGCTTTCTCCACGCAGGCCGCAATGACTTCTGAGTCCGTTGCAACGACCACTGGCCCGATGCGGGCTGCCTGCGCGCGCCTCATGACGTGCACGATCATGGGCTCACCCGCGATGTCGGCGAGCGGTTTGCCCGGCAAGCGCGACGAGGCCATGCGCGCGGGAATGAGCACGAGAATATCGGCCATGAATTCGTCTGAGCGGCGAGTCGGGGCGATTTGCGCTGTGGCTTGCGCCATAGGTTGCCAGAAATGACGCAAACCGGCTATTCGTGCGCTGCCGGTATCGTTCGCATCCGCCGCTGCACGGGTAAACGATGGACTCCTTTGAGCTGAACAAGCTTCTCGGCGCCGTCCTCGGCACCTGCCTTTTTCTGCTTGCGGTCAATATTGCGGCAGGCGCGCTTTTCGCGCCCGTCAAGCCGGCAAAGCCCGGCTATAACATCGCCGTGCCGGAACAAAAGCCTGCGGGAGAGAGCAAGCCGCAGGAGCAGGAGGCGCCTATCGCGCAGGCGCTTGTGAGCGCGGACCCCAAGCGCGGCGAAAACTCGGCACGAATATGTGGCGCATGCCACACGTTCAACAAGGGTGGAAAACCGATTGTAGGCCCGAATCTCTGGGGCGTGGTCGGACGTCCGAAAGCTTCGGAACCGGCCTTCAACTATTCGGCGGCGCTCAAGGCCAAGGGCGGCAACTGGACCTTCGACGAGCTGAACCACTTCATTAAAAGTCCGGCAGCATACATTCCCGGGACGGCCATGACGTTCGCGGGCATTTCGCGCGAACACGAGCGTGCCGACGTCATCGCGTTTCTCAACACACTCTCCGACAACCCGGCGCCGCTGCCCAAGGCGGCCGAGGCCGGAGGTGCCGCCAAGCCCCAATAGCAGCGCACAGGCGCCTGCAGGGGCAGCAAGCGTCCGATCATGCGTGCCAGTCTTTCCTAGGCTTAATGTGCCTGCGCAGCAAAAATCCGGCATAAAGCAGTCATCAGATGCGCCCCCACCGTGAGGAGACCGCGTTTTGCGCCTGACCCGCCGCGTTCTCGTGCGCTCGAGCATGAGCGCGCTTTTTGCGCCCTGGCTCACACCCATTGGCATATTCACGGCCGATGCAGCCGCTGAGCAGGATGCGGCTTGGCGGCACGGCCTGTCTCTGTTCGGCGACCTCAAATACGCGCAAGGCTTTGCCCATTTCGAATACGTCAATGCGCATGCGCCCAAGCGTGGTGCCGTGCGGCTGATCGCGCTTGGCACCTTCGACAATTTCAACGAGGCCGTCGCGGGCCTGAAGGGCTCTCTCGCGATGGGTGCGGGGCTCATATCAGATACGTTGCTGGTTGGCTCGCTTGATGAAGTCAGCTCGGAATACGGCCTCATCGCCGAGGCGGTCCGTCATCCGCCCGACTTCGGCTGGGCCACCTTCCGCCTGCGCGAAAGCGCGCGCCACCATGACGGTGTGCCCATCAGCGTAGAGGACGTGATCTTCTCGCTCGAGGCGTTCAAAAAGCACAACCCCTCCATCGCAGCCTATTACCGTCACGTGGTCAAAGCGGAAAAAACAGGCGATCGCGAGGTGACCTTCGTCTTCGATTCTGCCGGCAATCGCGAATTGCCATTAATCCTGGGACAGCTCAACGTGCTGCCAAAGCACTGGTGGGAGGGCTTGGATGCGAGCGGCAAGAAGCGCGATATCGGCGCAACCACGCTCGAGCCGCCGCTCGGCAACGGCGCCTATCGCATCAAGGATTTCAATCCGGGCCGTACCGTCGTGTATGAGCGCGTGAAGGACTATTGGGCCAAGGATCTCAACGTCAATCTCGGGCGCGACAATTTCGACGAGCTGCGCTTCGAATATTTCCGCGATTCCACCGTCGCGCTCGAGGCATTCAAGGGCGATGCCATCGACTGGCGCACCGAGAACAGCGCCAAGAACTGGGCGACTGCGTACAATTTTCCCGCCGTGAAGGACAAACGGGTGGTGCTGGAGGAATTCCCGCAGCGCAATCGCGGCATCATGCAAGGTTTCGCCTTCAACATTCGCCGTGACAAGTTCAACGATGCGCGCGTGCGGCGAGCGTTCAACTTCGCCTATGACTTCGAGGAAATGAACAAGCAGATTTTCTTCGGCCAGTACCGGCGCATTGCGAGCTATTTCGAAGGTACCGAGCTTGCCTCATCGGGGTTGCCTGAGGGCAGGGAGCTGGAGCTTTTGGAGAAGCTCCGGGACAAGCTGCCGCCGGAACTGTTTACGACACCGTACAGCAATCCGGTCGGCGGGACGCCGGAAAAGGTTCGCGTCAATCTGCGCGAGGCGATGAAACTTTTGCGCGACGCCGGATACGAGATCCGCGACCAGAAGCTCGTCAATGGCAAGACCGGCGAAGCCATGAGCGTGGAAGTCCTTACTGAGGATCCAGCCGTCGAGCGATACGTCCTGTTCTACAAGCCCTCGCTCGAACGCCTCGGCATCGCGGTCAACGTGCGCATGGTCGACAATCCGCAGTACGAGAACCGGCTGCGCAATTGGGATTACGACATGATCATCGCGGTCTGGCCGGAATCGCTCTCGCCTGGCAACGAGCAGCGCGATTACTGGAGCTCGGCGGCCGCCGACACGCAAGGCTCGCGCAATTATGTGGGCATCAAAAATCCTGCGGTCGATGCGCTCATCGACCGGCTGATCTTCGCAAAGACTCGCGAGGAGCTCGTCGCCACAACGCGGGCGCTGGATCGGGTGCTGCTTTGGAATAACTACGTCGTGCCACAGTTCACCACGGACAAGGTGCGCAGCGCGCGCTGGGACCGCTTTGCGCGCGCCGACCCGCTGCCGGCCTATGGCGGCGCGGCGTTTCCCACGCTGTGGTGGTGGGATCCAGATAAAGCCGCCAGGTCGGGCAGAGCCCAGTGAGCGCTCGAAAACCTGCGCCCACCAGGCGCCAGGCTCTGCTGCTCGGAGCCGGGGCGCTGTTGTGCCCGCTTGTTCATCCGGCAGACGCATCGGAAGTGCCGTTCTCGCACGGGATTTCCGCGTTCGGCGATCTCAAATATCCCGCCGACTTCCTGCATTTTGACTATGTCGATCCACTCGCGCCGAAAGGCGGCACGTTTTCGCACGTAGGCTCGAGCCGTGTATTCAATCAGAACTTTTTGACCTTCAATTCGCTCAACAGCTTCATTCTCAGGGGTGACGCCGCGCAGGGGATGGAGCTCACTTTTGCGAGCCTGATGGCGCGCGCCCAGGATGAGCCGGATGCATTGTACGGTCTTGCTGCACGGGCGGTGCAAATCTCGCCCGACGGGCTCGCATATCGATTCCTGCTGCGAGCCGATATCACCTTCCACGACAGGACCCCGATCACGGCACATGACGTCGCCTTTTCGCTTACCGTGCTCAAGGAGAAGGGGCATCCCATCGCCCAGCAGCTGCTGCGCGATTTCGCGACTGCAAGAGCCGAGAATGACGCCACGGTCGTCGTGAATTTCGCGCCCGGACGCGCGCGCGACGTGCCCCTGTTCGTCGCTTCGCTTCCCATCTTTTCGCGTGCCTATTATACGAGTCATGCCTTCGATGAAACGACCCTCGAGCCACCGCTTGGCTCGGGCGCCTACCGGGTGGGCCGGTTCGAGCCCGGACGCTTTATTGAGTACGAGCGGGTAAAGGACTGGTGGGGACGAGACCTGCCGGTTTCCCGTGGCCAGAACAATTTCGACGTGGTGCGCTACGAATACTATCGTGATCGCGACGTCGCTTTCGAAGGCTTTACCGGCAGGAGCTATCTGTTTCGCGAGGAATTCACCTCCCGCATCTGGGCGACGCGCTACGAATTTCCGGCGATCCGCGAGGGACGCGTCAAACGCGACGTGACTCCTGATCATACGCCCTCGGGCGCGCAGGGCTGGTTCTTCAACACGCGACGCGAGAAGCTCAGCGACAAGCGGCTGCGCGAGGCGTTTATCGACGCATTCGATTTCGAATGGACGAACAAGACCATCATGTACAGCTCCTATGAAAGGACGCACTCCGTGTTTCAGAACTCGGACATGATGGCGGTGGGAAAACCTTCGGCAGAGGAGCTCGCGCTGCTCGAGCCGTTCCGCGGCAAGGTCGCAGACGAGGTGTTTGGTGACCCGTATGTGCCGCCGGTCGCGGACGGATCGGGGCACGATCGTGCGCTCCTGCGCAACGCGAGCGCGCTGCTGCAGCAATCCGGCTACGCCATCAAGAACGGTAAACGCATGACCGCGGCCGGCCAACCGGTCAGCGTCGAGTTCCTGATCGACGAGCCCACGTTTCAGCCGCATCATATGCCGTTCATCAAAAATCTCGGCACCCTCGGAATCGAGGCCAATCTGCGCGTCGTCGACGCGGTGCAGTACCGCAAACGCATGGACGACTTTGATTTCGATCTAACGGTGCAGCGCATGAGCTTTTCCAGCACCCCGGGCGATTCCCTGCGCAGCTATTTTTCCTCGCAAGCGGCGACGCTGAAGGGCTCGCAAAATCTGGCCGGCATTTCCGACCCGGTGATTGACGCGCTCATCGAGCGGATCATCGAGGCTCCCTCGCGCGCCGCCCTGGTGAGCGCCTGCAAGGCGCTCGACCGCGTCATCCGCGCCGGGCGCTATTGGGTGCCGCACTGGTACAAGCCGTCCCACTGGCTTGCTTATTGGGACGTGTTCGGCAGGCCCGCCACGCCGCCGCGCTACGGCCGCGGGGTCCCCGAAACCTGGTGGTATGATCGCGAGAAAGCCGCGAAAATCGAGCAATGAGATTCGCGTGATTTGTGGCGCCGCAGCAAACTCTGTCAGCTCCCTCCCCCTGAAAGGGGCAGGGTTGGGGCGGGGGTCGAATTCGATCCCCACCCGATCTCGGGTTTACCCGAGATCGGCAGTTAAAAGCGCGCAGATCGGGCAGGCCCGATCTGCGTCGCGTTCGCACCGCGAAGCCAATCGACCTCCCCTTTTCAAGCGGAGGTATAGAGGCCGCACTAGCCGTCGACCTTGGGAACTTCCACATGAACAGGCGGAAGCGCCGTCATGACCACCTATATCGCCCGCCGTATTTTGCTCATGGTGCCCACGCTGTTCGGGATCATGCTGGTCTCCTTCATCGTGGTGCAGTTCGCCCCGGGCGGGCCCATCGAGCGGATCATTTCCCAGCTCTCGGGCGCGGACACCGGAGCGACGTCGCGCATTTCAGGCTCCCCGGGGGGCGATCTCGGCTCACGCGCGCTGCAAGGCGCCTCCGGGGTAGACTCGGTGAGCTCGAAATATCGTGGCGCCCAGGGGCTCGATCCCGAGTTCATCAAGAGCCTGGAGAAGCAGTTCGGGTTCGACAAGCCCGCCTACCAGCGTTTCTTCCTGATGCTGTGGAATTATGCGCGCTTCGACTTCGGCAAGAGCTATTTCCGGGACACTTCCGTCCTGCAGCTCATCAAGGAGAAGCTGCCAGTTTCGATATCGCTCGGCTTGTGGCTCACGCTGCTTACATACCTGATCTCGATTCCGCTCGGCATCCGCAAGGCGGTCCAGGACGGCTCCCGTTTCGATACCTGGAGCTCCGGGGTGATCATCGTCGGCTACGCGATTCCCGGATTCCTGTTCGCCATCCTTCTGATCATCCTGTTCGCCGGGGGGTCGTTCCTGAACATCTTTCCGCTGCGCGGACTCACCTCCGACAACTGGGCGCAGCTGTCCATTCCGGGAAAGATCGTCGACTATCTCTGGCATCTGGTGCTGCCCATTATCGCCATGGGCATGGGCGCCTTTGCGACGATGACCTTGCTCACCAAGAATTCCTTCCTCGACGAGATTCGCAAGCAGTACGTGCTCACCGCGCGCGCGAAGGGCTGCACCCAGAACCAGGTGTTGTACGGACACATCTTTCGCAACGCCATGCTCATCGTCATTGCCGGCTTCCCGGGCGCTTTCATCCATGCGTTCTTCTCCGGGTCGTTGCTGATCGAGACGATCTTCTCGCTCGACGGCGTCGGCCTGCTCGGATTTGAGAGCGTGCTCAATCGTGATTATGCTGTTGTATTCGCGACGCTCTTCATTCTTTCGCTGGTCGGACTGCTGGTAAATCTGATTTCCGATCTGACCTACACGTGGGTTGATCCGCGCATCGACTTCGAGACCCGGGAGGTCTAGTTGGATGATCGCACCAGCATCGTTGTGCCTGAGACCAAGGCACAAGCGCCGCTGGGCCTCGCGGTTCCTCCAGAGCGGCATCTGCTCGCGGTCTCTCCGCTCAACCACCGCCGCTGGCAGAGCTTCAAGGCCAACGGTCGCGGTTATGCATCGTTCTGGATGTTCATTATCCTCTTCCTGATCTCGCTGTTTTCCGAGTTCATTGCCAACGACAAGCCGCTCTATATCCGCTTCGACGGCAAATCGTATTTCCCGATTTTGGTCACGTATCCGGAAACGGCCTTCGGCGGAGATTTCGAAACCGCGGCGGATTACCGCGATCCATTCCTGCAGAAGCTCATCGCGGACAAGGGGGGCACCATGATTTGGCCTCCCATTCGCTACTCCTACAATACGCACAACCTCGACCTGCCTACGCCGGCGCCTTCCAAACCCACGTGGCTCCTGAGCGAGGAGCAATGCAAAGCCGTGGTCGAGCGCAAGCATCTCTCCGGCTGCCGCGATCTCGAATACAACTGGCTCGGCACCGACGATCAGGGCAGGGATGTGGTGGCAAGGCTGCTGTATGGCTTTCGCATCTCGGTGCTGTTCGGTCTCCTCCTCACCGGCATCTCGTCCGTGATCGGAGTGGCTGCCGGCGCGTTGCAGGGCTATTTCGGCGGATGGACCGATCTCCTGTTCCAGCGCGTCATCGAGATCTGGACAGCGATACCGGCGCTCTATCTGCTGCTGATCATCTCCTCCGTGCTGACGCCCGGGTTTTTTGTGCTGCTCGGCATTTTGCTGTTGTTTTCCTGGGTCTCGCTCGTCGGGTTGGTGCGTGCCGAGTTTTTGCGCGGACGCAACTTCGAATACATCCAGGCCGCGCGTGCGCTTGGCGTGTCCAATCGGACCATCATGTTCCGGCATCTGCTGCCCAACGCCATGGTGGCAACCATGACGTTTCTTCCATTCATTCTTTCCTCATCCGTGATGACGCTGACCGCCCTCGACTTCCTCGGCTTCGGGTTGCCGCCCGGCTCGCCTTCCCTGGGCGAGATGCTCTCGCAGGCGAAGGCAAACATTCAGGCCCCCTGGCTCGGGATTGCGGGGTTCCTGACGCTCGCCATCATGCTCTCGCTTCTCATCTTTATCGGCGAGGCCGTCCGCGACGCCTTCGATCCGCGCAAGACCTTCACCTGACCGATGGATGCCACCTACCAGAACCTGCTTGAAGTCAGCGATCTCTCCATCGCTTTCCGCCAGGGCCAACGCGAGACGCTTGCAGTCGACCACATCTCGTTCGCCATCAAGCCAGGCGAAACGGTTGCGCTTGTCGGCGAATCCGGCTCGGGCAAGTCGATCACTGCGCTCTCGGTTTTGAAGCTGTTGCCGTATCCGGCGGCGCACCATCCGTCCGGATCGATTCGCTTCAAGGGCCAGGAGCTTCTGCAACTCCCCGAAAATGAAATCCGCCACGTGCGTGGCAACGACATCACCATCATTTTCCAGGAGCCGATGACCTCGCTCAATCCGCTGCACACGATCGAGAAGCAGATCGCGGAAATCCTGCTTCTGCATCGCGGATTGGCGGGGGACGCGGCGCGCCGGCGCACAATCGAGCTTCTCGCCCAGGTCGGCATTCCGGATCCCGAACGCCGCCTGCACAGCTATCCGCATCAGCTTTCGGGCGGCCAGCGTCAGCGCGCCATGATCGCCATGGCGCTGGCGAACGAGCCCGACCTGTTGATCGCCGACGAGCCCACGACGGCGCTCGATGTGACGGTGCAGGCGCAGATCCTCGCACTCCTCAAAGAGCTGCAGAGGCGGCTCGGCATGGCCATTCTGTTCATCACCCACGATCTCGGAATCGTGCGCAGGATTGCCGATACCGTCTGTGTTATGAAGGAAGGCAAAATCGTCGAGCAGGGCCCGGTCGAGAGCGTCTTCGAGGCCCCGCGCCACGCTTACACGCGCGCGTTGCTCGCGGCGGAGCCGAAGCCCGATCCCGCGCCCATCCGCAGCGAGGCTCCGGTTGTCGTCGAGACCGACAATCTCAAGGTCTGGTTTCCGATCAAACGGGGGTTTCTGCGGCGTGTGGTCGGACACATCAAGGCGGTGGATGGCATCAGCATCGAAGTGCACCAGGGGGAAACGCTTGGCGTGGTCGGAGAATCCGGCTCCGGCAAGACCACGCTCGGGCTTGCCATCCTGCGGCTCATCTCTTCCGAGGGGCCGATCGTCTTCCTCGGCAAGAACGTCAACGGCCTCTCCTTCCGCGAGATGCGTCCCGTGCGCCGCCACATGCAAATCGTCTTTCAGGACCCGTACGGCTCGCTGTCCCCGCGCATGTCGGTCTCCGACATCCTCGAGGAAGGGCTGTGGGTGCATCATCCGAAGATGGGCAAGGAGCGCCGCGAGGAGCGCGTGATCGGGGCGCTGCGCGATGTCGGGCTCGATCCGGAGACCCGCTTTCGCTACCCGCATGAGTTCTCCGGCGGGCAGCGCCAGCGCATCGCGCTGGCGCGTGCGGTCGTGCTGGAGCCCAGCTTCATTGTGCTCGACGAGCCGACGAGCGCGCTGGACATGCTCATCCAGACGCAGATGGTGGAGCTCCTGCGCGCGGTGCAGCGGCGCCACAACCTCACCTACATGTTCATCTCGCACGATCTGCGCGTCGTTGCGGCGCTGGCGAGCCGGCTCATGGTGATGCGCCACGGCAAGGTCGTGGAGGAGGGGCCGGCCGCGGTGCTGTTCGCCAATCCGAAGAGCGACTACACGCGCGCGCTGTTTGCCGCCGCCTTCAAGCTGGAAGTGGCGGAAGAGGGTGTCGTCGCGCAGTGATCGCAAAAAGTAGGGGGCGCCAAGGGGGCGGGGCCGGGTGCTCCGGCAAACACCCCTCTACACGCGCCCGCATTGTTAATACAATGCGAAACAATGAGGGGGATTTGACGCACGTGCCGTTCAGGTCGAGCCGCACCGTGGGGTTTGCTGGTTTTCACAGTTTTGGGTTTGGTTAGTTCACTTTGTTTTGTCAGTCTTGGGTTTGGTTAGTTCACTTTGTTTTGCCAGTCTTGGCTTTGGTTCACTTTATTTTCCCGCACAGCCTTCCTCTTTCCGATACGCGCGTAGGGGCGCATAATGGCCAAGCGTCGTGGCCGCAGGAGAGCAGTTTCAGTAATGTTCGCTTTTTGTTCTAGCACCCTTCCGCGCGGTTGGCGAGCGGATTTTAACAGGACATTTCAGCCATACCGTTCGGTAAGCAACGCATAGAGCGCGCGGGCGGCCTGGCATTCGCCGCCGTCCGGCCGGGCGGGCCGGCTCGTCTGGTTCCAGGCATAGACGTCGAAATGCACCCAGGTCTTCGCGGCCGAGACGAAGCGGCGCAAAAACAGCGCAGCCGTGATGGAGCCGCCGAAATTGCCTGCCGAGACGTTGTTCATGTCGGCGATTTTCGAGTCCAGCATCTGCTCGTAAGGCTGCCACAGCGGCATGCGCCACAACGGGTCGCTCTCCTGCTGCGCGCATTTGCCGAGCGCGGTCGCGAATTCGTCGTCGTCCGTGTAGAAGGGCGGCAGCTCCGTGCCGAGCGCAACGCGCGCCGCTCCCGTCAGCGTTGCCGCGTCCGCAATGAGCTCGGGCTTGTCCTCATCCGCCAGCGCAATTGCATCGGCGAGAATGAGGCGCCCTTCCGCGTCGGTATTGCCAATCTCGACGGTGAGCCCCTTGCGCGAGCGGTAGATGTCGCGGGGCCGGAAGGCCGACCCGGAGATCGCGTTCTCGACCGCCGGAATGATCACGCGCAGCCGAATTTTTGCGCAACTATCCATCAGCATGTGGGCGAGCGCGAGCATGCAGGCGGCGCCGCCCATATCCTTCTTCATGTTCGCCATGGCGCTCTCGGGCTTGATGTCGAGCCCGCCGCTGTCAAAGCACACGCCCTTTCCGATCAGCGTGACCTTCGGGTGGCTCTCATCGCCCCAGGCGAAGTCGATCAGGCGCGGGGCGCGCGCGGCGGCGCGGCCGACCGCATGCACCAGAGGAAAATTCTGCTTGAGCAGATCTTCGCCCACGATCGATCGGAAGGACGCGCCATGGCGCTGCGCCAGGCCCCGCGCCGCCTCCTCGAGCTCGCCGGGACCCATGTCATTGGCGGGCGTATTGATGAGATCCCGCGCGAGGAAGACGGCATCGGCAACGCGGGTGAGATCGTCGCCGTCGATGTTCTTCGGAAGCTCGAGCCTGACGCTCTTTTCGTCCTGTTTGCGGTAGCGGCCGAAGCGATAGGAACCGAGCGCAAATGCAAGCGCGGCGATGCGCTGATCGTGGGCTGCATTGGCGAAGCGATAATCCCCGGCGGGCAGGATATCCGGCAGCGCGCCCGGCCAGAGCAGGTTCTTGTTGCGGCTGTCCGGCGGCTCAACCGCAAACAGAATGCCCGCAAGGGGTGCTTGCGCGCCCGGCAAGAGCACGTGCCGGCCGGGCTTCGGCTCGAAGCCTGCGGCATCGACGAAAGCGCGGCTGCGCTGATCGAGCCCCTCGCGCGCGCTGCTCCAGGTCGAGGCATTCACGAAGGTGATCGGAATGGTCTTGCCTTTGCCGGGCGGCAGAAACGCTCGATGCATCGCGGGAGCTAGCACGCGGACGCCGGTGGCGCGAACATGCGCTCCGACCGCGCGGCGGGCCTTTTCGACCGAGCATTTAAGCCGGTTAACCCCTCGTTAAGGTTAACGGTTTATTGCCGAGCGGGTTGGGGGCCCCAACGAGGCCACAATGATCTGCTCGGCATCTGTCACGCGAGCTCCACACATTCGGCGCTTTGCTCCGCTCGCGATGGCAATTGCGCTCTCGGTTCTGGCCTCGAGCTGCCAGACAACATCCCCGTTCGAGGTGACCGGCTCGCTCGCGCCGGGCGCGACGGCGGCAGGGGAGGCGGACTGGCGACGCTCCGCCGAAGCCTGGGGCGCGCGTTATCGAGCCAATCCGGCCGACCCCGACGCCGCCATCAACTACGCGCAGGCACTGCGCGGCTACGGCCAGCGCGCCCAGGCCGTTGCGGTGCTGGAGCAGGCCTCGATCACGAATCCCAAGCACATCGGTGTGCTCGGCGCCTACGGCCGCGCGCTTGCCGACGTGGGCGACTACAGCCAGGCCCTCGAGGTGCTCAACCGGGCGCACACGCCGGATGCCCCGGACTGGCGCATCCTTTCGATGCAAGGGGCCGTGCTCGACCAGATGGGCCGGCATGAGGATGCGCAGCGCTATTACGCGACCGCGCTGCGCATCGTTCCGGACGAACCATCGGTGCTCTCGAATCTGGGTCTATCTTACGCGCTGTCGAAAGATCTGGTGCGGGCGGAGTCCACTCTGCGGCGAGCCGCGGCGCAATCCAAGGTCGACCGGCGCGCACGCCATAACCTGGCATTGGTGGTCGGGCTGCAGGGTCGTTTCGAGGAGGCGGAAAGCATTGCCAAAGCCGACCTGCCGTCCGATGAGGCGGCTGCGAACGTCAGCTATCTGCGCCAGATGCTCGCGCAGCAGAACGGCTGGAAAACGAGCGGGCAGGGGGCAGGCCCGCCGTTCTTTCCGCTCGTGCGGTGAATGCCGGTGCTTTTCAGCTCGATCTTTCCTAATCACCTGCGTGAGACGGGACCGCACGTCTCCCGATGCCCGTTTCGAGCGGGAGATCCGCCGCTATACCCGAATAAACGTCATCCACTGCGTTTGCGGATAGACGGCAAGAGCAGCCGCGGCGAGCGCGATCCCGTACGGCACGCCGCCATTCTTCTGATGCAGCCGCTCGAGCCACTGTTGTCTTACAAGCCGGCCCGGCAGGGGGAAAAAACGGAACTGCAGCGCCAATAACGTCAAGGCGCCGCCGAACAGGGACGCGTACAGCAGATACTCTAAGAGCTGATCGAAGCCGAGCCATAAAGCAGTTGCCGCCGCAAGCTTCGCGTCGCCCCCGCCAATCCAGCCACGCGCAAACAAGCCGAACGCGACGAGCAGCACCACGCAGCTTGCTGCCACATGGTAAGCAATTTCAAGGCAAGCCATGCCGCTCATTCCGGCGAGCGCAAAAAAGCCGGCGACCAGAATAAGCGATACGCGATTCGAGATGGTCATGGTCAGCAAATCACTGGAAGCCGCAAAGGCCATGAGCGCCGGAAACAGAATAAGTCTGGCGAGATCAGCAAACATATCTTGTGGAACAATCAAGAGAGCGGGAGCGAGCGCGCCTGCAAAGTTATCCGTCCTTGTTGCTGGTCCGTGGCGCGCGACCGAGAGCAGCCATATGTGCTCCTTCTAAACGAAAAACAAAAAGGCTCCGGCTAGCCAGAGCCTTTCACGGCCGGCATTCATTTTGTGCCGGTCAGGACGGTGGTGAAGGTGGTGTTCAGCTTCGAGCCAAGCCCCTGCAAGACTGCGATAATCGCAACCGAAATGCCGGCGGCAATGAGACCATACTCAATCGCGGTTGCCCCGGACTCGTCCTTCAGAAACTTCAACACATACTTCATTTCGTGCTCCATTGGTCCATATGTCGCTATTTGAGCGCGCTTCCGGCAGCCGTGATTGCCATGCTGGGCCCGAAGGTGGGGGAAAGCTAGCGGGGCGACCTTGCGTTGACGTTAATACCGGTCACCAATCAGCAGATCCTTTGGCTGAAATAGAATCGAGTTTAATAAATTGTATGTTAGATTTTTCTTGGGTTAATGGCAGGTATACTGAATGGTGTATGCTTTGCCAGATTCAAAGCGTTCTTCAATGCCGCGTCAACGTCACTTCGGAAAGGGGCTGCCATGCTTCCTCCAAGCCGCGTACATTTCAGACTCGCGGCCGTAGTGGCAAAGTGCACACATGCGCCAAGCTCCTGGCTTTCCGCGAGCGCCAGCGCGAACGCGCCATGAAATACATCGCCCGCTGCAAGGGTATCGACAGCATTGATCCTCCACACGGGACTCCTGCGTAGGATTCCATCCTGACGCCACAGCACGTCTCTAGTACCGTTGGTGACGGCGACGAAAGTTTCCGTTGCGTGTGCCATACACGCAAGTGCGGAGCTCAAGTCATTTATGCCCACTGTGGCGCGAAGGCATTCGCTCGAAAACACCACGTGAGTAGCGAGTTCAAATAAGGTATTGGAGACCTGCGTCGGTCGATCCGCGTCGAGCACCAGCGGAATGCCCCGCGCGCGCGCCGCCTTGCAGATCGGCAGGACAAAATCCGGGAAGTGATTATCGACGAGCACGGCATCGGCGTGCGCGACGAGCGCTTCCGGGTCAGCAGGGCGAGCGGCGTCCAGCGCGCGGTCGCGCTGCGTCACGATAGTCCGCTCGCCGCTCGGATCGAGCAAGATCGCCGACAACGGCGTTGCTGCTCCTGAAACACGCATGCAGGCACTGCAGTCGACACCCTCCGCGAGCACCGCGCCGACCACCTGGTCGCCATAGGTATCGGCCCCGGCGGGTCCGCCAATCGGGCCGGCGAGCGCGGCGCGTCCTCCGAGCCGCGCAATTGCAACCGCCGCATTCGCGGCGCAGCCGCCGCTGACGACGAACAAGGCGCGCGCCGAAATCTTCTCGCCTGCCTTCGGCAGGCGCTCGACGCGAAAGACCTGATCGAGCGCAATGATGCCGGCACAAACGATGTTGCGGCTAAGCGAAACCAATCTTGTCCTCGAGCCAGGCGCGGATGATGTGGTGCGCAATGGCCATGGGCGGCGGCGTGCTCAGGCCTTCGGGATGCCTGCGCAGCAGCATGCTCGCAACCTCGTCGCGGTCGAACCAGCGCGCACCCTCAAGCTCCGAGCGATCGACCACAATCTCGCGCGACAGCGCTTCGGCATGGCAGCCGATCATCAGCGAGGAAGGAAAGGGCCACGGCTGGGAGGCAAAATAGCTCACGCGACCGCTGAGAATACCGGCTTCCTCCCGCGTCTCGCGCCGCACCGCCTCCTCGATGGTTTCGCCGGGCTCCATAAATCCGGCAAGACACGACCACATGCCCGGGATGAAACGGTACGAGCGTCCAAGGACGCATTGATCGCCTGCGAACGGGAGCATGATCACGACCGGATCGGTGCGTGGGAAATGCTGCGTGTTGCAGGCAGGACAGTCCCGCCGCCATCCCCCTTCAACGAGCATGCTCGGCGCACCGCAGTTGGGGCAAAAGCGGTGGCGACGATGCCAGCTCAGCAGCGCTTTTGCCTCGGCGAGCGGCGCAAGGTGTTCCGGCGCGACCAGTCCATTGACCGCAAGGGTGCGGAGATCGGTCACCACGAATTCTGCGCGCGTTTTCAAAATGTCCGCGGCAGCGGGATCAATCGCGACGCCGAAGCGTGGCGCATTGTTGTGCAGGCCAAGGAAAACCGTTTCGCTTGTCTCGCCCAGAGCCCGCATATCGGCGATCCTGAACAGCGGATCGTGACATTCTGCGCCTGTCTTGAGCACGATCATTTCGCCGGCAATGACGCAGGCGCGCGCATTTTCCTGGTTAAGCAATGTGATCAGCGCTTCTGCGCGCACGTGCGCGGCGCGCTCGATCCGGCCTGCGGTATAGCCGAGACGGGGCTTGGGTCCGAGCCGGGGACGAGCGGCGAGGGGCAGCTGCTCAGACATATAAACGACCGTGGCATGCCGGCGTGCGGGAAGCAATTGACCGGCGCGTCCTGTTGCACGTCATGCCCGGCGCGCAGTCAAGCTTGCGCAGACTGCGTAAACTTGTCTGCGGTGCCGGGCATCCACGTCTTTGCTCCTGCAATGAAGGCGTGGATGGCCGGGACGAGCCCGGCCATGACAGTGATCCGCTTGCTTTCCGCATCCCGGCATTCGATATAGGGACGGGAGGTTGGCGGTGGACGGACCACTCGCCAACCGGGTCAGGTCCGGAAGGAAGCAGCCCTAACGAGCGCGGTTCGGGTCGCTCGTCAGCCTCCCGCTCCATTCCTGCGATTGGTCTTCAAATCTGCCCGAGGCAAGGTGGCATCGAGAGCGTTATGAGCAATGGTACGATGGGGTCAGAGCCCGGCGCTGGCGCGCCTGAAGGTTCCTACCGCGTGCTCGCTCGCAAGTACCGGCCGGCCACTTTTGACGATCTGATCGGGCAGGACGCCATGGTGCGCACGCTCTCGAATGCGTTCGAGACCGGGCGCATTCCACAAGCGTGGATCCTCACCGGCGTGCGCGGCGTGGGCAAGACCACGACCGCGCGCATTCTCGCCCGTGCGCTCAATTACCAGCTTGCGGACGGCTCCGTTACCGCGCCGACCATCAAGATGCCCGTCCTCGGCACGCATTGCCAGGCGATCATGGAAAGCCGGCACATCGACGTGATCGAGATGGACGCTGCTTCCCACAACAGCGTTGACGACGTGCGTCAGATCAATGATGCGATCCGCTACGCTCCGGTAAGCGCGCGCTACAAGGTCTACATCCTCGACGAAGTGCACATGCTTTCGACGCAGGCCTTCAACGCACTGCTCAAGACGCTGGAAGAGCCGCCGCCGCACGCCAAGTTCGTTTTCGCCACCACCGAGATCCGCAAGGTCCCCATTACCATTCTCTCCCGCTGCCAGCGGTTCGATCTGCGCCGCGTGGATGCGGGGCGTCTGATCCAGCATCTTGCAAGCGTGGCGGCCAAGGAGGCGGTGCAAATCGACTCGGAGGCGCTGGCGCTGATTGCGCGCGCAGCGGAAGGCTCGGTGCGCGATGGCCTCTCGCTCCTCGATCAGGCGATCGCCCATGCCGCGGGAGCGGTTACGGCGCAGCACGTGCGCGACATGCTCGGTCTCGCCGATCGCGCCCGCGTTATCGATCTGTTCGAGGCCGTCATGCGTGGCGAGATGGCATCGGCGCTCACGCAGTTGCGTGCGCTGTACGAGAGCGGCGCCGATCCCGCCGTGGTGCTGATGGATCTGGCCGAGTTCGCTCATTTCGTCACGCGCGTGAAGATCGTGCCGGCCATTGCCGAGGATCCAAGCTTCATTGAAATTGAGCGCAAGCAGGGCCGCCGTTTTGCGGAAAAGCTCTCCATGCGCGTGCTCGCGCGCGCCTGGCAGATGCTGCTCAAGGGTATCGAAGAAGTAACCAGCTCGAATCGCCCGCTTGCAGCGGCCGAGATGGTGCTGGTGCGGATTGCCTATGCGGCCGACCTGCCGACGCCTGACGAGGTGATCCGCAAGCTCGAGGAAGCTGCCCCGGATACGCCTCGCGAGAGCCATCGCCCAGCGCAGGCACGGCCGTCTGTGGACAGCAAGAAGGCAGCGCCGGTGCCCTCGAGCGCAACGCAGACAGCCGGGCTTCCCGCGCAAGCGGAATCCAAACCGATTGCCATCGGGCGCTTCGAAGATCTGATCGCGCTCGCAGGCGAAAAACGCGACCTCGCGATCAAGTCCGCTCTGGAGCGGGACGTCCGCCTGGTGAGGTGCGAGGACGGGCGCCTCGAAGTCGCGTTGGAGCCGAGTGCCGGCAAGACACTGGTAAACGACCTTGCGCGCAAGCTTGCGCAGTGGACGGGCCGGCCCTGGACTGTGGAGATATCGCGGCACGAGGGCGAGGCCACGCTGAAGGCGCGAAACGAGGCACGCCAGCAAGAGCTCAAAATCGGCGTACGCGCCCATCCGCTCGTGCAGGCGGTGCTCGAGCGCTTTCCCGGCTCCGAGATCGTTGACGTCCGCAAGCCGGCGGCCGCCACGCCCGAAGCGCTGAACGCCGAACCGCAAACCTCGGATACGGTTGACGAGGCGGAGGACGGCTCGTCCTTCGGGCTGCGCTCTCAGGAGAGGTGAAATGGCGGATTTTTTCGGCATGATGAAACAGGCGGCAGAGCTCAAATCCAAGATGGAGGCGATGCAGGCCGAGCTCGACCAGATCGAGGTCGAAGGAGTATCCGGCGGCGGGCTGGTATTTGTGAAACTCTCGGCGAAGGGCGACATGAAGAGCATCAAGATCGATCCTTCTCTCATCAAGCCGCAGGAGAGCGAGATCATGGAGGATCTCATCGTCGCTGCGCATGCGGACGCACGGCGGAAACTTGAAGGCGTGATGCAGGAGAAAATGAAAAGCCTCACCGGCGGGCTGCCGCTGCCGCCTGGGCTGAAATTGTTTTGAAACAGTGGCCGCAACAGCCGGGGCCGAGATCGAACGACTGATCCAGCTGCTCGCGCGCATGCCCGGCCTTGGGCCGCGCTCCGCGCGCCGCGCTGCTCTTTTTCTGATCAAGAAGCGCGAGCAGATCATGGCGCCGCTTGCTTCTGCCCTGCAGGTGGCGCTCGACAAAATCCAGATCTGCAAAGTATGCGCCAATATCGACACGCAAAATCCCTGCGCCGTCTGCAGCGACCCGCGCCGTGATGCCAGCATCCTGATCGTGGTCGCCGACGTTGCCGATCTGTGGGCGCTCGAGCGCGCGCACGCGCTCAATGCGCGCTATCACGTCCTGGGCGGCACGCTGTCGCCGCTCGATGGCGTCGGCCCGCAGGATCTGGCGATTGATTCGCTGATCTCGCGGGTGGAGCGGGAAGGAGTTGCGGAAGTGGTTCTTGCGCTCAACGCCACCGTCGATGGGCAGACCACGGCGCACTACATCACCGACCTCCTGCATGAGAGCAAGGCGAAGGTGACGCGGTTGGCGCATGGCGTCCCGGTAGGCGGCGAGCTCGATTATCTGGACGAAGGCACGCTCTCGGCCGCCTTGCGCCAGCGCACAACGTTTTGACCAACGGCGTTTAAGCTAAATCGCTGCGGTTGCCTTAACCCGCCGCTTATCGTGACGGCAAAACGCCGGCATTCTGCACGCCCGCGTTAAGCGACATCTCCGATAGTCCGCCGGTTGCGTCGACAGGGACAGGAAATGCTGGCCAAGGCAGTCGCCTTCTTGGTCATTGCGCTGATCATCGGTGGTGTTGCTGCACGCGCTGCAGACACGCGAAGCAAAAGCGCAGCGGCCTCCGCCGCCCTTGCCGCAGCGCCTGCACCGGTCTCCGCTCCGGCGGCGGTCGGCAACAGCCGTTCCATTGCGCTCTCGCGCGGCAATGGCGGCCATTTCTGGTTCGATGCGAGAGTTGACGGCCGCACGCTGGAGATGGTGGTCGATACCGGGGCCACCCAGATTGCGCTGCGCGCCAGCGATGCGGCCCGGCTCGGCATTCACCCCGCGGCGCGCGATTACGTCGTGAAAGTGGCGACGCCCAATGGCATTACCCGCGCCGCCCTCGTGCAGCTGCGCGCGATCGAGCATCGTCGTGCGCGACGCTCCCGCGCTGGTGCATCCGGACGAATCGCTGGGCGTGAATCTCCTCGGTATGTCCTTCCTGTCGCGGCTGCGCTGGACGCACGAGCGCGGCAAGCTCGTCCTGGAACAATAACTTTCGCGCTCGCTTTCCCGTACGCGCCCGGTGAGCTATTCACCATAGCCCGGATGAGCGAAGCGATATCCGGGGCTTTCCCTCCTCCCGCATATCGCTGCGCTCATGCGGGCTACTTGCGCTCCAATGTTTCCCGCTCCAAAAGCCGCGCTCTCTCCAAACACCTACGCTTATGAATCCGAACCCCTGGTGAAACCCACGGGCTTCCGCGAATACGATGCGCGCTGGCTGCTCGGCAGCGAGATCAATCTGATGGGGATCCAGGCGCTCGGGATGGGGCTCGGCACCCTCATTCGCCGCCAGGGCGTGCGGCCGGAGGTTGTTACGGCCCACGATTTCCGCAGCTATTCGGCGGGGGTGAAGGCTGCGCTCACAAGCGGGCTCATGGCCGCGGGGTGCAAGGTGCACGATATCGGCCTTGCGCTCACGCCGATGGCCTATTTCGCCCAGTTCGCGCTTGATGTGCCGTGCGTCGCCATGGTCACCGCCTCGCACAACGACAATGGCTGGACCGGCGTAAAAATGGGCAGCGCGCGCCCGCTCACCTTCGGCCCCGACGAGATGAGCGCGCTCAAACGGATCGTGCTCGAGAGTGCGTTCGATCTGCCCGGCGGTGGCTCATATGTATTCGTCGAGGACTTTCGCGCCCGCTATATCGCCGATCTGACGAAGCGGCCGCGCCTGAAGCGCCGCCTGAAGGTCGTCTGCGCTTGCGGCAATGGCACCGCGGGCGCGTTTGCGCCGCGCGTGCTCGAGGCGATCAGCTGCGAGGTCGTTCCGCTCGATTGCGAGCTCGACTACACGTTTCCGAACTACAATCCGAACACCGAAGACCTGAAAATGCTGCACGCCATGCGCGACGAGGTATTGCGCACGCGCGCGGATGTCGCGCTCGGCTTCGACGGCGACGGAGACCGATGCGGCGTCGTGGACAACGAAGGCGAGGAGATCTTTGCAGACAAGGTTGGGGTAATGCTGGCGCGCGATATCTCGGCGCGCCATGCGGGCGCGAAATTCGTCGTCGATGTGAAATCGACCGGGCTCTTTGCAACTGATCCGGAGCTGCGCAAGAACGGGGCGATCGCGGATTACTGGAAAACCGGGCACTCCTATATCAAACGCCGGGTCAACGAGATCGGGGCAGTCGCAGGCTTTGAGAAGTCCGGGCATTTCTTTTTCGCGCCGCCTATCGGACGCGGCTACGACGACGGTCTCGTCTTTGCGCTTGCCGTGTGCGACATGCTCGACCGCAATCCCGGAAAGAGCATGGCGGATCTGAAAAACGCGCTGCCCAAGACGTGGTCGTCACCCACCATGGCGCCGCATTGCGCGGACGAGGTGAAATACAGGATCGTCGATGACGTGGTGAAGCATTTCGAAAAAACGCGGGCGGCAGCCGGAAAGGTGGCGGCGCAGAGCATCCGCGATCTCGTCACGGTCAATGGCGTGCGCGTCACCGTCGAGGACGGCACCTGGGGTCTGGTGCGCGCCTCATCCAACAAGCCGGAGCTGGTGGTGGTGGTGGAGAGCCCGGTTTCCGAGGCACGTATGCGCGAGATGTTCAAGGCCGTGGATACGGTACTCCGGCAGCACCCTGAAGTCGGCGCTTATAACCAGACGATTTGATCAGGTGCGCGCTTTCTCGCCGATGCGCGTTTCGGTGCGGTTGAGCAGCCGCGCGATGTTGGCCCGGTGCATGATCCAGAGCAGGGCCGAGAGCACAGTGAACAGCGTGGCCTCGGGGAAGTCCCGCGTGAGCAGAAGCGCGACGGGCGTCGCCGCGCTCGCCGCAAGCGCTGCGAGCGACGAATAGCGGGTGATTGCCGCAATGCCGAGCCAGACCGCTGCGAAGATGGCGGCGGCGAGCGGAGCCAGCGCGAGGAGGAGACCGATATAGGTGGCCACACCCTTGCCGCCTTTGAACCCGAGCCAGACCGGGAAGAGATGGCCCAAAAAAGCTCCGGGCGCGGCGAGGAGCGCGATTTCACGTCCGCAGAAATACATGACCGCGAGCACCGCGGCAGTGCCTTTGAGCATATCGCCGAGAAGCGTCGCGGCGGCCAGTCCCTTGTGGCCGGTCCGCAACACGTTGGTGGCGCCGATATTTCCCGATCCGACGGAGCGCACATCGGGCGCGCCCGCGAGCCGCGTCAGGATCAGCCCGAACGGGACCGACCCGCACAGGTAGCAGAATGCAAACGCCAGAAGAGATGTCCGTATGCTCATGGCAGTCTCAGCGTCGTCATTCCGGCCGAGGCTGAAAGCCGAGTGCCGGAATCCATAGTCCTCGGCTGTGGTTATGGATTGCGGGCTCGCCGCTCCGCTTCGCTAGGCGGCGCCCCGGAATGACGGGGTTTGCTGCACTAGCGACTGGCTGCGGCGCGTTTCGGCCGGCTGTGCTTGCGCGAGTGAAATCCATTCCTCAGCGCATCGCCTTCATCGGCAAAGAAGACAAAATCCCGCACGTTCTGATCACTGAGCTCCTCGACCGCAGCTCGATCACCCGTAAACCATCTGTTTTTCCTGCTGGCGACCACGAATTCGTCGATGTCGCCTTCGCAGTACACGCATCGCAGCCCGATCGGCACCGATGTGCCGCGGCCGCCGACCAGATGAAACTTGTTCTGCACGTAGGGAGCTTCCTTCTCCTCGTGCACAATGCAATTGCGGTTGGCGCAGCAAATGCCGATGTTGCGAGGCTGCTGGTAGAGGACAAATTTCGATTTCGCGAATCCTCCCGAAAAGGTCGTGAGAGCCTTCGCCTCGGCGACCCCGAGCAGAAGCGAAATCAGCGCCATGCGGATGGGCACCCCGTAGGCGGCCTGCTCGAAATAAATGGCGCGATGGTCCTTATCGAGAGCCACATCGAGCTCGTCCACGCGCGGGAGCGGATGGAGGAGGCTCGCGCGCGAATATTTCGGCTCGCGCAGGAATTTGGCATCGATCCTGGGATATTGCCGCTCTTCCAGCGGCCAGCGCTCCTTCTGGAATCGCGTCACATAGACGGCGGCGATCTTCTGACGTCGCGACGCCCGTGCCGGAGGCGCCTCGTTGCGGTCGATGCTGAACTCGAATTCGGGTCCGGAAAAGAGCGCCGGCTGATGCGGCTCTTCCGGCGTTTTGTAGAGTGCGCCGATCGAGCCGTCCGCGCCATCGAATTCGCAGCCGAAGTCGGTGCGCAAGCGCTCGCGCACATGCGCGGGCAATTCCATGCCGGGCGCCGGCATGGGAACGATGCGGGCGCCAAAGCGGGCGAGCGCGTAGACGAAGGAGTGGATGGTCCTGCTGCCCTTGAGGTCACCCGAGATTGCGACTTTCAGATTTTTGAGCTCCCTGTTCTTTTTCTTGAGTGTGAACACGTCGCACAGCGTCTGCGTGGGATGCTCATGACTGCCATCGCCGCCATTGATCACGGGAATGGGCGAGTACTCGGCCGCAAGGCGCGCTGCGCCATCGCGGGGATGGCGGATCACCATCACATCGGCGTAGTTGGCGATGACGCGCACGCTGTCGGCGAGGCTTTCGCCCTTGGCCGCCGAGCTCGTGGCAGGGTCGGCGCTGGTGATGACATCGCCGCCGAGGCGCAGCATCGCGCTTTCGAAGGAGAGCCGCGTTCTCGTGCTCGGCTCGTAGAACAGGCTCGCCAGGATGAAATCGGAAGCCACGCTGGTGCTGCGCGCAATCCGGTATGCGCAGCTCGGGTCGGCAAGCTTGTCCAGATAGTGCTGGGCAAGACCAAACACCGCCTCGATCTCTGCATTGGACAGGTCGTTTATGGATACGATGTGCCGGGTCTTGAACGCCTGTTTTGGCTTCATCGGCACGCCGCCCGTCTCAACGCCGATGCGGAGCCGTCAGCGCCCGCATACGCGGACGGTCCGGCACGTACCGAATTGGAGGGCTGTCCATTAAAGCGGCAGCTATAGGGTGAAATGACGCGGCCGACAAGTATGCTGGCCGCCATTCCACAGGCGAGCAGAGAGGTATTCGTGACGGAACAAAGTCCGGGGCTCAATCGGTCGCCGCCTTACGTCGATGTGGACCTCTATGCCAGCGACCTGCCGTTGCAGAGCGCGGTCGCCGCGAATGGGGGCGAAGCCGATGCGCCGGCGCTTGCCGCCTTCGGTCGGCGCTGGGGAAGCGCGCAGATGTTTGATGCGGCGCGCGAGGCCAATGAAAACCCGCCGCGTTTGCACGCCTTTGACGCGCGCGGCTTTCGCCTCGACGAGGTGGAGTTCCATCCCGCTTATCATCGGTTCATGGCGGAGAGCATGGCTGCCGGGTTGCACGCCTCAACGTGGCGCAGCGATGGTGCGGCCGCCCCGGCGCCCGCCCACGTTACGCGCGCGGCACGCTTCTACATGGCGGCGCAAATCGAAACCGGCCACCTTTGTCCCATCACCATGACGCATGCGGCCATGGCCGCGCTAGCGACCGAGCCCGCGCTGGCCGCCGAGCTGATGCCGAAAATCCTTTCCCGCCACTATGACGCGCGCTTTCAGCCCTGGACTGAAAAGTCAGCGATCACGCTTGGCATGGGGATGACCGAACGGCAGGGAGGAACCGATGTACGCACTAACGTCACGCGCGCCGCTCGTGAGGCCGATCATTATCTGATCAGTGGCGAGAAATGGTTCATGTCCGCACCGATGTGCGACGCGTTTCTGGTGCTGGCGCAGGCGCAAGGCGGCCTCACCTGTTTTCTGATGCCGCGCTTCCGTCCCGACGGGAGCGTCAACGCGCTGCATTTTCGCAGGCTCAAGGACAAGCTGGGCAATCGCTCCAACGCCTCCTCGGAGGTGGAATTCGAAGGCGCATTCGCATGGCGTGTGGGGGAAGAGGGCAGGGGGGTGCGCACCATCATCAATATGGTGCAGCTCACGCGTTTTGATTGCGCCGCGGCCTCCGCGGGGCTCATGCGCATGGCGCTTGCGCAGGCCATTCACCATGCACGGCATCGCATCGTCTTCCAGAAGCTTCTCGTGGATCACGCACTGATGCGAAGCGTGCTCGCCGACATGGCGCTGGTAGTCGAAGCGGCCACTGCCCTGGTAATGCGGCTCGCGCGATCGTTGGATCTCCCTTCGAGTGATGCGCACGAGGCGGCGCGGGCGCGGCTGCTCACGCCCGCGGTCAAATACTGGGTGTGCAAGATCGCCACCAACGTCATCAGTGAAGCGATGGAGTGCCTGGGGGGCAACGGCTATGTCGAGGAAAGCATGTTGCCGCGTCTTTACCGGGAAGCGCCGGTCAATGCGATCTGGGAGGGGTCGGGCAATGTCATGTGTCTCGATGTTCTGCGCGCGCTTGCAGCCGAGTGTGAGGGGGGCGCGGCGCTGATGCACGCCCTTGCCGCGGAAACCGCAGACCTGCCCGGCGGGCGCAAGGCGGCCCGCGTCCTGCGCGACGCGCTTGGCGATGGAGAAGCGGCAGGCCGGGCGGCGGTGGGTCAGCTTGCGACGCTCGCGGCGGCCGCCGCATTGCGCGAAACCGCGCCCGCGGTGGCCGAGCTGTTCGCCCGCACCCGGCTCGAGCATCAACCATCGCCCTTGTTCGGAGCCATTGCCCTTGAAGGTGCGGAAGCCCGTTCAATGGTCGATCGCGCCTTGCCAGAGAACAGATGACAGACGTCAGATGACAGAAAGACGATTTCAATAATTCTGTCCTCTGTCATCCGTCCTCGGTCCACTGAGCCTATCGAGCGCGCCCTGCAGGATGAAGGCGGCGGCGTGTTGATCGATGACCTTGGCACGGCGTGCCCGGCTCACGTCATGCGCGATCAGCGCCCGCTCGACCGCCGCGGTCGAGAGACGCTCGTCCCAAAACGCAACCGGCAGCTGGGACAGCCGTGCAAGATTGCGCGCGAATGCGCGCACCCCCTGCGCGCGCGGCCCCTCGCTGCCGTCCATATTGATGGGAAGCCCCAGGACGAAACCGACGGCCTTGCGCTCGGCCACCAGCGCGAGAATGCGCGCCGCATCGACCGCGAAGGTGCGGCGGGTGATGGTCTCGACCGGGCTCGCCAGCCGCCGATCCGGATCGCTCGTCGCCACTCCGATACGCTTTGTCCCTACGTCGAGGCCGACCAGCGCGCCGCGCGCTGGCAGCTGCGATAGGAGCTCTGATACGGTGAGGATCATGGTCTCTGTTAACCATACCGCTTCGGCGGATATTAATCGGATCGCGACAGCTTGCTGACCCATGGCTCAGAGCAAAGCGTGCGAGCAAGAGGTCGAGACTGCCTGGCTCCTTTTCAGGTTTAATTGGCTCATGCTCGCCGTCCTGGCGATGGCCTTTGCGGTCGGCATTGGACTCGCCGGCTTTTCCATCAACGTTGCGGATCTGCTGTTCTCGCTGGGGTTTGTCGCTATCTACGCCGGCTTCGCCCACGCGAATGCACGCTCCCCGGCGAGACGCGATCCGCAGGTCATGTTTGCGCTCGGCGGAACCGCGCAGATCGTGCTCATCACGGTGATCATGGCGCCGCTCACCTACGTCGCTGCGGCGCTCAGTCTGCCGCTGCAGGATGCAAACCTGCTGGCGCTCGATCGCATGCTCGGGCTCGATTGGCGCGCCTACGTGCTGTTTGTCGATGCCCACCCGGCGCTGGCAGGCGCGTTGAGCTACGGCTACACGATGATCCGCTGGCCGATTTTTGCCATTCCGGTGCCGCTCGCAGCCATTCACCGCTATCGGCGCCTTGAAGAGTTCACCATGGCATTCATGCTGGCTCTCGTCGCCACGACGATAATCTCTGCACTGGTGCCGGCGATCGGCATGTTTCAGCAAATCGGTCTCGATCCCGCCGCGTTGAGCCATGTCGAGCCGCGCGCCTATCTGGACCAGGTGCGCGATCTCGGGCCGGTCCGCGACGGCGCGCTGCGCCATCTCAACCTTTTCGCATTGGCCGGAATTATCACATTTCCGTCGTTCCATGCCGCTTCGGCAGCGCTTTACGCATGGGCGCTCTGGCCAGTGCGCTGGATACGTCCGCTTGCGGTCCTTGCGAATGGAGCCATGCTCGCGTCCACGCCCATCGATGGGGGTCACTATTTCATCGACCTTATTGCCGGAATTGGCGTTGCCGTTGCGGCGATCCTGGCTGCACGGTCGATCTGCCAGGCTGTCATGCTGCGGCACCGTGTGTTTGCACCGGGAAAACTTATCGGCGCAGCGGTGCCCGCAGAGTGAACACTGTACCTTAGCGGCTCCAGATCATCAGAACCAGCAAAAGAGCCAGTGGCGCGGCAAGGCCGGCGATGAACAGGGCCCGCTGCCATTTTTTGCGCAGCAGAATCTCGCCTCCACGCGCCTTCTCGGCGGGATAGGCTCGGTCCTCTTTCGGTGCGGTATTTTCCATCACAGACACCAATGCGGCGCCCTGATCGTTGTTCCAGGCGGCCGGATCGCGTAAAGCTCATGCGGCTATGGCGCGACAATCCGACGGCGTTCGGCGCAAGCTCGTGCAATTCGACGAGGAGACCTGGCGCGCGCTCGATTTGCTCAGCCGGGATCAGATGAAGAGCTTCGAGGAGCTTGCTGCCGAGGCGTTTCGTGATCTTTTGCGCAAATATGGACAGCCGGAAAACCTGAAAGCGGCGCTCAAGGCGAGCGCACGCGCCGCGCGCGACTCCTCCCACACGCGCGCAGGACGAGGAAAGCCGCGCAGCTCGCCGACGCGAGGCGGCTGACGCGCGATGCCGCTTCGCGCGTTGTTCTTCGACGTCTTTGGCACGCTCGTTGATTTCCGCACCAGCGTAGCGCGCGAGGCCGAGCGGCTGTTGGCCCCTCTGGGGAACAGCATCGACTGGCTCGCTTTTGCGGATGCCTGGCGGGGCGAATATCAGGGCGCCATGGATGAAGTGCGCTCAGGCCGCATTGCGTTCACCAAGCTTGATGTCCTCCACCGGCGCAATCTCCAGCGCATTCTGCCGCGCTTCGGCATTTCCGAGCTCGCGCAAGATGTCGCCCACGACCTCAATCTCGCCTGGCACCGGCTCGATGCGTGGCCCGACGTGACGCCCGCATTGATGCGGCTCAAGCGTCGCTTTCTGCTCGCGCCCGTCTCCAATGGGAACATCTCGCTGATGGTCGTTGTTGCGCGGCGGAACCACTTTCCTTGGGACGCCATTCTCGGCGCCGAGATTGCGCGCGACTACAAGCCTAAACCGGGCGTTTATCTCGCGGCATGCGATGCATTCGACCTCAAGCCGGCCGATTGCGCCATGGTTGCCGCGCACACCAATGACTTGCTTGCTGCTGCGCAATGCGGGCTGCGTACGGCGCACATTGCGCGGCCGAACGAGCATGGACCGGGTCGAGGCGAAGCCGGCCCCACGGCGCCGGTCGATTACGCCGCGGCCGATCTGGGGGATCTGGCCGATAAGCTGGGGGCTTAGCAGAGGTCAGAGGTCAGAGGGCTTGTCTTCTGTCCTCTGCCGTCCTCTGATCAAGGGCAACGATAGAGCACGGATTGATACGTGCCGTCCTGGTCGGAGAAATCGATTGTCCGGTCCTCGCGTATGGTAAACGTCACGTTGCCAAGCATCTGGTTACCGGCCAGGCCGCTGCATTCGACGTGCACGGCGAAGGTGTTCCCGTTGCGCTTGACGTCGAGAATCTTGCATAGACCCATCGGCGAATTGATCTCCGTGGCGGAAATGGTCACGCGGGAGCCGCTCGGGCTGTCCGCTTTGCATGGCTCATTTTCCATGTAGCTGCCGACGAGGGGGAAGTCGTCCGCGCGCAATGCCATGGAAGCCATTGCGAGGATCGCAACCGCTGCAAATGTTGTGGCGTTCGCCTTAATCAATGCGCATCTCCGTTGCATATTGACGTCACTCGTCATGGGCAGTCCGCCGTTACCCAAACGAGCAGAGAGTGATTGCACGTCTTTCCACCGCTTGGAATATTTGCAGCGCATTTGACGCACGAGTTGGGCATGAGCGACCTGCCTGAAATACCGCTTATGGATGCTCGCGAAACGGGCCCGGTGCGGCACGTGCTCGAAAAACCCGCGCGGGCGCGAGCGCTAAGGGACGATTGCCTCGCATCGCTGCCCGCAAGCGCCCGTGCGCTGCTGCCGGCCATGGATGCGCTCACGCGGCAATGGCTCAGGCGCTCGCCGTCGCCGTACGTGCCGGAGCTGGAAACGATTGCTGCCGCGCTTCGTTTCTCGGGCGTGTGGTTTCTCAATGGCACCTACCAGTGGGGATGCACCGCACTTGCGCGCGAGGAGGAGCGGGTTCCCTGGCTCGCGCGCACCCTCGATTGGCCTTTCGCGGGCCTTGGCCGGCATCTCGAAGTCGTGCGCCTGCAGGGTGCTGCCGGCGAATTTCTCAATGTGAGCTGGCCGGGTTATGCGGGAGTGTTGACCGCCTTGGCAACCGGGCGGTTTGCAGCTGCGATCAACCAGGCGCCGCTGCGCCGGCGGACTGAGCGGCCGTGGCTGCGCCCCTATGACATCGCGGCCAATCTCGCGGGCACCTGGCGCCTGCGCGCCTATCCGCCCGATCATCTGTTGCGCGAAGTATTCGAGTGCTGCGCGGACTACGGGGAGGCGAGACACCGGCTTGAGACAACATCCCTGGCGCGTCCAGTGATCTTCACGCTCGTGGGATGCCGGACCGGCGAGCGCTGTGTCATCGAGCGGACAGAAGAAGATCACGTGACGCATGTGGATCAGACCGTGGCCGCCAACGATTGGCGCCAGAGCCGCAAGCCGTGGGAAGCGCGCATCGCCTCAGATCTCTTTCTCCGCTGCTCCTACGAGGAAGCCATTGCGCGAAGCCGCGCGCGCTGCGCGTCCATTTCTTGCTGGTCGCGGCCATTGTCGGAGGGCGATTTTGGCTGGGTAGCGCCGCCCGTGCTCAATCCCTGCACACGCAGCGCCGTGGAGCTGTGCCCCGCGCTCGGGATATTGCGTGTCATGGGATTTGAGCCGAAGGCCGGAAGCGAGCTGCCTCACCCGATCAACCGTTTCTCTTATCGAGAGACAAGCTCAGTGCAGTTCCCTCTCCCATAGGGAGAGGGTTAGGGTGAGGGGTTAAAGCGTGTCGGGATACCGACCCCCTCACCCCCACCCCTCTCCCCGCCGGGGGAGAGGGAGCACATCGCGTACGCGGCAATAGCGGGGGCCTACGCCCGATCCTTGCCGCCGAACAGCGCCGCCGGGAATTGTGCAGCATAGCCCCGCCGTCCCGTTTTTGGCGCGACCGGCTGCTCGCCGCGCGGAGTGAGGTCCGGCTCCACGACCTTGCGGTACAAGTGCCAGGTCGCGTGACCGAGCACCGGAACGACGACCGCCAGTCCGAAGAAGAACGGCAACGAGCCGAGCAGCAGCAGGCCAGCAACGATCAGCCCCCACATCGCCATGGGCACGGGGTTTGCGGCAACCGCTCGCATCGAGGTGAGCACCGCGTCGACCGCGCCCACATCGCGATCGAGCAGCAGCGGAAAGGAAACAACGCTGATGCACAGCACCAGGAGTGCAAACAGGAAGCCTACGCCATTGCCCACAATGATGAGCGTCCAGCCCGCGCGTGTCGTGAATACCTGTCGCAGGAAGTCCGGGATTGAGGCTGCGGGCTCGTAGCCGAATGTGGCGATGTAGATCGATTGCGCGACTGCGATCCACAGACAGAAAATGATCAGGAGCAGAAGCGCGAGTGCGGCAATGGCGCCTCGGGAAGGAGAGTGCAGCACATCGAAGGCGTTTTCCCACGAGCATTGGAGGCCCTGCTCGCGGCGCCTGCTCAATTCATAGAAGCCCAAGGCGGCAAATGGGCCGACGAGCGCAAAGCCTGCGGCAAGCGGAAACAGAAGCGGCAGGATGTCGTAGCCCAGGATCGCGCGCGCGAGCACGAGCCCGATGACCGGATAAATGAGGCAGAGGAACACGGCGTGACTCGGCATCTCGGAAAAATCCGCCAGCCCACGCGCGAGCGCGTCTTTCAAATCGCTCACGCGCATTTTGCGGATCACCGGCGCCGTGCGCACTTGCGCGCCGGTCAAAGCATGCACCTGGGCCATGGCATTCCTCCCGAGAAGGCCGGTCACGTTCGCACGTGCGTACAGGAGCGAGCGCGACCGCGGCTCATATTAACGCAAAAACGCCGAAAGTCGTTCGGGGAAATAGGACAGCCCCGTGTCGCCCGAGTGGCCCAGGCGTAACACCGGGATCGGACTGCAATCCGCATTTACCACTCGTTAACGCAACGAGCGACCTCATGGAGCGCAGGAGAATCGTCATGCGCTCATCGTTTTTTGCCGGAATTGCCCTTGCAGCCACGTGCGGCGTGGCTGCCGCGGCCGATCTGCCCCGCGCGCCTCGCCGCGCGGCGCCGCTGCCGCCGGAGACTTCCGTCTATCTCGGCTGGATTGACCGGGCCCTGTGCGGCGGGCCTGTGCGCCTTTGGCCTGACGGCGACCTACAATCAGAAGGTGCCATGGTTTGGCATGGCGCGGGGGCGCCTGGGTGTGGCCGCGAGCGGCTGGCTCATCTATGCCACGGGCGGGTACGCCTATGCGCGTCTGCAAACCGATGCGTTCGCATCGGCGGGTCCCGTCTCGGTACTCGCCGGCTTTGACGAGGCGCGCAATGGCTGGACGGCGGGTGGCGCGATCGAAGTTGCGATTGCGCCCGGTTGGAGCGCCAAGCTCGAATATCTTTATCTGGATTTCGGCCGCACCACGACCGGCATTGTCTTCACCGGCCTGCCCACCATCGCCGACAACGCGCGCTTCACCATGAACGTCGTGCGTGCGGGGGTGAATTACCGGTTCTGATTCCGGATACGCACGGTCGTGCCCCACGGGTCGGCACTCACCATGCCTTCCGAAGTAGAGCGCGTCGGGTAACCCGCGCTCCGCAAGCGAGCATTCAGAGCCGCCAAACCCGGACCGTCGGTCGCGTCGAGCGCAATCCACGCCAGTCCCGCGCGGTCAGGATCGCGCGCGCCCGCCCCGTCGCTGTGCCAGATGTTGCACGCGATGTGATGGTGGTAGCCGCCGGATGACATGAACAGCGCGCCATCGCGCCGACGCGTCACATCGAGGCCAATCCCGCTGCTCCAGAATTTCTCCGCGCGCGCCAAATCTCCCACCCGCAGATGCACATGACCAATGCGCAATCCCTCGGGGGCGGCGTCAGTGCGATCAGACGCCGGCGCTGCACGCGACAGATCGTCAAGATCGAGTGGTTTCGTGGTCATTTCGACGTGATGGTCGCTCCAGCGCCAGCTCTCCGGTGATCGGTCGCAGTACACTTCGATTCCGTTCCCCTCCGGGTCGTCAAGGTAGAGCGCCTCGCTTACCGCATGGTCCGATGCGCCGGTGAGCTGCACACCCAGCTCGCCAGCGTGCCGCAGCCAGCGTCCGAGATCCGCGCGCGTCGGCATGAGAAATGCCGTGTGATAGAGGCCGGCCGCCCGCGCTTCGTCACGAACCGCGTCTGGTGCGTGCTCGATATGGAGAAGGTCAGTATCGCCTGCGCCGAGCACGGCCCCCTCGCCATCGGTGCGGAGCAGATCGAGACCAATCGCGTCACGATAGAAGGCGATGAGCCGGTTGAGATCGCGTGCCCTCAGCCCCACCGCGCCGATATGCATGGGCGCGCGCGTCGCCAGCCCGGGAGTTGCGGAAGGATTTGGCGCATCCATCGGCGTTATATCGGCTCTTGCGACAGCGCGCGCAAGCTGAAGCCCGCACCATTCTTGGCGGCGTGAAATTCACTTTGCTATAGGCTGCAGCGTGTCCATTGATGCCGATACGGTGCGCCGCATCGCCTATCTCGCGCGCATTGCTGTTGCCGAGGAGGACATCGAGCACCTCCGCGGCGAGCTCAACGCGATCCTGACCTTTGTGGAGCAGCTCTCTCAGGTGGAGGTCACAGGGGTCGAGCCGGTGACCTCGGTCGTTCCCATGCAGCTGAAAAAGCGCGCGGACAAGGTGACGGACGGCGAAATCCGCGAAGAGGTGCTGCGCAACGCGCCGGCCACGGAAGATGGCTTCTTCCTGGTGCCGAAAGTCGTCGAATGACCGGAACATTGCGATTCAGGCGCGTACGGTGGGCAGAGGCGCGTGTCTCGGCGTTTGGACGTGGGGATATGGCGAACGCGCCGTGCCCACGCGGAGCAGTGACGCGTGGGTACGGCGTGCAAAAGCACGCCTTTGCCCACCCTACATTGCATGACTGAGCTCACCGCGCTCACCCTCGCGCAGGCGCGCGCGGGTTTGCGGCGCGGCGAGTTTTCCTCGCGCGAGCTTGTCGAGGCGCATCTCGATGCGATGGAGCGGGCGCGCGTGCTCAATGCCTATGTGCTCGAGACACCGGAGAAGGCACGCGCTATGGCTTCCGATTGCGACGCGCGGCTGAAAAATCATGATGCGCGCGCGCTTGAGGGGATACCGCTCGCGGTCAAGGATATGTTCGCCACGAAAGACGTGCGCACCACCGCCTGCTCGCACATCCTCAGCAATTTCATTCCGACGTACGAATCAACGGTGACCACGAACCTCTGGTGCGACGGCGCCGTGCTGCTGGGCAAGCTCAACCATGACGAGTTCGCCATGGGCTCATCGAGCGAGGCGTCGTATTTCGGCCCGGTGATCTCGCCGTGGCGGCGGAAAGGCGCCAATACGCCGCTCGTCCCCGGCGGCTCCTCGGGCGGCTCCGCGGCGGCCGTGGCGGCGAGGCTTTGCGCAGGCGCGCTCGGGACCGATACCGGCGGGTCAATCAGGCAGCCTGCCGCATACACCGGCACTGTCGGCATCAAGCCCACCTATGGCCGCTGCTCCCGGTGGGGCATTGTCGCTTATGCATCCTCGCTCGATCAGGCAGGCCCGTTCGCGCGCACGGTCGAGGACGCGGCCATCCTTCTGCGCTCCATGGCGGGTTTTGATCCGAAGGACAGCACCTCGGTCGATCGCCCGGTGCCCGACTACGAGAGCGCGGTCGGCAAATCCATCAAGGGCCTCAGGATCGGCATTCCGCGCGAGTACCGCATAGAAGGCATTTCGCCCCGGATCGTGAAGCTCTGGGAATCGGGAATCGATTGGCTGACATCGGCGGGTGCCGAAACTGTCGAGGTCTCGCTCCCGCACACCAAATACGCGCTGCCGGCGTATTACATCATTGCCCCTGCCGAGGCGTCGTCAAACCTCGCGCGCTATGACGGGGTGCGCTATGGCCTGCGCGTCGCCCAAGCGGAATTGGGCGAGATGTACCAAAGGACGCGCGCGGAGGGATTCGGCCAAGAGGTGCGCCGGCGCATCCTGATCGGCACGTACGTGCTTTCCGCCGGTTATTACGAGGCCTATTACCTGCGCGCGCAGAAGGTGCGCGCAATGGTGAAACGCGATTTCGACGAGGTGTTTGCATCAGGGGTGCATGCGGTGCTCGCTCCCGCGACCCCATCTGCCGCCTTCGGCCTTGGCGAGAAAGGCAAAAACGATCCCACCGAGATGTATCTCAACGACGTGTTCACGGTGACGGTGAACCTGGCGGGCCTTCCGGCCATCTCGGTGCCGGCTGGTCTCTCGGATGAAGGCCTGCCGTTGGGACTGCAGCTGATTGGTCAGCCTTTTGACGAGGAAACGCTGTTCTCGCTCGCTCACGTCATCGAGCAGGCGGCTGGAAGTTTTGCACCGGAGCGCTGGTGGTAAGATCGCGGCGAGGTTCGCGCATGGATTACGACGCGTTCAAAGCATCGCTGGCGCAACCGAAACCTCCGGGCTCCCTTGCGCCGGCGCTCGCCGCATTATGGTGGGCGGGCAAAAACAACTGGGATGCGGCGCACCGCATCGTGCAGGACCAGACGGACAAGGAGTGTGCCTGGGTGCATGCCCATCTGCATCGCGTCGAAGGCGATCTGGACAATGCGCGCTACTGGTATCGCAGGGCTGCTCGCTCCGAAGCGTCAGGCCCGCTCGACGAGGAATGGACAGCGATTGCCAGTCAATTGCTGAAATAGCCCGCATGAGAGAAGCGATATGCGGGAACCCCGGATTTCGCTTCCGCCTTCGCGCTCAGCGCTTCGGCGGACTCCAACCCGCCGTAGCTCGCAACGCGAGCGGAGGCGGGGCGCTCATCCGGGCTACGGATCGACTACTTGTTGGCTGTGGCAACCGGCGGAAGGTCGGCGTCGCTGTTGACGGTCTTTTTGCCGAAATGTTCGCCGCCGCTGAGCAAGAATATTGCAATTGCCAGCGCGAGCACGGCTCCCAAAGCAGCCCCAAGTTTCCCATTGCGTGCGCGGTTGTCAGCCATTGCCACCCTCCGCTAATCCGAACCTGCGGGCCAACGCGTTGCCCCGGGGGAAGGTTTCGTTTCCTGGCGCCCGTCCTGGCGCCTGCCATCAGGAGTAACAGGTGACCGCGGCCGAGAAAAAATCGAAATTGATCAATGGCATCACCGGCGAATGGGAAGTCGTCGTCGGCATGGAGGTGCACGCGCAGGTCACTTCGCAGTCGAAACTGTTCTCGGGCGCGTCCACCGGCTTTGGCGGCGAGCCCAACAGCCACGTCTCGCTCGTCGACGCCGCCTTGCCGGGGATGCTGCCGGTCATCAACGAGGAGTGCATCAGGCAGGCGGTGCGCACCGGCCTGGGGCTCAACGCGCGGATCAATCTTCGCTCGATCTTCGACCGGAAGAATTATTTCTATCCGGATCTGCCGCAGGGCTATCAGATCAGCCAGTACAAGTCGCCGATCGTTGGCGAGGGAGAGGTGATTGTCGATCTGCCCGAGGGGGAAAGCGTGACGGTCGGCATCGAACGGCTGCACCTCGAGCAGGATGCGGGCAAATTGCTGCACGACCGTCATCCCACGATGTCATGCGTGGATCTCAACCGCTCCGGGGTGGCGCTGATGGAGATCGTGTCCAAACCGGACATGCGCTCGGCGGAAGAAGGCAAGGCCTTTGTCGCCAAGCTGCGCAGCATCCTGCGCTATCTCGGGACCTGCGACGGCGACATGGAAAAGGGAAATCTGCGCGCGGATGTGAATGTGTCGGTGCGCAGGCCGGGGGCGCCGCTCGGAACCCGTTGCGAGATCAAGAACGTCAATTCCATCCGCTTCATTGGCCAGGCGATCGAGTACGAGGCGCGCCGCCAGATCGGCATCATCGAGGATGGCGGCGCAGTCGGGCAGGAGACGCGGCTCTTCGATGCCGGCAAAGGCGAAACGCGGTCAATGCGCAACAAGGAAGAAGCCCACGACTATCGCTATTTCCCCGATCCCGACCTGCTGCCGCTCGAGCTCGATGCGGGATATGTGGAAGGTCTCAGGGCGCATCTGCCGGAGCTGCCGGATGAAAAGAAGGGCCGCTTCACGCGCGAGTATGGGCTCTCCGACTACGATGCCGGAGTCCTTGTTGCCGAGCGCGCGGGCGCCGAGTTCTTCGAGGCGGTGGCGAAAGGGCGGGACGCCAAGGCGGCGGCAAACTGGGTGATCAACGAGCTGGCCGGCCGGCTCAACAAGGAGGGCAAGGACATCACCAGCTCGCCGGTGACTGCGGCACAGCTCGGCGCCATTCTGGATCTGGTCGACGCGGGCACGATCTCCGGCAAGATGGCCAAAGAGCTGTTCGAGATCACCTGGAGCGAGGGTGGCGATCCGCGCGCCGTCGCGGCGCAACGCGGCATGCAGCAGGTGAGCGACATCGGCGCGATCGAGAAGGTGGTGGATGAGATCTTGCGGGCCAATCCGGAAAAGCGGGAGCAGGCGAAAGGCAAGCCTGCGCTGCTCGGCTGGTTCGTGGGACAAGTGATGAAGGCGTCGTCCGGCAAGGCCAATCCGCAGGCCGTGAACGAGCTGCTCAAGGCAAAGCTCGGCCTCTGACCGCGACTGTAGCGTCGATTGAGCGAAGCGAAATCGAGGGATATCGACACGCGGACAACACTGCTCCCGGATTTCGCTGGCGCTCAATCCGGGCTACGCACGCGCTGAAGAGGCGAATCACTCGCGGCTGATTCGCGCGATTCGCGTTCGATTTGCGCGTTCGCAAGCGCGCGAGCGGCCTTGTAACCAGATTTTTTTCACAACTGATTGCGCCGGCTCGCGCCGCATTGAGAAATGCCGCGCGCGCATATCTCGGCGGTGTTTTGCGCCGCGGCCCAGATGCAATGCATGAGAACCGAGAATGCGAGAACTGCGCATTCTACGGGCATTTCTGCGCACAACAAAAAGTTTGCCCATTGATCTATCTGATTTTTCTTCCGCTCTGGTGTTCCGAGCCCAGGAGGGCGTATGCACGCGAGATGCGGTAGCGCTGCGGTGTTGGCGTTGCGCGACACAGCGAAAATGCTGGTTTTTTTGGCGCGCTGGTGTAATCCGAATGCAGTGCTCGCATCCTGCGAGCACGATATCGCCACTCACTCATTGCTAGGAGGGCAGCATGGCGAAGAAGCGAAGGAAGACGGCGAAGGCAGCGAAGAAGGGCGCGAAAAAGACGAAGCGCCGGAAGAAGAAGTAAGCGCGCGTCCCAGTCTTCGACTTCGGACGACGTCAGTGACTGCGTCATACGGGCCGGCGATCGGTTGAGAGCGATGAGTTCATCGCCTCGACTCGCCGGCTCCGGTTTTTGGTAACAGAGGGCGTCGGCAGGAATTCTCGCCCGCGTAGCCGTTGATGCCGAAGCGCCGGCACCGGATTCGCGAGCGCCCAATGCCAGCGGGGAGCCTTGCGCACCCGCGCCTTGCCGCCGCCCTCGCATCCCGCGAACCTCGCATCCCGCGAACATGGTTAGCGCCGGTTCACTCGGGCGGGTTAACGCTCGGGGGTCGCGCGCGCGAAAACAGCGACCGCAACAGCAATATGGGTGATTAACAGTCGGCACCCTTCCGCGATGGCGGGGGCGGTTCACGTTCGATTCATCGCGACGTTTAAAACCCTGTTCAAATTTTCGCCTGATATTCGCCCGCGTTCGGCCGGGGGGCTGGGCGCGCGCCAAGTCCGCGTTTCGACGGGCAGGCGCAACAGGGGAGAGTGCATATGGCTCGTTTCGAACTGCTCGACGTCGACTGCGCGTCGCTAGGTAATGCGCCGGACGCCGCGGACAGCTTCTTCGCCCTCGGCATGATGTATTCGGTCGGTCGCACCGTTCCGGTCGATCTCGTCACCGCACACAAGTGGTTCAATCTTGCGGCCATGCGCGGCAACAGCGAGGCTATTCGCTTGCGGCGGGAAATTGCCGAGCAGATGTCGCCAGTAGAGATCGCGCAGGCGCAACGCGCCGCGCGCGCCTGGCTCAAGAGCGCGCATTGAGCCGCGCGCCTTGCACTCGCACGCTGGGCTCGCACGCACCTTGACCGTCTGTGCATGCGTGATTACGGATTCGGAGCCTTGGAGACGTGGCCGAGTGGCTGAAGGCGGCGGTTTGCTAAACCGCGCGGTGCCTGTCGGCCCTTCATGCCAGAAACCCATATAATTCGTGCCTTTCTTCATGCTGCGCCTGTGCCACGGATGGCGGGTTGTGCCGCTTTTTGTGCCACCGGAGCCCCGGCAATGGCGACCTGCTTCTCCTCGAACGTGAGATAGCCTGCGCGCAGGTAGCCTTCGGTCGTTTTCACGCTGGCATGGCCGAGTCGGTCCTTCAACTCGTAGATCGAGCGGCCTTGCTTGAGCCAATGGACGGCATGCCAGTGCCGCAGGTCGTGGAAGCGGAAGGGCCGGAACTCGATGCCTTGGCCGGCCGCCCACTTGCCGGTGCGGTCGATGATCGCCGAGAACTGGCTGGCGAAATTTTTGTAGCTCTCGCCGGCCGAGTGCCAGAACAGCAGCGTCGAGCCCATATAGCTCGGCAGCGCGCGCAGGAGGTCGTAGCCGTCGAACGGATCGAGGGCGACCGAGCGGCGCTTGTTGCGCTTGCCGAACAGTGTGAGCTGCCGGCGCTCATGGGCAATATCGTCACGGCGGGCGCGGAGCAGTTCATCCTCCCTCGCGCCAGTTGCCATGGCGACCCGCACCATATCTTTAATCATGCCCGGCGCGCGGGAGAGCACGAGGTCAATATCCTCTGGGCGGGGCAGCACGATCGGATCGCGCCGTTCCTTGACCCGCTTCATCCGGGCCAGCACCGCGTTGCTTTCGAGCCAGCCCTGGTCAATCGCGAAATTGATCACGCTCGATAGGGCAACAAGGTCGCGCCGGATGGTCGCGTTGGACACGCCGTCGGCGGTGCGGGCGCGGATAATATCGGCGACCAGACGCCCGTCGATTTCAGCAATCCGCTTGCCTTCGAGGAAGCCCTGGAGCTGGTCTAGCGAGCACGCATAGCGCTGCACGGTCTTCGGCCCCGCCTTGCGCTCAATCCACGGTTCCCAGCTCTCCAGCGCCTCTACGAACGTCCTCGGGCCGTCGCCGTGATAGGCATCGGCCGTTAGCCGGTCCTTCCCCGCCGCGCGGCGTGCTCGCGCAACCGCTGGGTCACTCGTGTGAAGCGGCCATCTGATGTCTCGGCCATTAAGCTTAACCCGGCCCCAGAGGGTATTGCCCCGCCAGTAGCAGCCGGTAGGTGCTTTGCGTTTGCGTTGGCCCATGATTGCCTTTCCTTTTGCGTTACGTGGTGCCCCAATTTGGTGACGTCGAATGTCCAGGTACGGCCAATCTTGGCCGCGCCCGGAATCTTCCCGCGAGCCGCAAGCGACTGAACCGTTCGTTTGGGAATGCCGAGAATGGCGACGGCGTCATCAGCGCCAATGCGCTCGACTGGTATACGTGACATCCCGTTACACTTTCCGGGGAACCCCAGGCAGTGTCGCGGCGGCGAAGTCGAGACAGAATCCTACTACGGGTCTGGGCAACCCACCGGGGTTGACCCGACGCAAACTCCCGATACCGATCTACGCTGGCTTATCCGCCGCACGGATGTCTAACGACCTCCCTTTGTCCCATTTCCCGCGACATCCGACAAGGGCCTGTGGACGGGACGGGGAAGAAGCCCCGGCGGGCGTGAGGGGACACCCACCGGGGACACGGAGTTGCGGCCTTGCCCCCAGACCGCCATGAACCCGCAAGTGACCAACTTGCGGCCGCGCGGCGCGCGGTGGGGGCTTCCGATGTTGGGCGGGCCGCTCGCCCGCAGGAGTGCGACGCGCGTTAGCTCGAATATGTTCACCACCCCTTTGTGGACCTGATTACGACGCTGGCCGAGCGCTTGACGCCTAAGTCGACCTCCAACGCAGCGATTGCGCTGCGCATTTCGTCATCGCTACCGTATTCCACGCTACGGCCGTCGAATGCGACGCGCCGTATTCCGGAACGATATGGCTTGCGCAGCGCATCCAGCTCGCCTTGGAGCGCCTTGACGCGCTGTGTCTCCGGCAGCGTAGCTTCGGCTTGGTCGATAGCTGCGATGCTCGCCTGCATCTCGGCGATTACGGCGAGCAACGCGGAGATCACGTCCGCTGGAGTGTTTGAATTCGTCGCGGCGAGATCGGCCTGCAACCTTGCAAGCTGCGCCTTGAGAGCGGTCGAGGGCATTACACACCTGCGTTCGAGTACCAGCTTCGCGATTCGACGAAGCCACAGCCGAAATCCAATCTCACTTTAGATTCGACGCCGTCCACATCGAATCCTGCGCGACTTTCAACTTGCGGACCCGGAGCACCGGCGAGATACGCGTATTCCAATCCGTCAATCGCGGCGGAATCGGCGACCAAATACCATCTCGTCGTATTTGTCAGACGCGGTTCGACAACCAGCGTCAACGTTGACCAGGGGATCCTGAACCTGCACTGGCTGAATCGCGGTGAGCACCTTGTCCTGATGCTCGTCGCCACTTCAACGTCGGCCGGCACCAAGAAGAATTTTGGTTCAACCACAATCAACCCGCCGCTCGGCCCCGTCTACTTGCGCATTGCGAGCTTCGCTGCCGTCAACGTGGTGTCGCTTGGTGCCGCGCCGGTTACTGTGTTGACGTTGCTGTGAGCGGTGGCAAAGAGCTTCTGGCCGTCCTTCATCGTCGGACCAAGCCCAGCATTGGACGTGAGCAAATCCACAAGGTTCTGCGCCTCGAACGCGGCTGCCGCTTGGCCCAACCGCTGCGTAATGCTCGCGAACGCGCCGACATCGTCGTTGACAAGTGCTTGGCGCGAGATGCCGAAGATGACACCGTACGTTGTCAGGGAATATGTCTCCTCCGTGTCGAGCATGGTGCCGCGACGAAACTCACCCGTTTCCGTCGTCGGCAAGAGCGTCAGGTTCGAGGTGTCCAACATGAGCGAATGTTTGGCCCGGAAATCGTTCGCCGTCGTTTGCCGCGCGAGTTGGCGAATAGCCCGATGACGCGTTGTGCCCTTAAGACCGCGACGGCGGTTTATGCCGAAGTGGCGCGCTGGCCGTGGATGGTGGCGTTCGCGTTCGCTGCACGGCTTCGGCTTCGCCGGCGCGCTCGCCGACATCGGCCTGCCGCAGGGCGATATCCCGCTCGCACTGTTCACGTTCAACCTCGGCGTGGAGCTGGGGCAGCTCATCTTCATCGCCGGCGTCTTGGCGGTCTTAGCTTGCGCCAAGCGCATCAGACTTTCGCCGCTGGTCGAGCGGCACGCATCGGCGGTCACACCCTACGCCATTGGAATCGTGGCGGCGTTCTGGTTCGTCGAGCGGCTTGCGGGTTTCACTGCGTCATTGGCGAAGAATAGCCATGGCTGACTACTTCGCGGCGAGGCTCTCATTTTCCGAAAATCTGTTTCCATCTAGGCGAGTCCTCAATGCTGTATTTTCGTACACTCGTATCGACGTTTTTGCAGCTCGGCTTCGTTTGATTGGCCGGCTCTTCAACCCACAATAGCTCCTCTCTTTTTCTATCGATCGTTATCGTAACCCGAACACAGTCGAGTGGCGCAAGCTCCTCCTGGGCAACCACCTCACTCTCGCTCCATGTCAGAACGGGATAGTCAATCGGATTTTGGATTCTGCCGATCTGATCACGCCCGATTTGCTCGACATAAGCGACAAAACACGTTTTGAACCGCTTGATGCACGAGATCCCATATGTGTTGTTCGAGTATCCTTGGTCTTTGCCGGTCAAAGTACCAGAGATGAATACCGCGTCGAATTCGTTATTCTGTTTAGCGTCGAAAAAATTCTTCCGCGCAAAAACAATGTTTGTTTCATCAGATGGTTCTTGCGACTGCCAATAAATCACGAATCCAAACCCAAGGATCGCGCCAATAATCAGTCCCAAAATAAAAGTAACGAGCTTCATGTCACCCCTCTCTTCGGCTCTGATTTCCAGAACGCCACCGGAAAGGGGATTAAACCATGGGCTCCTGTACGCGTTCTAGGCCATGCTCATCGGAAAAGCGAGGGTCGTTCCTGAGCAGATGAAGTCGCACAGTTGCAGGGCTGCAGATTATAGCTGTGGGCGAAAGTCGGTAACTCCAGCGCGGTCCTGAACGACGAAGCTTCAGTAGCCAAGACTGAACCGGTGTCCAGCTGGCTGCATCGTTCTCTTTACGGACCGGCACAGCGTGCTCACATTGTCCACAATGACCAGCAATCCGACCGATACGTGGCTCTGCGGCCGGGCGTCCGGTGGTTTGTTCGGTTTGAGCGAGATCAAAGCTCGCTGCCGATTATCCATACCACAACGAAGCCAAATGCCCCGAGGAGCAATGAGATGGCTAACAGCAGGCCAAGCCTGTGGAAGCCTGTAACGGTTCTGCTTCTCTTTTTTTGACGCTTCATCTCGTGAAGCTCAGTGGCTCTGGCGCCCTATAACGGAAAGCTCACTGCTAAGCCACGATTGACGCGATTGACGACGGCGAGAACGGCCCGCCGCGTTCATTGACGAAGCCGAGCTTGGCGAGCTT
>JBKPOZ010000094.1:0-7123 GCA_046733355.1 Pseudomonadota bacterium | reverse complement strand
TGCAGCCGTGCCCGATCTGGGTGGCAGGGGAGATTTTTATCGGCGGGCTCGGGTTGGCGCGCGGCTATTGGCGCGATGCCACAAAGACGGAGGCGCAGTTCGTGCGCCACCCGGAAAGCGGCGAGCGCCTGTACCGGACCGGCGATCTCGGCCGCTACCTGCCGGACGGAAACATCGAGTTTTTGGGACGCGAGGACCAGCAGGTAAAGGTGCAGGGCTATCGCATCGAGCTGGGCGAGATCGAGGCAGCCTTGCTGCAGCACCCCAAAGTGAAGTCGGCGGCGGTTGCGGTGAACGGACCCCGTATGGGCCCGAAGCATCTCGCCGCATACTTTGTCTGCGAGTCCGGGGCGAATGAACTGCAGGGCTATTTGCGCGACAAATTACCGGGCTACATGGTGCCTGTTGTATGGAAAAAGGTCGATGCTCTGCCGCTCACCGCAAATGGCAAGATCGATCGCAAAGCGCTTTGTGAAACAAGTGCAGAGATCGGCTCTGTTGGACCCGAGGCAGAGAGCGACACACTGGCGCGCATAAGAATGCTGATTTCGCAGGAGCTAGGACAAGCCAATATCGATCCGCATGAGAACCTTCTCACGATCGGCGCCACTTCTCTCGATCTCGTCCGCGTGGTTGGCCGGCTTGAGCAGGAGTTTGGCGTGCGACCCTCCTTTAACGAGTTCTTCCGTCACCCCACCATCGCTGGTCTTGCGCAGCTTGTACCATCAGCGGATCGGACGGAAGAAACTGCGCAGACACCCCGCGGAAGTGCGGCAGCAAAAAAGCCTCGCAGTTCCGAGTTGATCGTCGATCCCCTCGCGCGCGAAGCCTTTCACCGCGAACAGTGCGGCCAGCGCAGGTTCCCGGAGCAATGGGGAGCATTGCCCCTGCCGCGCGAGCATTCTGCGCCTCCCATTGCGGAACGCTTCAATCGCCGGCGCGCGGTGCGACGCTTTCTTGGCGAGCCGGTGCCGCTTGACTCTCTTGGCCAGTGGCTTGCCGAAATCAGCCGGGTAAACCTGAACGGCGGTTTCAAGTATTCCTACGGCTCTGCCGGAAGCTGCTACCCTGTGCAGACCTATCTTCATGCCAAAAAGGAAGGAATTGCCGGGTGTTCCGCCGGGACGTTCTACTATGACCCTATCGATCATCGTCTCGTGCCGCTCACCCTCGGCGCTGAAATAAATGCCGATGTCCACGAGCCGTTCATCAATCAGCCCATTTTCAATCAGGCAAGCTTCTCACTCTTCTTCATATACGAGCCGCGCGCGATCGAACCGGTGTATGGGGACTTGGGGTGGCGGTTCAGCTTGCTGGAAGCGGGCGCAATGGCGCACGCGCTCGAATGCTCGGCATGGCGTTTCGGCTTGGGTGTGTGTCCGATCGGATCGCTCAATTTTGATCCTATTCGGCCACTGTTTCACTTGCAGGATGGACAAGAGTTGCTGCACGCGCATGTGGGAGGACTTGTGCCGCCCGCCACCGAGGACTGGGAAGAGGGCGTCATATGACGCCGCTCGAGTTGCTCACCGACCTCCGCGAACGCGGAGTGAAGCTGTGGGTGGAAGGCCCTGACCTGCGCTTCAGCGGCCCGAAGGACTCGGTGACCTCGCCGGCCAGAGAGTTGCTGGCCGAACACAAAGTAGAGTTGATACGGCTCTTGAATCCGGCGTTGCAGAGCCCTGAGCCGATATCACGCAGTTTTTCCCTCGAGAGCCAGGTGATCAAGCTTGCATCGCTGCGCAACTGGCGCCCGGATGATCAGAATGCGTATGTGCGATATGTCAGCCCCTATAAAGGATTTCTGTACCAGCACCTCGGTCTCGACAAGACGTTCGTGCGCGGTGAGGGGTGCTATCTCTACGACGCAGATGGAACAGCCTATGCCGACTTTGTTGCACAGTTCGGCGCTGTTCCATTCGGGCACAGTCCTGAATCGATATGGCGGGCCATTGACAAGACACGCAGCGAAAACCGCCCGAACCTGGCGATCGCATCCATATCTCCTGTTGCAGGCGAGCTTGCTGAACGACTGCTTTCAGTCGCTCCCGCCGGGTTGAGCCATGTTGTGTTCACCAATAGCGGCGCGGAGTCCGTCGAAGCTGCCATCAAGCTGGCGCGCGCTCGCACGGGAAGACTGGGCATCCTCTCCAGTCGGGACGGCTTTCACGGGCTGACGCTTGCCGGCATGTCGGCGACTGACAAGGATTTTTTCCAGCAGGGGTTTGGCGCTCCCGTTCCCGGCTTCAACTATGTGCCGTTCGGAGATTTGCCGGCGTTGCAAGCCGCGCTGGAATTGCGACCGGACTTCTTCGCGGCGTTCATCGTCGAGGTTGTGCAGGGCGAATCGGGAATTCACGTTGTCCCTCCAGGTTATCTCGCGGCGGCTCGGGACCTGTGCCATCGCTTCGGCGCATTGCTGATTGTGGACGAGGTGCAGACCGGGCTTGGCAGGACGGGAAAGCTGTTCGCCTGTGAGGCAGAGGGCGTCACCCCCGACATCCTCGCGCTTGCCAAGGCGCTCGGCGGCGGATTGCTGCCGATCGGCGCGTGCCTGTATACGCGCGAGGTGTACACGGAGCATTTCGATCTGCGCCATGGTTCCACGTTTGCGGGAAATACCCTCGCCTGCCGTGTTGCCCTTGCCACACTCGATGAGTTGGTGAAGGACGATCAACGACTGGTGCACCACGTAGCGGAAACCGGCGAGTGGCTGCAGCAGCAATTGCGGCAGCTGCAACGCGAATATCCCACGCTGATCTCGGACATCCGTGGCCGTGGACTGATGCTCGGAGTGGAATTGAACCTTTGCCGCATGGGCGAGGCGCAAACCGGCCTGCTTGCGATCCTGCAGCGGCAGAATCTGCTGCTTTATCTGATCGTCAGCTTCCTTCTCAACGTCGAGCATATCCGCATCGCCCCTTCGTTTACGGCAGCAAACGTGCTGCGGATCGAGCCGCCTCTGATCGCAGACAGGTCCGTTTGCGATCGACTGATCGGCGCGCTGAGACGGCTGCTGGAAATTCTGCACGCGGGCGACGCGGGCGCTCTACTCGGGCATTTCATGGGCAGATCGGACCCGGGAACATCCGCGTTCGTGTCACGTGAAAGCGCGCTCCAGCCAATGGCCGCAACCTCTCGCACGCATCCAGAGCGGGACAAATGCACGCGCTTTGCTTTCATCGTGCATCTCCTGGGCACCGGCGATTTACGTCGTTGCGACTCCAGCCTGGAGCGGTTTGACGCAGCGGAAGTGGAGAAATTGAGGTCGCGCATCGTCGAGTTCATCAAGCCTTTTTCTCATTCAGAACTCGCGGTCCGGTCTGCCGATGGTCGCTCGACTGAAGGCGAATTGATCGTGCTGCCGTACTTGGCGCCGGAACTGCTGGCGCTTCCCGGAACCGAAGCGATCACTCTCGTGCAAGGCGCCGTCGACTTGGCCGCTGAACGCGGTGCGGAAGTGATCGGGCTCGGCGGATTCAGCTCGATCATTGCAGACGGTGGACTCGCGGTGCAGCCCCACACGCGTGTGACCGTGACGAGCGGTAACAGCCTGACCACCTGGGCGGCCATTCGCTCCGTTGAGCTTGCGTGCGCGCAGCATGGACTTCATTTCGGCCAGTGCACGGTTGCAATCGTCGGCGCCACCGGCGCCATTGGCCATGCCCTGAGCCTTCTCTGTGCCGAGCGCGCCGCGGAGTTGATCCTGGTCGGCAATCCCCGCAGCGCCGAAACGAGCATGGTGAAACTGCAAGAGGTTGCGCAGGACTGCCGGGAGCATGTGGCTCGTCTCGGCGGTGCGCGTCGCGGCGTCTCCTTCCAAACATGTGCCAAAGGTCATCACCTAAGCGCAACCGACAGCACGTCGGAGCTACCTGGCAGGATATCCATTACCACTGATATTGACCACGATCTTCCCAGGGCACAGATCGTACTAGCGGCAACGAACGCTATTTTGCCTTTCATCGGCTCGCGTCATCTCGGCAGGGGTGCCCTCGTCTGCGACATATCGAGACCGGCGAACATCATGTCTGATCTGGCAAGCAGCAGGACCGATCTGGTCATGATGAACGGAGGTCTGATCCGCGCACCACACGGATCGCTGTTGGGAGACCTTGAAGAGCCGGATTGTCCTGGCGTGCTGGTCGCGTGCGCGGCTGAGACCATACTGCTCGCGCTTTCGAAATTCCGCAGTCGGCATCTCTGCGGACGATTGGACATCTCCACGATTTGCGCGCTGGGCTCACTGGCAGAGCGCATGGGGTTTGCGGCCGTCGCCTGAAGCAAAAGTTCTCTGCTTGAAAAAAATCCGCCGGGCTGGCCGGCGGAAACGAACCAATGCCGACGCTCCAGGACCTAGAGCATGATCCCGAAAAGTGGGAACCGGTTTTCGGAAAAGATCATGCTCCACCAAATAGCTAGAGCGGGATGGCGATTCGAAGAAAAGTCACCCCGCTCTAGTCGTCGTCGTCATCGTCATCGTCATCATCATCGTCGTCGTCATCTTCGTCCTCTTCCTCATCGTCGACGTAGTCGAGCGCCCAAAGCAAAGGCAGCGTAGCTTCGCGCACAACGACGACGACGGGCTGCGTGCCCGATTTTATAGTCCCAGACTTCACGAGCTCGTCCACCGCGTCTTCGATATCCATGAGCAGCTTGCCGCGGCCCTTGCGCAGGCGCCTCACCTGTTCGGGGCTGCGTCGTCGCGATAGCTCGACTACGACCAGCGGCAGCTTGTTCTGCTTTTCCGTTTCGCGCTGCTCGCGCTCTTCTCTCGCTGTCGGTTGCGTTGCCATGTGCATGTCCTCCGGGGGGAGTTGCTGGATCAGGCCTTCGGCAGGATTCGGAAGGGAGCCGCCTTGCGCGCTTCATTGTAGGCTCTACGACCGGACTCAATGACGGTCGCGGGTCCCTCCAGCAGCCAACCATCACGACGGCGGCGATTGGCCCTGTTGTGCCGCCGCAGCATCTCCTGTCCGAAGATGATTTGTGCGCGAATTAAACGGCGCGCGGCCCGTTCAAGTGGTCGCGTTAGCACCGAGGTCTTCCGCCGCCTGCGCGGTTCTTTCTCTGCAATCACCGCTTCTGGCGTTTCTCCGGTGCGCTCAATAACCGTGATGCGCTTGATGAGTTCGTCGTCCATCATGCACTCCTGATGTTGTGAGACCGGCGGCCTCTCGTCATGGCCATCCGGCGCTCCACTTGTTCATTCCGACGGCGGCGCGACTGCATCCAACAATTAGATCCGTGAAGGAGTCATTTACGCAGTGCAGCGATGCTGCCCCGCCTGCTGCCGCTTTATGCATGCGAATGCACAAAAGTTCCACGCTTACGTTATAGCGGGGCCCACGCACGGGCAAGCACTTCCTCGGCTGCGCCGAAATGGCCCAATGCGACCGTGTTCCGGGCGGCAAAATGCCGCCGAATGATTGCGCAACGCCAATGCAATCGGTATCGTACTTGCAGGGCGAGCTGCTGTGTAGGAGCCCCTTTTGCGCCTTCCAAAAAAACCATTTGTGATCGCGTCCGCCGCGTGCATCCTGGCCGCCGCTGGCGGCATTGCGTCCTATAAGACATTCTTCGGCAATTCGGCCGGCGCGGCTGGGACCCCGTCCGCCTCCGCCCAGGAGCGACCAAAGTCAGGGAATGCAGTGGCGGCGCTTGGGCGGCTCGAACCCTGGAGCGAGCTGATCAATGTAGGCGCCGGCTCTGGACCCGACCGCCTGGAGTCCCTGTTTGTCGAGCGGGGTGACGGGTTCAAAAAAGGAGATGTGCTTGGCTATCTCGCCGGCTATGCCGAGCAGATGGCGCAACGTGACGTCTTGCTGGCGCAGCTCGACGAAGCAAAGGCGCGGCAGAAATCCGAAACCGACGTGGCGCGGGCCCGGCTCCGGCAAGCGGAAGCGAACCGCCGCCGGGTCCTCGATGCATGGCCTCACCGCATCGCCGCACAGGAGGCTACGATTGCCGGCCTGGACGCGAAGAAAGCGCACGAGAAGGATATTCAGGGCGCACGGGAACACCTGTTGGAACTCAAGGCACAATCGGACGGCGAGAAGGCCGACGCCGCAGCGCAGGTGGACATCGCTCAGGCGTCCCTCGATCAGGTGGCAAAGCAGTTTCCCATCGCCTCCCTTGAACGCCAGATTACAGCTGCGGAAATACGCGCGAAGCGCCTGACGCTTTATGGCCCCTGCGACTGCCGTGTTCTCAACATTCGCGTGAAACCGGGCGAGGAAGTCGGCACCGGTCCAGTGTTGGTCGTGGGCGATACCGAGCGCATGCGCGCCGTGGCAGAAGTATACGAGACGGATATTGGCAGAGTGCGTGTGGGTCAGCTTGCCGAGATCAGCAGCCGTGCCCTGCCGAAACCGGTCAAGGGTCGGGTGGCTCGCATTGGCAATATGGTTTTCAAGAACGATGTGCTCAACGTCGATCCGGCAGCGCGCGCGGATGCACGGGTGGTCCAGGTATGGATCGATCTCGACCTTGACGACCAGGCGTTGGCAAAGCAGCTGACCAACCTCACCGTAGACGTGCTGATCACGACATCGCAGCCGTCGTCATAAGCCGGTTGAATGAGCACATTCGTCGCCTGGCGAATGCTTGTGCATGAAAAGGGCCGTAACCTGTTGGCAATGGCCGGCATCTTCATCGCCGTCCTGATGATTTTTCTGCAGCTTGGCTTCTATTCCTCCGTGCCCAGGGGCGGGCTGCAGGTCTACAACCATCTTCGTTTCGATGTTTTAATGACATCGAGCGCCTATGTTGTGCAGACGCTGCCGTTCGATTTTCCCCGCCAGCGTCTCTATCAGGCTCTGTCGCTGCGGGAAGTCGAATCGGTCGCGCCTCTCTATCAGGGCGTTCCTTCATGGCTCAGTCCGGAAGACGGAGTTCGGCGTGAAATTTTCATGATGGGATTCAGGCCGGGCGATCCCGTATTCGCCGTGCCCGAGATCGAGCGTCAGCTCGACGTGCTTCGGCGTCCGGATACGGTGCTGGTGGATACTGCCACCAAGCCCGTTTTCGGCCCATTGACGAGCGGCCGAATCATCGAGGTTGCCAACCGAAAGATCGAGATCGGCGGTCACTACGACCTTGGGGTGGGCTTCGTCGGGCTCGG
>JBKPOZ010000093.1:0-29181 GCA_046733355.1 Pseudomonadota bacterium | reverse complement strand
GTTCTGGACACGCACAAACTTATGGCTGTTGCGAGCGATCTGCGACATCGATGTGGAATTCCGCGGGAGTGAAAGAATTCCGCCGGGCCCGCTGCTCGTTGCCTGCAAGCATCAATCGATGTGGGAGACTTTCGCGCTGCTGATGATGCTGCCGGATCCAGCCTACATCATGAAACGCGAGCTGATGTGGATTCCCTTCTTCGGCTGGTACACCTGGAAGGCGGGCATGATCGGGATCAATCGCAGCAGGGGTCCGCAGGCGCTTGCGCAGATGACAACCCGGGCGCGTGAGGCTCTCGCGCACAAGCGCCAGATCGTCATTTTCCCGGAGGGCACACGCAGGCCGCCGGGGGCGCCGCCGCGGTATAAGCATGGTGTCGCCCATCTTTATGCGGAGCTGGGGGCGCGCTGCCTGCCTATTGCACTCAACTCGGGGCTGTTCTGGCCGCGTCGATCGTGGCTGCGCTATCCAGGGACGATTTGTGTCGAAGCGCTGAAGCCCATTCCGGCGGGGCTGAGCAAAGAGGTCTTTTTCACAACGCTCCAGGATGACGTCGAGACCGCTACCGCGCGGTTGCTCGCCGAAGGCGAGCGCGAGCTTGCGCAGAGCGGAATCGCGCGCTCCGCGGCTCCGTAGCCCGGATGAGCGCAGCGAAATCCGGGGATTTCGCATACGGCTCCGCTCATGCGGGCTGCGGTGCGCATGCCTCACACGTGCTGGCCGCCATTGATGTGAATCTCGGCGCCATTCACGTAGGAAGATGTCTCCGTGCACAGCACGTAAATGATCTTGGCTACTTCGTCGGGCGTGCCAAGACGGTGCAGGGGGATCTGGTGCGCGACGATGTCTTCCGTCCCGGGCGAGAGGATGGAAGTGTCAATCTCGCCGGGGGCAATGGCATTGACGCGAATGCCAAGCGGGCCGAAGTCCGCCGCCATCTCGCGGGTGAGCGATGCAAGCGCTGCCTTTGAGGTCGCGTAGGCGGCACCGGCAAACGGGTGCACGCGCGAGCCGGCAATGGAGGTGACGTTGACGACCGAGCCCTTCGCCGCTTTGAGCTCGTTGACAAGACCGCGCGCGAGCATGATCGGCGCAAAGAAGTTCACCCGAAATACGTGTTCCCACACATCGAGCGTAGTATCGATCGAGCTCAGCCGGCTGCCGCCGTCCGCCTTGGGCGAAATGGCGGCATTGTTGACGAGCGCATGCAGCTCGCTCCGCTCCAATCTGCGCTTGATCTCCATGATCGCCTGGACGGTCCCCTCGTGATCGGCGAGATCGACCTGAATGTGGTCCTCGGGACCCATTTCCCATGGGCAGTTTTCCGGGAATGCATGACGCGAACAGGTGATCACGCGCCAGCCGGCCGCGGAGAAACGTTTTACAGTCGCATGTCCGATGCCCCGGCTGGCGCCGGTCAGCAACAGCACCCGATGTGGCTGGTTGGAAGGGGTCGCGGGCATGGGTGAATTTCAGCTCAGGGGTAAAGCCGTGTCTTGCACCACGGACTGCGAGGGCCGCTGCGTCGAAACTCGACGCGTTCGTGCAGCCGAAACGGCCTCTCCTCCCAGAATTCCATGATGAAAGGCAACAAGCGATAGCCCGTCCAGTTCGGGGGCCGGGGTATGGTTCCGCTCGCAAACTTCGCAGTCTGCAAGGCCACGGACCGCTCGAAAGCAAGGCGACTTTCCAGCGGGGCAGACTGCTTGCTGGCCCAGGCGCCGATCTGCGCAAGCCGCGGGCGCGTGGCAAAATAGTTGTCGGCCTCGGCGTCGCTGACCCGCTCCACTGTTCCGCGCAGCCGTATCTGCCGGTTCACTGATTTCCAGTAAAACAGCAGCGCCGCGTTTTTGGTGCGATCCAATTCCTGGCCCTTCTGGCTCTCCACATTGGTGTAGAACACGAAGCCCCGGTCGTCGAAGCCTTTCATCAGCACCATGCGCACGTTGGGGAGTCCCTCCCGATCCATGGTGGCGAGCGCCATCGCCGTTGGATCCCGCGGCTCAGTGCGAACCGCCTCCTCGAACCAGGCGGCAAAGAGCTGCAGTGGCTCATCCGCTTCCGCAAAATCACCACTCGTTAACCGACTGGGGTGTTCTATCGGCGTCGATTCGGACATCCGGCAGGTTTTCAGGTGCTGGCGCGGGAGCGCACGGTTCTGTTGCAGCTGTCTTATAAAGGAATCCGCGCTTGTCCGCACGCGGCGAGCCCGGCGTGCTTTCGCGCGATTGCGCTCGCATTCCTTCTCTCCGGATGCAGCTTTTCCTACCAGCTCGACAATCTGCTCGCCAAAAAGGACGAGCTTCAACACACCGCGTCCTCGAGACTGCCTCACGTGCAGTCGAGTGCGGAAATGCCGCCCGAAGGCGACCTTCTGGTGGCCCGCGCTGCCGTGAACGAGGCGCTGGCAAGAGGCGGCAAGGACGCGAGCATGCCATGGGAAAACCCGGATACGGGCGCTCGCGGGACCATCACACCGCTGGCCTTGGCATATAGCCAGAATGGCTTCACGTGCCGCGACTTTCTGGCGAGCTATGTGCGCGAGGGCACTGAGGCCTGGTTGCAGGGGGCGGCGTGTCGCGCGCAGCGCGGCAAATGGGAGATCCGGGATCTACGGCTCTGGAAGAGCACGTAGGACCTCGTTGCAGGCCTTTCACCCCCTCCCCACATTCGACAAGATCCGGCAGATGCTCGGATTTCGAGGTGCTTCGACCGGCTTGGAGGATGATGCATGCGCGATCCCTATGACGTCCTTGGGGTGTCGAAGGGCGCAGGTGCCGCAGAGATCAAGAACGCGTTCCGCAAGCAGGCCAAGAAGCTGCACCCGGATGCCAACAAACATGATCCGCGCGCCGCATCCCGTTTCGCCGAGCTCAATGCCGCCTATGAAATCCTCGGCGATGGGAGCAAGCGCAAGGCCTTCGACCGCGGCGAGATCGATGCGGAGGGCAAGCCGAAATTCCAAGGGTTTGAGGGCTTCGGTCGGACCGGCGGTTTTGAGGGCGGTTTCGGCGGCTTTGGAAATGAGGGATTCCGGCGCGGGAGCGCGCGCGGCTTTTCTGGATTCGGCGGGTTTGGCGGTTTTGAGGACCTGCTCAAGGAGGCATTCGGCGGGCAGCGCGGCAGCCGGGCAGGATTTGGCTTCGGACGCGCTGGTGGCGGCTTTTTCGAGCAGGACGCGGCTGACGAAGGTTTTGCTGGCACCGCGCAGGACGTCACGTTATCGCTGACCATTAGCCTTTCGGAGGCTGCGAAGGGCGCGAAGAAGCGCGTGCGCCTGCCGACCGGGAGAGAGGCTGACGTAAAGATTCCGGCCGGCCTTGCCTCGGGACAGCAGATCAGGCTCAAGGGCCAAGGGCTGAGCGGGGCACGTGCGAACGGCGACCTCCTGATAACCGTGTCCATTGCCCCGCATCCCGTATTCGAGCGGGTCGGCAATGATCTGCGCCTCGAGCTTCCGATTGCGTTGCACGAGGCCGTACTCGGCGCGCGCGTGCGGGTACCTACGCTCGACGGCGACGTCGAGCTCACAATTCCACCGGGGAGCAACTCTGGCCGGACGTTTCGGCTCAAGGGCCGCGGCTTTCCCGGAAAGGACGCCCCGGGGGATCTGCTCGCGACCGTGCGCATCGTGCTACCCGAGACTCGGGACAGCGAGCTCGAGGAGCTCATGCGCAAATGGCGGGCGAAAAAGCCGTACGATCCGCGTAGACGGATGACAGAGGACAGATGACGGAGGACGGATGAAAGCTCGGAAGGACTCCGTTCTGTTCTCCGTCGTCGGTAATCCGTCGTGCGCCTACAAGATCCCCTTGTCGATGTGATCGTAGACGGCTTGGCTCACAGCCATCAGGCGCGCGCGATCCTCGGGTCCGCTTACCACATAGCCGAGACCGCGCTCCGCCCAGTACACCGCGGCAAACCGATCGGTGTCCCGGTAGCGCAGCGCGCTAGCGGGTGCATCCGTGCGCGCGTAATAGATGGTAAAGCGCTCCCCGGACGGCCCCTCGTACATGCAGAACGCCGCCGGGCCAAAGGGCCCTGGCAGTAGTCGGCCGCCAATGAGGCGCAAGCCGATATCTTCGAGATTGGGCACGCGCAGCTCATAGTCGAGACGCTTGGAAAGCCATTGCACGAGGTGCGCGCGTTCGCTGCCGGTGACCTCGACTGGATGGCGCACCTCCACGACATAGACCTTGTGTGCCTCGAGCGCCTGGCTCGTGAAAATATCGAAGCGGCTCGGGGCAGCAGCTGATGCGCCATGCACCATCCAGCCCACAATCCCGCCCGCGAGGAAGGCAACGAGCACCGCTACAGCTGCGATACTGCGCCAGAGCCGGGGCTGGCGCATGAGCCTGTCCAGATCAAAGCGCGCCGGAGCACCCTCAAGCACGCCATAACGCGCGCGAATGGCATCCGCCTGCGCGCGCCACTCCGCGACACGGGTTGCATCTTCCCGATGGGTCGCAAGCCAAGCCTCTACTGCGCCGATGCGCTCCGGTGGAAGCTCGCCATCGATATAGGCGTGCAGCTCATGCTCCGTCACGGTTTTCTCATGATCGCTCATGCATCAATTTCCTTCACTTCACCCGGCGCAATGGCGGCCGGGTGCCATCGAGAAACGCCTTGATGTTCATGCGTGCGCGCGCAAGCCGCGACATGACGGTGCCGATCGGCACGCACTGGACCTGGGAAACTTCCCGATAGCTCAGTCCCTCAAGGACGACGAGGAGCAGCGTCGAGCGCTGTTCCTCGGTGAGTGAGGCGAGCGCGCGTGCGATGTCCCGCGTACCGGCTTGCGGCCCGGGCACACCGGGAACATCGGTACCGAGCTGATCGAGCGCCGGTCGCCGCGCCAAGGAACGGAGCCGATTGCGATTGAGATTCGTCAAAATGGTGTAGAGCCAGCTGCGAATCTCGCCGCCATGGAACAGATGCTCCGCGCGCAAGGCCCGGACCAAAGTATCCTGCACGAGATCGTCCGCAAGCTCGGCGTTATGCGTGAGCGCGAGTGCGTACCGGCGCAAAGCCGGAATTTCTCCTTCGATTGCCTGCCGGAAGCTGCCCACCGCCTCGTTACTTCAATGCCCGTCCTTACTTCTTCTTCGAGAACATCGGCCTGTCAAAAATATTCCGCCGCACAGCTTTGATCGTCAGTAGCAGGGCGTTGGCTTGGATGCCGCCAGCTCCCGGCTTGCGGCTTTGTGGGGCAAGGTGGGTTCGCTTGTACAAGTTTCTCGGAGCCGTGCATTCTGGTTTAAGCTTCGCGCCCGCGTTACTGCATTTTGCAATGATTTAGTAAGCCTGAGGTGCCCGGCGTACGCGCCGAGCCCCCAGCATCACGGTCTGAGTGCGCGTGCGTTGACCAGCAACAGCGTGCGGGCTAGCACAGCTACCAGGTAAGAAGCCTATGTCATTCAATACTTTCGGGCATCTTTTCCGCGTGACCACGTTCGGCGAAAGCCATGGGCCGGCGATCGGATGCGTGGTTGACGGCTGCCCACCCGGCATTCCACTCACCGAGGCCGACATTCAGCCGTATCTCGACAAGCGTCGCCCCGGCCAATCCCGCTTCACCAGCCAGCGCCGCGAGCCCGACCAGGTCAAAATTCTTTCCGGCGTGTTTGTCGAGGAGGCGAGCCGCCAACAGGTAACCACCGGCACGCCCATTGCGCTGGTGGTCGAGAACGTCGACCAGCGTGAAAAGGATTACTCGGAGATCAAGGACAAATACCGTCCCGGACACGCCGACTACACCTACGACGTGAAATACGGCGTCCGAGACTATCGGGGCGGCGGTCGCCAGTCAGCGCGTGAGACGGCGATGCGGGTTGCCGCGGGCGCCATCGCGCGCAAGGTCGTACCTGGTATGACTGTGCGCGGAGCGCTCATTCAGATTGGCGTGCACAAGATCGATGCATCGCGCTGGGACTGGAATGAGGTCGAGCGCAACTCTTTCTTCTGCCCCGACGCACAGGCCGCCGGTGTTTTCGAGAACTATCTTGATGAACTTCGCAAGCGCGGCTCGTCCATTGGCGCAGTGATCGAGGTGGTGGCGGAGGGCATTCCTGCCGGTCTCGGCGCACCGATTTACGGCAAGCTCGACGGCGATCTCGCAGCTGCTCTCATGAGCATCAATGCGGTGAAAGGCGTGGAGATCGGTGCCGGATTTGCCGCGGCGGCGCTCAGCGGCGAGGAAAATGCCGACGAGATGCGCCGCGGCAATCGCGCGGAGCCGGTATTTCTAAGCAATCATGCGGGCGGCATTCTTGGCGGCATTTCTACCGGCCAGCCCGTTGTCTGCCGTTTCGCGGTGAAGCCGACTTCTTCCATCCTGAACCCGCGGCGCACCGTCGATCGCTTTGGCCAGGAGACCGATATCGTGACCAAGGGGCGCCATGACCCGTGCGTCGGCATCCGTGCGGTACCGATCGGCGAGGCCATGGTGGCATGCGTCATCGCCGATCACTATCTGCGCCATCGCGCTCAGGTGGGTACGCCGCCGGCCTGGCCGTTCACCCGGCCGGGGCCATGAGCTGATGCGGGGAACGGAAGCACTGACGTGATCGACAGCTACGCGCGCGTAGAAGGTGTGCGCGCATCGTTCGCGGCCGGAGAGATCGTCGTGGTGACGGACGACGACGATCGTGAAAACGAAGGTGACCTGTTCGTCGCTGCCGCCTTATGCACGCCCGAGAAGATGGCGTTCATTATCCGCCACACCTCGGGGATCGTGTGTGCGCCGCTCTGCGCGGACGAGGCGAAACGCCTGCACCTCGACCCGATGGTTGCGGAAAATGACGCGCCGCTCGGTACCGCGTTCACCGTGTCGGTCGACTGCCGGCATGGTCTCACCACCGGGATTTCCGCAGAGGAACGCTGCAATACCGTACGCGCGCTCGCCAATCCCAACAGCGGGGCTGCCGATTTCGTCCGCCCCGGACACGTGTTCCCCTTGGTAGCCAAGGATGGCGGCGTGTTGATGCGGTCCGGTCACACGGAAGCATGCATCGATCTCTGCCGGCTGGCTGGGTTGCCGCCGGTGGGCGTGCTTGCCGAGCTCATGAATGACGACGGCACCGTAATGCGGGGGCGCGCGGTGGGCGAGTTTGCACGAAAGCACAAGCTCAAGCAGGTGTCGATTGCAAATCTGATCGCCTACCGGCAGTCGCGAGACAAACTGGTGCGGCGGATCGGCGAGTTTCCGGTGCAGAGCGAAATCGGCATGTTGCAGGGCTACGCCTACGTCACTCCGTTTGACCCCATTCAGCATATGGCGTTCGTGTACGGGCGTGTCGGACCCGGCAAGGACATGCTTGCGCGGCTGCACCGCGCCGACGTCATTCGTGATGTGTTCGGAGGGGCACCGGCCGTCCATTCGGCGCTCAAACGTTTCAAGCAGGAGGGTCGCGGCGTTATCGTCTTTTTGCGCGACGGCGCCGCAGGAGTGCCCACGCTTGCCATACCACAGTCGGAAGCGAGCAGTTCCGAGGCGGCACGCTCGTTGCAATGGCGCGAGATCGGTCTTGGCGCTCAGATCCTGAGAGATCTCGGCATCACATCCATCCGGCTTCTCACGACGACGAAGCGTACCTATGTGGGGCTTGCAGGCTTCGGCATCGAGATCGCAGCAACCGAGATGATCGATTGAGCAGCATGATGGGGTGCCGTTGCAGATGAGCAGTCCTGCGGCAAGCATCGCAATCCTTGCTGCGATCGCGCTTGCTTCGGCCGCCCTCGGCGCCGGAATGCCGATCATGTCTACGCGGCACGCGTCCGGAAGCAGCACGCCGGTGGACGTTGAGCTCGTGATCGCAGTCGACGTTTCCTATTCGATGGATGCGGACGAGCAGGTTCTGCAGCGCGAAGGTTATATCGCCGGCCTGACCTCGCCCGAGTTCCTGCGCGCTTTGCGCGAGGGCATGCACGGCAGGATCGCGATCACCTATTTTGAATGGGCCGGCCCCTCGGACCAGAAGATCATCGTGCCATGGCGCCTGGTCGACGGACCCGAGGGGGCAGATGGCTTTGCGAACGAGATTGCGGCTGCGCCGTACCGTAGGGCCTCGCGCACCTCGATCTCCGGCGCGCTGGCTTTTGCAAAGCCGCTGTTCGAGGGCAATGGCTTTCAAGGCCTTCGCCGCGTGATCGACGTTTCGGGCGACGGCGCCAACAACAGCGGCCAGCCGGTCACGCTGGCGCGCGATGAAGTGCTCGCGGGCGGCATCACCATCAATGGCCTTCCCATCATGCTCAACCGGCCCAACCCGTTTACGATGGATATCGAGAACCTCGATATCTACTACGAGGATTGCGTCATCGGCGGTCCCGCTGCATTCGTGCTGCCAATTCGCGAGCGCGCGCAATTCAAGGACGCGACGCGAACCAAGCTGCTGCTCGAAGTGGCTGCACGCATTCCGGAGCGCTCCGTCGTGCCGCTGGCGGCGCGGTCACCGCGCATTTCCTGCACCATTGGAGAGCAGATGTGGCGCGAACGCTGGGGAAACTGAGATGCAGGGTGAGAAAGGCGCGGATCGCAATCTGTCCGTAGGCATATCGGGCTCGTCATCGAACCGCGCCGAATTTGCCCACCCTACATTCTCTGAAATCTGGCGACGATCTCCAGATGCGGCGAATACAGGAACTGGTCCACGGGCGTGACCTGCGCAAGCTCATACCCATCATCGACGAGGATGCGAGCGTCGCGGACAAAGGTCACAGCGTTGCACGAAACCATGACCAGCGTGGGCACGCCTGATGCCGCAAGTGCACGCGCCTGTGCCTCGCTGCCCTGCCGTGGTGGATTCACCACGACAGCATCGAAGCCTTTGAGCTCCTCGGGCGAGAGCGGAGATCTGAATAAGTCGCGCACCTGAGCCTCGACGGGCTTCAGCCCCTGTGTATGGCCTGCGGCGCGCTGCAAGGCACTGACTGCCGCCGCGTCGGCATCGAACGCGCGCAGGCGTGCATGCTCTGCAAGGCGCAGCGCGAATGGACCGACGCCGCAGAAAAGATCAGCCACCGTCCCTGTATCTCTGCAATGCGCCAGTACCAGATGCTGCAGGGTTGCTTCGGCGGCCGCCGTAGCCTGCAAGAAAGAGCCCGCAGGCAATACAACCTGGGCCCGGCCGATGTGCAGGACGGGTGCCGCATGCTGCGCAACGATCTCTCCATGTCGCGTAAGCCGCGCCAGCTTGTGGCGGGAAGCAACCAAGGCAAGCGCGGCAGTATCGTTCGCAGGTAATGGACCGGAGCCGCGCACATCGACGTCGAGCCCCGCAACAGTTGCAGTCACCTGGATATCGAGCGGCTTGCGCAGGCGAGCGATGCGCTCGGCGATGGAGCGTGTGGCTTCGATCGCGCCGTCAAGCTCTGGGCCCAGAATTGGACAGCGATCAATCGCGATGAGATCGTGCGCGAGCCGCGCCGAAAGGCCGACCTTGAGCACGCCATGCGCGTCCAAGCGCGCATGAAAAACGGCGCGCCGGCGGCCCTGCCCGGCGGCATCGATCAGATCGTCGATCGGGACATGCAGGTGCGCCTGGGCCAGTATGTCGACCAGAATTTGGCGCTTCCACGCGCGATACTGCCCCGTCTCCCAGTGCTGCATGGCGCAGCCGCCGCATGTGCCGAAATATTTGCAGATCGGCGCGATGCGTTCGCGGCTTGGCACCTCGATACCGATGAGGCGTCGTCGATCCGGGTGGCCCGCCCATTCCTCTACGCCGACGATCTCTTGCGGCAGGGCGAAAGGAATATAAAGCGGTCCCTGCGATGTGTCGGCGATGCCATCTCCTTGCCTCCCAATTCGCGTGATGGTCAGCCGTTCAGTCATGGGTAGCGCAAATGAAGAACTCCCGGTTGCCATCGCGGCCTGGAATGGCAGACGGAATCACGCCCCCAACCTGCCACCCCAGCGATATCACAAAGGCGGCAATCTTCTCGCAGACGATGGCGTGAATGCGCGCATCGCGCACAATTCCCTTCTTCAGGCGCGTGCCCCCACTCTCGAATTGCGGCTTGATGAGAGCCAGAAGCGATGCGGGAGACTGCGTCAATGCGAGCGCTGGAGCCAGCACGAGCTTGAGAGAGATGAAGCTCACATCGATGCAGACGAAATCAGGCCTGGGCTCAAGGAACGTTGCGTCAAGCGCGCGGATATCCGTTTTCTCGAATGAAACGACTTCCGGCCGTGCACGCAGCCGCGCGTGCAGCTGTGCGCGACCGATATCGACGGCATAGACGCGGCGAGCCCTGCGCGCGAGCAGCACTTCGGTGAAGCCGCCGGTCGAGGCGCCGACGTCGAGGCAAACACGTCCGGCGACATCGAGCGCAAAGTGATCGAGCGCCGCTGCGAGCTTGACGCCGCCGCGTGAAACCCAGGGATGCTCCGGCTCAGCGCTCAGCTTGGCCTGTTCTGAGACTTCCTCCGATGCTCTGCGCACAAGGATATCGTCTGCGCGCACCCGGCCTGCTGTAATGGCCGCCTGCGCCTTGGCACGGGTTTCCGAAAGCCCGCGCTCGACAAGAAGGCGATCGATGCGCACGCGACGCGGCATGGATCAGTGGAACAAATAATGCAGATTTATTGTTGAACTGAGCCCACTCGCGTGAGGTGAGTCGGGCGAAGGAAGCATCCGTCCACGTGCAATTGGAAAGGACTCCACCATGGCACGACGATACTCACGCAGCGCGTCCAAGGATGTGGAGCGCAGCATGCGCAAGCGCAAGCGCGGAACGCTCAGGAGCGGCCGGAGCGGTAAGAAAGTCAAGAGCCGCAAGCAGGCGATTGCGATCGGACTTTCGGAAGCGCGCCGAAAAGGCAAGAAGGTACCGAAGCGCAAAGGCAGGAAGAGCAGTCGGCGGAAGAAACGCTGAGCCTTGGCGAAATACCGCCTCCCGACTGCTCTGATCTGTGGCGCTCCCCAGAGCAGTCGACCTTCCCTTTCAGGTGGAGATATGGTCGCCCCTAGCGCCGTCCATTTCCACTTCGGCTTTCAGGTTGTCCAGATCGCGATTGACCGTGGCGACGGCAAGCACGCGGCCCTGGCGCTTGTAGCGCACGAGGCAATCCTTGGCCGGAACATCCCCCTCGATGCTCAGCTCGTCCCATCTGTCCGCATGACCGACATAGAGAATGGGGAGGTCGTAATGCATGCTCCAGAAGAATGGCGGGTCGGAAAATTTCTTGCGCCCACCAAGCATGTTGATGGCCGCCGCCTGGCCCTGACGCTCCGCCACGACCCAGTGCTCGATGCGGATGTTCTCGCCGGTATGCGGATCGGGCCAGCGCGCGATGTCGCCGGCAGCAAACACGTTGGGCGCGCTCGTTGCCAAATATTCGTCCACGACGACGCCGCGGTCGACTGACAGCCCGGCTGCCTCTGCCAATTGAGTGCGCGGACGCACTCCGATCCCGACCACAACGAGATCGGCATCCAGGGACGCTCCGGATTTGAGCCGGACACGCTGGCCCTCGATGGCTGTGGCGGTCTCGCCGAGGTGGAAGATGACGCCGTGCTGCTCATGTAGCGAACGCACAAGATCGCCCAGTTGCGCCCCAAGGATGCGCTCCATCGGGCGGCTCTCCGGCGCGATGACGTGCACCTCGAGATTACGCGCGCGCAGCGAAGCGGCGACCTCGAGCCCGATGAAGCTGCCGCCCAGCACGATCGCGCACCGCGAATACTTGGCCCGCTCGATGATCGCGTTGCTGTCGGCCAAGGTGCGCAAGGTCAGGACGTGCGCCTGTTCGCTGCCGGGAATCGAGAGTTTGACCGGCTCGGCTCCGGTTGCGAGCAGCAGGCGGTCGTAGCGCAGGCGTTCGCCGTCCACGAGCGCGACTTCCTGGCTGCGCACATTGATTGCGCCGACGCTCGTGTCGAGACGCAGATCGATCGCGTTCTCGGCATAGAAGCTCTCGGGGCGTAGCGGCACCCAATCCGGCGAGGCGGTTCCGGCGAGATAGTCCTTGGACAGGTTCGGCCGGTCGACAGGGGCAGCATGATCATTGCTCAGCATGGTGAGGCTGCCCTGATAATCTTGCCGGCGCAGCATCTCGGCAGCGGCAAATCCCGCGGCGCCTCCGCCGACGATCACGATATTCGCCGGCATTGCGCCGGCACGTCCGGCGCGTGGTGTTGCCGGGCGTTCTTTCTTTCCGCGCACAAAAACCTTTCCGTCGCGCTGCTCGACTTCCCAGCAGGAGAGCGAGTCGAACGCAGGCGCGCCGATGGCTTCGCCCGTGCGCAGATCGAAGCGGGCATGATGCCACGGGCAGCGGACCGTTGCGTCCACGAGGAGACCCTCGCCGAGCGGGCCGTGATAATGCGTGCAATGCGCGCCGACGGCGAAAATGTCCGCGCCGCGGCGCGCGAGAAGGACATCTTCAGTCCCGACATGCCCGACGAGTTTTACTCCGTCGGCAATCGAGGAAAGCGGGATGCCCTGTGTCAGGTCGGGCCCGCTGGGCTTCGATTCTTGGTCTGCCATGTGAGAGTTCCCGATGTTCCAGGCTGTTCAGAACTGAACGCAGCCGCAACCAGTTCCTTGGATGAACGTTGACATTGCGGAGGCGTGTTATGACAGCAGCATTAAAGTGGCAAACCCCGCTCGTGGCTGTGCTTGCGGTGGGCATTGCTGCATTTGGCCAGCCCGCATTTGGCCAGGTAAGCAGCGAGCGCGCTGCAGCTATTCACGACTGCAGCACCAAAGCCGCCAAGCACAAGGACTATAATGATGAAACGGCACATATCGCCACATATCGCACCTGCATGGCGAACTACCGTCAGCGCTATTGAGGCGTTCCAACGAGGGAGCGCGCAGTCTTCTCAAAAAATGAGGGACTGCCTTTTTAGGAGGAGAACGATAATGCGCCAGCTCGTAGGGTTGGCAGCATCAGGGTGCATGCTATTCGCGCTCACGGCAATCGACGCTGCAGCGCAAAGTGGGGACCAGACAATCGGTCCGACGGGTGCTGTCGCGGCACAATCCAAGGGCGCGCCCGCGCTCAATGAGGCACAGCGCGAGCAGGTCTGGCAGGCGGTGATGGCGCGGGCCACCGACGACAAACTGCCTGCGGATTTCCAGCCGGCGGTGGGGGCCAAGGTGCCGACTCAGCAAAAGCTGCCGCTGCATCCCTTGCCGCGTCCGCTGGCGAACCAGGTTCCGGTGCTCAAGCAGTATTACTACGCTAAGCTTCCGGACAAGGTTGTGCTGGTCGACCCGATCAGCCGGAAGGTCGTCGACGTGATCACGCATTAGACGGCCGCGAACTCCGCTCCTGATGATCTTGCAATTCATCAAGGAGTGGAGAATTAAGGCGCGTTGCAAGTGGGCGAGCGCCTTATGTCCTATGCCGTCAAAGAGATCTTCCTGACACTGCAGGGCGAGGGCGCGCATGCGGGCCGCACCTCTGTGTTCTGCCGGTTCGCTGGCTGCAATCTCTGGTCGGGACGGGAGCAGGATCGCGCCGAGGCGCAATGCCAATTCTGCGATACCGATTTTATCGGGACGGACGGAACGGGCGGGGATCGCTACGCTACTGCGGTGGAGCTTGCCGATGCGATTGAGGCGCAATGGCGCGGAAGCAAGGAGGACCGCTTCGTCGTGCTCACAGGCGGCGAGCCGCTGCTGCAGGTTGACGATGCGCTCACCGCTGCGTTGCATGCGAAGGATTTTACCGTGGCAGTCGAGACGAACGGCACGATCGAGCCGCCCACCGGCCTCGATTGGATCTGTGTGAGCCCCAAGGCCGGGACCGAGCTTCGCATCCAGACGGGCAACGAGCTGAAACTCGTGTTTCCGCAGGCAGGCGCGCCGCCCGAACTGTTTGAGGCGCTTGCCTTCGAGCGCTTCTCGCTGCAGCCCATGCACGGGCCCGATCTCGAAGAGAACACTGCGCGCGCCATCGATTATTGCCTGCAGCATCCACGCTGGCGGCTCAGCGTGCAGGTGCACAAGGTTCTCAATATCCGATGAAGATTACCCAGGCGTTCCGGTTCGAAGCAGCGCACCGTCTGCCGAATGTGCCGCCGGCGCACCGCTGCTACCGCATGCACGGTCACTCCTATCGAGCAGAGATGACGCTCGCAGGTACCATTGACCCGCATACCGGTTTCGTCGTCGATTTCTTCGAGATCGAGAATGCGCTCGCCGACCTGATCGGCCAGCTCGATCACCATTGCCTGAACGAGATCGCCGGGCTCGAGAATCCTACTTCCGAGAACATCGCGATCTGGCTATGGGACCGCGCCAAATCGCAGCTGCCGCACCTCTGCTCGATCAGGATCTACGAAACGGCCGACAGCTGGGTGGAATACGACGGCCGATAGACCTCAGCCTTTGACGCGGATGTAGCTGCCGGGGGCGTCCTCGATGGGCCTGAGCCGGCCTGCCCCGATCTGGCGCGCCGGCACCCGCTCGCTGTCGAGCGCCTCTATCCAGCCCTGCCAGTCGGGCCACCACGAGCCCGGGTGTTCCTCGGCATGCCCGAGCCACGCCTCGAGCTGGCCGCTTGGCGGACCGTCCGTCCAGTACTGATAGCGCAGCTTGGGCCCCGGCGGATTGATCACGCCGGCGATGTGGCCCGAGCCGGCCAGCACGAACCGGACATTTCCTCCAAAAAGGCTTGCGCCGACGAATACCGACTTGGCCGGCGCGATGTGATCCTCGCGCGCTGCTAGCTCGTAGATCGGCATTTTGATTTTACTCAAATCGACCCGCTCGCCACCGATCTCCAGGCGACCTTCGGCAAGGTCGTTCTGCAGATAGCAGTGACGCAGATAATAACTGTGGTTCGCAGCGGGCATGCGCGTCGAATCGGAATTCCAGAACAGAAGGTCGAACGGCAACGGCTCCTTGCCCCGCTGATAGACATTCACGATGTAGGGCCAGATGAGGTCATTGGACCGCAGCAGGTTGAAGACGGTGCGCATTTTTTTCGAATCGAGATAGCCCTTCTCCCGCATCTCGCGCTCGATCTCGCTGATCTGCTCCTCGTCCGAGAATACTTTCAGATCGCCTGCATGCTTGAAATCGACCTGCGCGGTGAAGAAGGTGGCGCTGCGCACGCGACGATCCCCCTTGGCGGCCATCACCGCGAGCGCCACCGCCAGCATGGTACCCCCGACGCAGTAGCCGAGCGCGTTGATGCCTTCCTCGCCCGTCGCATCGCAGACCGCATTGACCGCCTCGAAGACCCCCTGGCGCATGTAGTCTTCGAAGGTCTTGCCGGCGAGACGCTCGTCGGGATTCACCCAGGAGACGACAAACACTGTGTGACCCTGGGCGACCGCCCATTTAATGAACGATTTTTCCGGATTGAGATCGAGAATATAGAACTTATTGATCCAGGGTGGAACGATGAGCAACGGACGCCTGAATACCGTCTCGGTCGTGGGCTCGTACTGGATGAGCTGCAACAGCTCGTTCTGAAAGATGACCTTGCCGGGCGTGATCGCCACGTTCCGGCCGACCTCGAACTTGCTAAAGTCGGTCTGGCGTATCTGCAGGTCGCCGCCGCCGCGCTTGATGTCCTCGGCGAGCAGCTGCATGCCGCGTACGAGGTTTTCCCCGTCCGACGCAAAGGTCTCGCGCAGAAGCTCGGGATTGGTGAAGACCCAGTTCGAGGGCGCGAGCGCGTTCATCACCTGCTTCATGTAGAAGCCAGCCTTGTGCCGCGTCTCGGGATCGACATCCTCCGCATCCTCGACAAGGTGCTCCGCCCACTGCGAGTTGATCAGATAGGCCTGCTTCATGAAGTCGAAATACTGGTTCTCCGACCAGGCGGGATCCTTGAAGCGCGCGTCCTTGGGATCGGGGGCGGCTACGGGCTCCGCAGCTTTGCCGGTGAACGCGGAGGCCCACAATTTCATGTACCGCTCCCAGAGATCGAGCTGCGCGTGCACGAATTTCTCCGGCTGCGCCAGCCAGGCTCCCTGGATCTTGGTAAACACGTTGACCATGCGGGCAACATCGCCGCCTGCGAAGGCCTGAGCTGGATTGCTCAGGCGCGGCTCGATATAGGCGGTCACCGCCTTGGCGGTCTCCTCTACGAGGCGAGTCATGTTCTGCGCGAATCTTTGCGGATCCTGGACCTCGAATCCGAATCCCCGTGGCACCCCCACGGAATCGCGCGAGACTTCTTGCACCATGCTCGTCCTCCCGGATGTTGCTCCGAAAGTACCTGATAAACCTGTAAGTAGTAAGTAGGATGGGTTGAGCGGAAGCGAAACCCATCACCTGCGGGTATCGGCGAATTGGCGGGTTTTGCTATAGCTCAACCCACCTTGCACGCGCTCATCGCTCCCGCGTCTCAGTCGGCGTGAACCAGGTTTTTGCGCGAATGTTCTTTATCTGCTCCTGGTCAATGAAGGGAAGGATCGTCTTCTCGAAAGCAAATTTGAGCCGCTGATATTCGCCGGCACAGCCTTCGGCGCGCTCCTTAGGCAGCCAACCGATATCGACGAAATCCTTGAAGCCAACCGGATCGCCGCCATAGGCCATGCACAAGGTATTGTACATGCGTTGGCTTGCGGTACCGTGCTCGTCCGAATAGGCACAGAACGGATCCTGCTGGCACCGGATCTCCGGATCCTTCGACGGGTTGGCCGGCTTTTCGACATTGGGATCAGCGCCCTGCTCCGCGTCATAGGCCCAGTAATAGGCAAAACCCTTGATTACCGTGCGCGCGGTATCGCGGCCGAACTGCAGCGCGATGAAAGCCGCCATGAAGTCGGCCCCGTCCTCCTCGCGCCCGAATACCGGCACGTTGAGCAGATCGAACACCGCGTGCCCGGTCTCGTGCAGGAGCACGGACGCAAACAGTCCGGCCATGAGCTGCTCCTTCGAAACCGGCGTCCACAGCTGGCGGGTTGACTGCAACTGCGCCAGCTGCTCGGCGCTTTTCTCCGCGGCGGCGATGAAGGAGTAACACATATTGATCAAATGCTGATCGGGATCGTAGTAGGGACTGTCCCATGCCTTGCCATCGCAGTCGCTGGCGATCATGGAAAGGGTGTAAGGCAGCCGCAGCGGCGAAAGAAACTCGGCGTATTCCTGGAGCACGCGGCGCTTCATCATGCGCTCGCGCAGCGCCATGCGCTCGGGGCTGATCGGCTTGTTGGCGCGTCCAATGCCGGTCGTCCAATAGCCGCAGTCGCCCTTCTGCTGCTCGTAAATTACGATTTTGCTGTTGCTTGTTGCTGTGCAACTGTTCTGGGCCAATGCTGGCGAGGTGAGCGCCAGCGGCGCCACGGCGGCAAGCGCAAGCAGCAGAGCACGCACCATTTTAATCATCGACCAGGTCCTTTGGATGATTCCGAAACCGTAGCTCGCATGAGCGAAGCGGTATGCGGGACAGAAGCCCCGGATTTCGCTTCGCTCATCCGGGCTACTTGTTGGGTTGCCAGGTCAACCAGGACGTCGCGCGCAGCCTGATGAGCGCCTCGGGATCCACATAGGGCATGATCCTCAGGTTGAACGCCTTGCGGATCTGCTCGTACTCACCCGCGCAGCGCTGGGCGCGACTCTTGGGCAGGACGCCCTTCTTTACGAGATCGCCGAATTGCAGGGGAGCGGCCGCATAGGCGACGCATACGTAATTGAAGAATCGCTGCGCCTGCGGCGAGGCAGCCTCGGAGAAATCGCTTCCGGTCCATTTCTTTTCCGACCAAAGGAAGAGGTCGGCGGTGCCCTCGATGGTAACCCGCGCCACGTCCTCGCCGAACTGCACCATGATCAGCGCCGCGAGCCGATCGGCGGCATCCTGCTCGCGCCCCCAGATCGGCACTTCGAGAATCTCGAACATCGCGCGCGCCGTCTCGTGCAGGACCGTCTCGATGAAGGCTCCGGTGATCACGACCTGCCGCAGCCTGGCATCTTTGGCGTGCGTTGCGGCGAGCTCCTCGATCGCCTGTACCATCTCGTAGCAGACGATCGCCGCGCCTTGCGGACGGAAGCGCACGCTCATGGCGCCGCACTGCGCCGTGCTCACGGTGAGCTCGCGCGGCAGGCGCAGCGGGGAGAGGAAGGCCTGCAGCTCTTCCAGCACCGCGCGCTGCTTCAGCCGCTCGTAGATCGGGCGCAGCTGCGCGTTTGTGGGCTCCTCATAGCTGATCTTGATGCGCGCCTGCTGCGCGGCCGCGGGGAGTGTGAAGGAGACACCGAGCAGTGCAGCGGCAAGCAAGGTCGCTGTGTGCCGTGGCCGCCGAGCCCGAACGATTCCTACCGACACCTTCATGGTTGAAACTGGGCGAACACACCCAGCATCGCTTCATAGAAGCGGGCATATTCCTTGATGTTCTCCGCGCTCACGCCGCCGGATAAAACCACGGTGGACGCGAGCGTAAGGGTGCCATCAGAAGGATCCACGGACGCCTTCGTGAACCGCTTCTTGTCGTTCCATGCATTGACGAAGTCCGTCGTGAGCTGGTCGCTTGCATAAACGACCAAATCGAATGACAGGCAGCCCTGGTTGTTGCATGTATACAGGATAGAATTAACGGTGACGCCCTTCATGTCGCTGAGGACGTATTTCTCGTTCTGCTGTGTCCTCACCTGCGAAGGATAGCCGGCCTGCGACAGTATTCCTGCGAGTTGTTCCGCTGTGATGCGCGAAATCAAACCGCCCGCTGCAGTACCTCCTCCCCCCTTCGGGCCCACCTGAGCAAGCAACACTTGCGGGTTGAGAAACAAAGAGCAGGCGATCACAAGCAGACTGAGCAGAAAACACATTGCTATGCTCCGCGTAGTAATGGGGAATGCGACTGATGCGTCGCGAATTAAACGCACGGGCGCGCTATTTGCGCGGTTTTGTCCGGCCATGCAAGAGCCATTCTGACAGAAACGGTTGCAGGCCGAGGGGCGCTTGGCGCGGTAAATCATGCGCGCTATTACATTTTCTTAACATGCTTTTTCTTCATGGAAATGCCAGATTCCCTTCAGAGTTTCGCGCCCCCAGCCCAATCGATCACAAGGACAATCCCCCATGCGACCCACCATTACGCTTGCGATCGTCGGATTTGCGCTCGCCTGCTGGCACACCGCGGCCCTGGCGCAGGCCGAACCGCCGAACGGCGACAATCGTGCCAATCTGAAGAGCGCCGCGCCAAAGAGTTCGCTCTCGACGCTGCGCTCATCCAACCTGGAGGGAATGGCGAAGCTCGCCGTGCGCGGACTCAAGGCAAATGCCCGGACCAATGTCGCTGCGCTCAAAGGTGCGCAGAAAGAGGCGCAACGGGGTGCCCAGCCCATCGCCGCAGAGCGCGCAGATCTTGCCGTCAAGAAGGCGTTCGCCAGCAGTGCAGATGCAAAAGGAATGGTGCGAAGCCTGCGCGGCCCCAGCGGTCTCTCGAGCACCATGCCTTCTGACACTGCCACTAAGCTCGAGAAGGACAAGTATCTCCTACATAAATTCCGGTGATGAGCTTCTCATCCGACCTGTGACTTGCAGTCTGTCAGGAGAATGGCCGGGCTTGCCCGGCCAATTCCTTTTTGGCGACCGCACGGGGACACCTGCCGGCGCTGCGGCTGAATTTCATATTCTTGCCGCACAACCTCCCCGCAATCGTCCAAAGCGGCGCGCAGTAAGCGAGCCAGTGGGGACCTGCAAAGGGGAGATCGGGGATGGCTGTCTTCGCATTCGTGCAAAGAATCGTCAGCGCTCTCATGCACCGCTATCGGCCGGAGCTGCACTACATGCGCGGTCCGGGACCCAAATGGCTCGAGCGGCACTCTGCATCAACTCGCCATTAACGCTGATCCGCGCAGAGCCTTAACCCGAAAATAATCTGACTGCAGCAGCATGCGCTGGCCTGCTGCGCGGCGCGCTCTGCCGCGCTCCGCAGGCGATCGGGGGCGATCTCTTTTCATCTGAAACCGTGTGTGAGCGTAAGTGATGCGGTCGCGCCGCAGCCTCTCCGCTGATCGAATTTCGCACGCTGCGATCGTCGTGGCAGGACTGCTTTGCGGGGCTCTGGTCTTCGTCGTGGCGGTGCCGCTTGCGTCCTCGAGCCCGTACCCGGCGCCGCGCGAGAGCGCATGGGTGATCAATCGTTCATCGCCAGGCGTTGCGGCGCCGGTCGGCCGCGTGCCGCTGGATGACGACGACGCCTTGGCAGAATGGGAGGCGATCACCGCCTGGAGCTTTGCGGCGCTGCCGCCGAGCGGCATGCCCTCCCGGTTTGAGCCTGATCCGCCCGAAGAGCCTGCGATGACCGGAAGCATCACGCAGCAGGCGGTGCGGCCGGCCCCCGCCACGCCGACCGCGCTCGCCAAACGCTCGCGCGCCGGCATTGAGGAAGTGGACACGTATTTGTGGGAGGTTTATCAGCGCGCCCCCGTCAAGCGGGATTCGACCGGCGACTTCACGTGGAAGGATCCCACCGCCGCCAAGCGCTTCGGCCTCTCCATGCCCGCTTACGTAATCGGCGGCATGGACCCGGATTTTAAGGAGCAGCTCTACCACGCCGGCCACGCCATGGATGCAGCAGGTATCCGCTGGTCGATTCTTTCCGCCTTCCGCGATGACTACCGCCAGAGCCTTGCCTCAGGGCTCAAGGCCGGCACCAGCAACTCCCTGCATGGCGGCAAGGCACGCACCGGCGGCTACGGCCATGGCCAGGCCGTCGATGTGACGAGCGAGGACGGCCATGCCGAGGCGGTTTGGCGCTGGCTCGACAAGCACGGCGGCAAATACGGTCTTTATCGGCCGATGCCGGGTGCCGATCCGGCGCATGTGCAGTCCAAAGGCAATTGGCACAAGCTCGCCGCCACGTTGCGCGAAAGCCGCGTGCGCACCGTGCAGGAAGCACGTGCAGCGGCAGTCGCAGTAACGGCGGACTAGAATCAGCTAATCGCGCCGTCATTCCGGCCGAGGCCCAAAGGGCCAAGGGCCGGAATCCATAACCACCCCGGCCTGTGGTTATGGATTCCGGGCTCGCCGCTTCGCGGCGCCCCGGAATGACGCTCGGTTTTAGCCGCTTCGGTCGACGATCGCCGCGACGGGGCCGCCGCCGTCCGGACCTTGATGGTCGGCGCCGCCGGAGACGTAAATCTCCGCGTGCCCGATGAGGCCGGCGAGCGCACCACATACAAAAGCGCGCGCGTGACGCGTCGAGGAAATATCCGAGTCGTCGAGCATGGTGTGGCGATATGCGCGCAGGCGGCCGTCGTGGCTCGCTTCCGCTTTCGCAATCACCGCGCGTACGCGCGCCCGATCCCGCTCCGCAAGCTGGCCTGACGCCTGAATACCGAGCCGCGCAAGCATCGCGCGCACCGGCTCGATATCGATCGCGTCCCTCATGACTGCATGATCGATGGCGAGGGGTCCCGACCATGCCTTCGACATGCCGAGAACGATGATCTCGTGCCCGAGCAGCTCGATTCCCGCCGAGCTGCTGGCGCGGCCGGACCAGAGCTCCCTGCGCGCGCCGATATCGCAATCTGACACATCTGACCGCTTGATCTCGCCAAGTGCGACCGCCGCGCCGAGCGCGCTGGCCGCGCGCGAAAGGCCCATCGATTTCAGCGTATCGGTAACGGCAATAGTAGCGCCACGCCGCAACGCCTCGCCCATTCGCTGCGCCGTGAGCAACGGACATTTGATCTGCACAAAATGAACGTCGTCCGGATTGGAAATGGCAGCATCGTGCATCGCCGCGCGCACCCCCTCGGCCACCTGCTCGATCTGCTGCAGCCGCCCGAGGTGCTCGGAGGCAAGCGGTTTCGTGTGCGCGCGCCCGATAGCAAGCGCCGGCTTGCGCCACCGTCGCCCGGGCTGCGCTCGAATACCGTCCAGTGCGGGGACATGCCGCCTTCAGTGCCGCCCGACATCACGAGGCAGATGGCGTCGGCATCGGCAGCCGGCAGATAACGTCGGAACAGCGCGTTGCACGCGGACGTGGCAAAGCCCCGGCTGAAATCGTTGACGAGCCCGTTGCCTTCGGTCTTTCCGAGAACCGCGATGACGCCTTTCGGATCAATGCGACGCGCATCGATTGCAGCCTGAATGCCCGAAACGTCATCGGGCGCGGCGGCTGAGATGCGATGAACTTTGGCGATGCGCATGGTGGAATTCTCGGTTGAGGCGCTCGAGCAGGATAGCTTTTCCTCGAATCGCTATCCTGCTCTGCATATTTGGTGAAGCATGATCTTTTCCGAAAACCGGTTCCCGCTTTTCGGGAGCGTGCTCTAGCAGCAGGGCGGCTCGGGCTCGAAATGGTTGGCAATGGCAATCTCGAGCGCCGGCAGCGCCGCCACCAGTGCGTGCTTTTGCGCAAATCCTGCGCGCATGCGCCCGATCACCTCGTTGCGCATCGTCGGAAGATCGATGCCGAGCACCCGGCCATCGCGCACCACCGTTCGCGCGGCAACAATCAGCTCGCGGATGTGGTGCGCCGTGGCGCGCGCAAACAGAATGTCGAGCGGATCGAGATCCGAGCGCACCCGATCATCATGGAGCGTCTCCCAGTCGAGGAGCAGCACGTCGGCAGGACCGTCCGCGGCAAGCTCGCCTCCCTCGTCGTTGTTGAGCACAGACCGGCGGCCGTTGTGCAGCGCCATGCGCAGCATGGCGGCACGGTCCACATCGGTGGTAAATCCGGAGCCGGCGTGAACACGCTGCGTAAGCCGAAGCTCGCGCAATGCGTCATCATCATCATCGAGCGCGAGCGCATCCAATCCCATCGCGACACGGCAGCCGCAGCGAAGCATCTGCGCAAGCGGCGCAATGCCGGATTTGAGCGTGAGATTGGAGCTGGTGTTGACCGCGATCGTTACGTCGCGCGCTGCGAGCAGCTCGAGTTCGTCGGGCCTTGCCCAGGTGCAATGGGCGAGCGAGAGACGCGGACTGAGGAGCTCGATCTCATCGAGAAAGCGGACGATGCCGGCTGGAAATTCCTCGTCCGCCCAGCGCCGCTGATAGTGCGTTTCAAGGAGATGCATGTGCACGCGGCGGCCGGTACTGGCAGACGCTTCGGCGATACCGCAGAGGAGCTCCCGGCTGCACCACTGCACGCCTTGGGGCCCGTATTGCACGTCGAATGTCTCAGACGCCGTTGCAGCCGCCGCTTCGACGAGCGCCAGCTGATCGGAAACCGGCATTGGCTCGTAGATGAGCCGCTTCTCGACCTCGGTGCGCTCTGCCTTCGGCAACGCCGCAAGGATAGGCTGCGAAGGGCCATAAACGAGCGGATTGCGGTCCCGCATGGCCACGGCAAACCCCACGCGTACGCCGACGTCGCGTGCCGCGCGCGCCACTTCGGCGACCTCGGTGGGCAAATCGGTGAGCCCCTGCACGCGCGTGTAATGCACCATGACTGTGCCGGCGCCGCCGAGCGCGCTTTTCCCCAGGGATACCGCCGCAGCGAGATAAGGATCGACTGCGGGAAAGAGGGCGAGATGATGCAGCCAGATCTCAAGCGGCTTTCCAAACGCGCCCAGCGCACTGGTGCGCACCGCGCGGCCATGGTCGTGGGCATTGACCAGGGGTGGCATCGCCAGAACGGCCTCGACGCTTGCCGAGGGGGCTTCTTTGATCGAGGCGATCCGCCCGCTCTCCATGCGGATGCAGCGATCAGAAAGAGCGGAGGAATCCGGACGAGCGAGCGCATGCGCGCATCGAATCTCACGCACGGTGCACTCGCCGTTACTGGTTGCTGATCTCCGGAACGGTGCGCTCGTCCTTCGGCGGCAGGAAGGATCGGCTGAATACGTCGGCGAGCGCCGGCTTGCGCGGCAGCTCGAAGGCGGCGGCGATCGCATCCATCGACGCACTCATGCGCGCATCATTGATGTCACCGATGCCGAGGCTGCGCGCTTCCGGCGTGGCAATCAGGGTTCGCGTGACGTAGAGGAGCCGCTGCTTCTCGATCGGTTGGTTGAGCAGCGGCTCTTTTTTCGCAAGCAGCGCAATAGCCGTATCAGGTGCCGCCAGCACCTCGCGCATGCTCCTGTTGATGGCGCGCAAGAGACCTTTGACCGCCTGCGGTCTTTCCTTCGCGAGTTTTTGGGACACCATCACGCCATTGGAATAGAGGTCGATGCCCGAGTCCGAATAGAAAATCCAGCGGAAATCCTTCTCCGGATCGAGCTTGAGCGCCACCAGGTTCATGTAGCTCGTTGCCGTAAAGACTGCGCTGACATCGACCTGTCCCTGCAGCAGCATCTGTTCCTGCAGGTTGGGTGTCATGTTCACGATTTCGATGCTCGCGTAGTCGACACCGTTTTTCTTGGCGAGAAGAGGCAGGAGCTTGAACGCGGCGCCGCCCGGCGGGGTGCCGAGTTTCCTGCTTGCTAGGTCCTTGAACGACTTGATCGGGCTTGTCGCTTTCGTGAGCAGGGCAAACGGCGCGCGGCTATAGATCATGTAGACCATGAGCGGCGCGTCATCGGGTCTGGTGGCGGCGTTCTGGATGATCGCATTCATGTCTCCGAAGCCCGCGTCATAGGCTCCTGACATGATGCGGGTCACAGTCGCCGCCGAGCCTTCGCCCTGGTCGATGCTCACATCGAGCTTTTCCGCGGCGAAATAGCCCTTCTCCTGGGCCCAGTAGTACCAGGCGTGTATCCCCTGCAGCTTCCAGTCCAGCGTGAACCGGATTTTTGTTGCGTCCTGCGCCATAGCGGCAGAGGCGCACAAGCCGGAAGTAAGAAATAGATTCAGAACGTGATGCATGAATTTCATCGAAAGCTCCGATCGTAGGATGGGTTGAGCGAAGCGAAACCCATCAACAACAGCGCCGCACGCGCGGTGGGTTACGGCGCTGCGCGCCTAACCCACCCTACATCAAGCCATTGCGAATTCGTCCTTGCGCAACGCCCAGCCGGTGACGCGCACCTCGATGAACGAGAAGATCACGTAAAGCACAACGCCGAGCACGGCCAGCACCAGGAGGCCTGCGAACACCAGCGGGACGTCGAAGCTCGAGCTTGCGATCATCATCAGGTTGCCGACGCCGCGGTTGGACGCGACCGTCTCGGCAATCACCGTGCCCACGAATGCCTGCGTCACCGCGACCTTCAGGGAGGCAAAGAAATACGGCATCGCGCGCGGCAGCCCCACATTGAGCAGGATGTCGAGCCGGCTTGCCTTCAGGGCACGCATCACGTCTTCGAGCTCGGGCTCGGTGGTGGCGAGTCCCGTGGCCACGTTCACCACGATCGGGAAGATGCACAGGATCATGGCGGTGAGCACGGCGGGCACGGTGCCGGCGCCGAACCAGAGCACGAAGATCGGCACCACCGCGACCTTCGGGATACTCGAGAAGCCGACGAGGAGCGGATAGGCCACGTCATAGGCAAGTCGCGAGGAGCCGATGACCGCCCCTATCAGAACTCCAACGATGATGCCGAGCGCGAAGCCGACAATGGTCGTGTACAGCGTCTGCGCCGCATGCGGCATGATGCCGGGAAGCTGCAGCCAGAGCGTCGCGAGAATCTGGGAGGGGCGCGGCAGTACGATTTCCTTCACCCCGAACATCAGGCAGAGGAGCTCCCACGCAACGAAGAAGCCGATGATCAGCGCGGCCGAGGCCATGCGCCGGCGCATGTGCGGGTTCACTGGGCCGCCTCCTTCTGCGGGCGCGAGCCGACGATGAGCTCGCGTAAGTGATGGGTGAGCGCAACGAAATCGCTGTGGTAGGACATCTCGATCGTGCGCGGGCGCGCGAAGGGCACAATGCTCTCGTCGATGATGCGCCCTGGCCGCGCCTGCATGACGCAGATGCGGTTGGCGAGATAGCCCGCCTCCTTCAGATCATGCGTAACGAGCAGCACCGTCGGGCGGTGCGTCATCCACAGCTCCTGCATGATCGCCCACAGCTCCTCGCGCGTGAACTGATCGAGCGCGCCAAACGGCTCGTCGAGCATGAGGAGCTGCGGCTCGTGCACCAGCGCGCGGCATAGCGAGGCCCGCTGCAGCATCCCGCCCGAGAGCTGCCAGGGATATTTGTCCGAAAAACCCTTGAGCCCGACCTGCGCCAGGAGCATCTCGATGCGGTCGGTGAACTCGCTCTTGCGTTTCCTGCGATACTGCTCGCGAAACGGCGGCACGATCTTGAGCGGCAGCATCACGTTCTCGCGCAGCCTGAGCCAGGGCAGCAGGGTAGGATTCTGAAATGCCATGCCGACACGCACCGGCTCAGCCCCCACCTCGCGCCCGGCCACGAACACCCACCCGCTGGTCGCGCGCAGCAATCCGGTGACGAGCTTGAGAATGGTTGACTTCCCGCAGCCGGACGGGCCGACCAGCGCAATGAAATCGCCCTTGTCGATTGCGAGATCGGTCTCCTCGAGCGCGCGCACCCCGCGCGCGCCGAGCCCATACGTGAGCGTCACTTTTTCGAGCTTTACGAAGGGCTCGCTGATGCTCTCGGAGGGCATGGTATGGGCGGGTGTGGGCAGCAGCATAAAATCACCATCGCGTCATTCCGGGGCGCCGCGTAGCGGCGAGCCCGGAATCCATAATCACAGGCCGGGGTTATGGATTCCGGCCCTCGGTCTTCGACCTCGGCCGGAATGACGGCTCTCATTGTTTAAGGCCATGCAAAATCGCCGCCATGGTCTGGTTCGCGTGCCGCACGCGCGGCGGCGGCATCCTCTGGATGGCATGGACGGAGCGGCCCCAGCCGCGCGTCTGCCCCGCCAGCGCACGATCGCGCAGCACGAAGCGCCCGCGCACCAACGTATGGATCGGCAGTCCTTGCACGCGCCGGCCGTTCCAGGGCGTAATTTTGGAGCGCGTCGCGAGCTTCTGATCCTCGATCGTCCATTGGCGTTTGAGATCGACGATGGCGAGATCCGCGTCGGAGCCCGGGAGCAGCACCCCCTTGCGCGGATAGAGGCCAAAGATCTTTGCCGGGTTGACGGCCGACCAGCGTACGTAATCGCACATGTGAAAGCGCCCGCTACTCGCTTCTGTGAGCATCAGCGGCATCTGCGTCTCGACGCCCGGGAAGCCCGCGTCGACACTGAAAATGTCGTTTCGCGTTTTTTCCTCGGGCGAATGGGGCGCGTGGTCGGTCGCGATCACATCGATGGTGCCGTCGAGAAGGGCTTCCCATAATGCGGTCTGATCATGCTTCTCGCGCACCGGAGGATTGACGCGAATGATCCCGCCGAAGCGCTCATAATCCGCGCTCGAGAGCATGAGGTAGTGCGGACAGGTCTCTCCGGTAATGTCGACGCCGCGCGCTTTCGCATCGCGCAACGGACGAATCTCGTCAGCCGAGGACATGTGCAGGATGTGCACGCGCGCGCCGGTCCATTCCGCCAGCACCGCGGCCCTGCTTACCGCCTCAACAGCGACCACAGCGGGACGCGAAGCGAGATGCGCCAGCGGCTCGCGCCGGCCTTGCGCGCGCAGGCGCGTCTCGCGCCTTTCCATTATCGAATTGTCTTCCGCATGCAGCGAGATGCGCTTGCCGGTCGGGGCCACGGCCTCGAAGGCCTCCAGCATGGCCCCTGTCGAAGGCGAGGGAATTTTGCCGAAAGTGTTCCCCATGTAGAGCTTGAACGCGACGACACCGCCCTCAACCAGTGCCGGCACGTGCTCGATCGTGTCCTCGCCGAGAAGCCCGTAGAGCCCGAAATCCACGTGCGCCTTGTCGGCCGCGATGTTGTATTTTGCGGCGAGCGCTTCCGGCGTGCCCGTGGCGGGCACCGTGTTGGGCATATCGAAGACGGTGGTGACGCCGCCAAAGGCTGCCGCCGCCGTGCCGCTTGCGAAATCCTCTTTATGCGGGTAGCCGGGATCGCGGAAATGCACATGCACATCGATCGCGCCGGGAAGGACATGCAGTCCACGCGCATCGAGGGTCTCGCGCGCGGCCGGCATTGCTTCTTCATTGCCCACTGCGGCGATGATGCCGTCCTTGATCGCGATCGATGCATGGACAGCGCAATCCGACGTCACCACGGTGCCGCCGCGGATGACCAGATCCGCGTCGGTCATAGCATTGCCCAGCCGCCGTCGACGGGCAGATCGACCCCGGTGATCTGGCGCGACACATCGCTCGCGAGAAACAGGCACGCATTGGCCACGTCGAAATCCGCCGTCACGCGCTTGAGCGCGTAGTCGCTGGCGTGCCGCTCGGCCGCTTCCTCCTTGCTGATGCCGAGGCGCGCCGCCATCTCGGCGCAGACTTTTTCGCGAAAGCGCGGGCCGTCGACCATGCCGGGGGCAACGCAGTTCACGTTTATGTTGTGCGCTCCGACTTCGAGGGCAAAGCTTTTGGTCATGCCGCGCAACCCCCACTTGGACGCGGAATAGGCCATGCGGCCAGCGCGCCCGCGCATGCCGAACGTTCCGCCCACATTGACGATCTTGCCGTAGCGTTGCGCGATCATCGTGGGCAGGACGCTGCGCATCGTATGAAAGCAGCCTGCCACATTGAGCTCGATGATGGCATCGAATTCCCCGGGCGTCGTCTCGACGCCCGTCTTGCCGATCGGGCCCGAGCCACCGGCAACATTGACGAGAATATCGATGCGCCCGAATGCATCCTTGGTTTTTTTCGCCGCTGCATCGCACTGCGCCGGATCGGTGACGTCGCAGGGCACTACCATCGCTTGCGCGCCTTTCGCTTTCACTTCATCCGCCACGGGAGCGATTGCATCGGTGTCGCGACCGAGCAGCGCGAGCTGCGCGCTTTCCGCTGCAAACGCGCGCGTAATCGCCGCCCCCATCCCCTTCGCGGGCCCGGTGATGATGGCGACCCGCCCGGCCAGCTTCAGATCCATGTTTTCCCTCAACTCGTCATTCCGGGGCGCCGCGTAGCGGCGAGCCCGGAATCCATAACCATAGGCTGGGGTTATGGATTCCGGCCCTCGGCCGTTTAGGCCACGGCCGGAATGACGCCTGATAGTCGAGCGTAGGCGTAATCAAAACACCTTCTTGGGCAGCTCTTCGAGCGGCGGGAGGAAAGCGGGCGTGAAGATCTCCTCAACTGCCGGCGTGCGCGGCAGGCCATAGGTGTCAACCAGGATGCCGATTGATTTCTTCAGCCGCGCGATATCCACATTGCCGAGTCCGATCTTGGCAGATTTTGTTGTAAAACTCAGCTGGTGAGAAGGCTATCTGCCCCGAGCATCAGGTTTTCGTTATCGCCCCGCCGGCTGAGGGGCGATTACCTCAACGTTTGATGCTCACGCCAGACATGCCGCGGACAGTGGTGGCGGGC
>JBKPOZ010000092.1:0-17288 GCA_046733355.1 Pseudomonadota bacterium | reverse complement strand
TCAAAGTACAAACCGACCAGCTCGAACAAATCGGCGCGCAGTTACGTGGCAAACGAGAGTTCTCCATTTCAATTCTATTGTTCTGCCTCTGATCGTGAGTCTTGCCACCATTCTTTTCAGCTCTGCGTTCCAATATGTCAGCTGGTTCAACTCGGTCGGGATCCAACACGTGACCGACGTCGCGAACAAGGCGGCAGAAACATATGAAAATGCGGCAGCCGCAATTGGCACTCGACACTATGCAATGCTCGTTTTCCTGCCTTCCTTGAGGGACCTTGTCCTGGCGAAAGCCAAGGTCGCCGCGCTAACCGCAATGGCACAAGACAAGACCCAGAAAGCTGCCGACCCTGCGCCTGCGCAAAGCAACGCCAAAAAGCAAACCTCTCCCGCCGAGCTCTCGCCGCTAAGGGCCATGGCGCAACAAAGAATCGAAGAGTCCAAAGAGAGTGAAATTTCCCTTCACAAGGTCGTTCTGGATGTCAAGCAGAAGCGCTTTGCATCCTATTACGAACAACTCAAGCAGTGGAACGAGAATTATGACCACCTGCTAAGCGAGATCGAGTATGCGCTTGACAGGCCCGTCTTTGCACAGGCCGGCAAAGGAGAGGAGGAGTTCAGAGTATCGCGTGCCAAAATCGGTCAGATAAATTGCCTGAATGCAGTCACCGATGAGCTGCAAAAGCTGCATCTCAATCCAGACAGTCTAAAATTCATATTTGCAGGAATACACAACTGCTTTATGGAGGTGAATGGCCTTCTCAACGAGCAATTGGCCGAAGCGATCGCAAAACCTGAACCCGCCTTCAGCGAGCAAACTGAATCGCAAATCAAGCAGCAACTCGACGCCCTGTTGGCCATGGCGAACGAATTTCGCTGCTATGCACATCAACGCATCGACTACTATAACAGTCAGAAGGAGCTGGCGATCTTCAGCGCCATTTACGTCTGGCGACGCCTCGCCGACAGCCCGAAAAGTGAAGCGCTGAAGCACTTTGAGGATGCCACCGCTCGTTGTAACGGGCAGAAACGTCACATTTGAGGAGCGACGCGTGCCGCGGCTCAGTTGATCAGCACGCCGGGGTTCATGACGGCGTGCGGGTCGAGGCGCTGCTTGATGGCCTTGAGAGCGTCAGCAAAAAGCTGCGGGCGCTCCCGGTCATACCAGATGCGGTGATCGCGGCCGAGCGCATGATGGTGCGTAATGGTGCCGCCAGCCTCGACCATGGCCTCCGATGCCGCCGACTTGATCGCCCAGAACTGCTCGACCAGCTTGGCCTTCTCTCCTAACGCGTGCCACGTGAAATAGGGCGCCGGCCCGTCCGGATAGAAATGGGTGAAGCGCACGGTGCATGTACCCGGCCGGCCGGTGACTTCTTTGATGGCGCGCAGCGTCGCCGCTTTCACCTGCGACTGGAAATGAAGATAGCGGTCCCAGGTCACGCAGCTTTCCGTGGTATCGCGCATCACCCCGCGCGCAATCGCGTGCTCGCGCAGATACGGGCCCCGCAAAAACTTGTCGCGCCAGTTTCCCGCAGCGCCGCGTTTTTGCGCATCATCGACACTCAGCGCCTCGCGATCCCATTCACCGCCGTGATCGCCGCAAATCTCGAGCGCGCGAGACATCCAGGGCGCGAGAGGGTGGTCCGCGGACTCGAAGGTCAGCACCAGAATGTCGTGCGTGCCGTCACCGGCTTCGGTAAATCTCGCCTCCTCGCGCTCGATCAGGCGAGCATTGGCAGGATAAAGCCCGGCCTGGCTGATGGCGCGCACCGCCTCGACCGCCTTCACGTAATCGGAAAAGCGCACCGTCGTCGCGGAGCGAAAGACGGGGCGCCGGTGCAGCCGCACCCATGCCTCGGTGATGATGCCGAGGGCGCCCTCGGAACCCAGAAAGAGACGATCGGGATTGGGGCCAGCCCCCGACGTCGGCCAGCGCCGTGTCGCCAGCACGCCGGCCGGCGTAACCACGCGCAGGCTTTCCACGTGATCATCGATCTGGGTGTAGACGGTCGCGTAATGGCCGGCCGCGCGCGTCGCAATCCAGCCGCCGAGCGACGAGAACTCCCACGCCTGCAGGAAGAAGCGCATGGTGAGCCCGCTCGCCTTGAGCTGGGCTTCCAGGTCGGGGCCAAGAACACCTGCCTGGATGCGCGCTGCCTGCGAGATTGTATCGACTTCGAGCACGCGATTGAGCTCTTTCAGATCGATGGTCAGCGTGCCGCGATGCCGCCCGTCCGAGGGTGGATTGACCCCGCCCACAACGCTCGAGCCGCCGCCAAAAGGAACAACCGCGACATCGTTCTCGCCACACCAGTCCAGCAGCGCGCGGATGTGCGCCTCGTCGCGCGGATAAGCGACTGCATCGGGGGGATTGGAAAAATCGCGCCGGTGGATCATCCGCGCGAGGTCGTGCACCGAGCGGCCATAGCAGTGGAGCAGCCGATCGTATTTCGCGTCAGTGCAAAATGCGGCAAAGACGGCAGGCAGCAAGACCCTCGGCGCGCGCAGGCTGATCTCTTCTGCGCGCGGCAGGGGCGCCGGCTCGAAGCGATCGACCTGAAAAAGCTGCGACCAGGCGCGCTCGAACCAGCCCAGCTCTTGCGCCGAGACGGGCTCGCCCTCGTATCCCCAACCAAAGAAGCTGCGTCTCCTGCCGCTCATAAAATGCCCCTACACTTGCTCAGGGCTCGCCGGGCTTGAAGGGAAGCTCCTTTCCCGCCGGCACGCTCTCCTCGGCCATCGCGAGCATCATCGCGACCGTCACGTAGGTGCCGGCGACTGCAGTGAGATCGACAACCTGCTGCTCACCGAGCAGCCGTTTCGCCCGCGCGAAGGTATCGTCCGAGACGGCATGGCGGGTCGTGAGCTCGGTCACGAAGTCATACACCGCCGCCTCTTCGGGCGGCATGTTTGAGGGACGCTTGTTGCTCTTGAGCTCGGCAACAATTTCCGGCGCCAAGCCCGCCTTGATGGCCAGCGGCGCGTGTGCGAACCACTCCACCTGCGAGCGCCACTGCCGCCCGATGATCAGAATGGCGAACTCATTGAGCTTCAGCGGAACGGACGTCTGCCAGCGCAGGTAATAAAGCAGATCGAACATTTTCTGCCCGAAAACCGGGCTGCGCAGCATGGGGTTGTAGGGACCCCCAAGGCCGACGCTCGATACTTTCATGATCTGCTCGCCGAGCGGCCGCTGTGCGTCGGTGAGCTGATCCATGGTGAGTTGTGGAAAGCGCGTCTCCTTGCTCGCCGCAATGGGCGGCAGCAAGACACCAGCCAGCCAGCCCCCGGCTGCGGCCACCATCGAGATGAACATTGTTGTGCGAATCATGAGCTATCCTCCCAGACGTGGCGGGCACAGATGACACGTTACAGGAATGGCCCAAGAACTTGATAGCCCGATTATGCGTGAGAATATATGTTCAGCCGAGATGACAATTTGGGAACACGCGCCGGAGAAACGAGCTGCACATGACCCGAGATGAAATCGTAACCAAGCTGCGCGAGGCCGCTCCGCTGCTGCGGTCGGAGGGTGTGACTCGGCTTGCTATCTTCGGCTCCCGCGCTCGCGGAGATGCCCGCGACGACAGCGATCTTGATGTTCTGATCGAGGTCGATTCCGAGGCAAAATTCTCGGGGCTCGATCTCGTGGCCGTTGAGCGCGCCATAAAACACGCTACCGGAATCCCGACGCAAGCAGAAATGCGCCGATCGCTGGAGCCGCGGTTCGCAGAGCGCATCGCCGACGATATTATCGAAGTGTTCTGATCATGCCTCCCACAGTGGGTGATCGACTCGTGCATATTCGGGACGCGATCAACGACATAGAAGTCTTGTTGCGCGAAAGCACCGCTGCGAACTTTGCCGCCGACAAGTTTCGGCGCATGGCCGTTGAGCGATCGCTCGAGATTATATGCGAAGCGTCACGTCGCCTGCCCGATTCGCTGAAGGCGCAGGCGCTGGACATCGACTGGCAGGGCATGGCGGATTTTGGCAATCGCCTGCGCCATGCCTATCACCGCATTGATACAATCCTACTGTGGCAAATTGCCGAACGTGACCTGCCGCCGCTGTAGGCTTTCGTCGACCGCGCCATGCGCGAGTCGGAAGGGCAGCAGGGCGCCTCCTGAACGGATCGGAGTTCGCTAGCGCCGCGGCTCAGCGCTCGGCGGCCGCATACTGCCGGCTGCGCGTCTCTTTCAGCATTTCTTTCACCGACTGCGGCAGCTGCCCTGCGGCAAGCCGGCCGGGTGTGGTTTCGAGGCGCTCGACCACTGCGAGGCGGGTAATTTCGCCTTTAAGATAGGCGTTCAAAAATTCAGGATAGTTGGCAAAGGACACGCAGCCGTTCGACTGTCCCTTGGAACCCAGCATGTAGGTGTGCGCCAGGATGCCGGCGCGGCCATACATTCTGCTCTCATCCACTGGATTGAGGCGGATGGCGCGAACGCCGTGAAACAAGCGCTCGCGCAAGGTGAGGTTGTAAATATTCGGCGGGGTTACACCACGCATCCTCAAGTTGGCATACTGCGGGTTGTCCATCATCCAGCCCAGGCCGGAATGTGCCTCGAGCCGCTTGCCGCTTGGCAGGTAAACGGTGCGCGCGGTGATATCGTAGATGGCGGTGCGGCCGTCGTCCTCGAGTGCCGGCACCTCCTTGCGCCGCACGATCGATGCAGGCGCTTTCGGCGCATCGCCTCGCCGGGGCTCAAGCTTGAGATCGGGTGCGGACTGCAGCTCGACCGAGGCAGTCACATAGGTAGCGGCCCGCTGCGGAGCCCCGGCACGCACCGGCACGGCCGAGGCGAACCTGGCGTCAAAAGATGCCGGACAGTCATCCGCTGATTCCATGGGTTTGTCGAAAAAGGCGACGCGGTCTTCGAAATTGTCCGACGGCTCGTCGAGCCAGGCCTTGCCACACGGCAATGCGGATGCCCGGCCCCCAAACCGGTCAGCGGCATCCGATGCGACTTGAACCGCGAGCCGGGGCTCGAGGCTTGCCAGCTGCAGCCGCCCCACGGCTACCGTAGAGCCAACGGGCGCGCGGAAGCGGAAAATGTCGGGATGGATGGTGCCGAAAACGGAAGCGTTCGGAGGGGCCGGTCCGGTGTCCGCCGGATCTTCCCGCATTCCTGCCAATCCAAGGACAAAGCCTGAAAGCGCCGCCGCGATTCCAAGCGGAATCGCCCGCATCCCCCACTGAATCAATACGCCCCCGCTCCCTCGACACCTCGCCTCCGGCACAACTTCCGGCGGCACTGGGCGTCCCCCGACGCGCGCGGCAGGAAGCATGGCGATTGCGGCAATAATCGTTCAGCAGCGCGAGCGGGGGAGCAAAAAAATGTGGTGAATGGTTACCACGAGTCACCGGCTCTCGGTCTCACGATCACACTGCTCGGACGTGCCCGCGAGGTGATTGAATAAGGGCATCTGCTGCGGCACCTTCCGGTTCTGTGCTCCGGTGCTGCTCCTCGAGAAGTTTGCGAAGTGGCCGGCTGCCCCCATGAAGAAGGAACGGATCATGACTCGCAACGTCTTGCGGCTGTGTGCCCTTGTTCTTGCAATCATTCCCTGTTCCGCGTCAGCCCATGTTGGCGCGGGCCACACGCACACTTTTGTAGACGGCTTCTCTCATCCGCTGGGTGGTACTGACCACATTCTTGCGATGGTCGCCGTAGGCCTTTTCGCCGCTCATCTTGGCGGCAGGGCATTATGGCTGGTGCCGCTCACATTCCTCTCGATGATGACCATTGCGTGCTTGCTCGGCATGGCCGACGTATGGTTGCCGTTCGTGGAAATCGGTATCGGAATGTCGGTCGTCGTATTAGGACTGGCGATCGCATTGCAACTTCATTCACCGACTCTCGGCGCCATGGGCCTGGTTGGCTTCTTCGCGATTTTTCATGGCCATGCGCACGGAACAGAAATGGCCCAGAGCGTAGACGCGCTCACCTATGGTGCCGGCTTTGTGTGCGCGACCGCATTACTTCATGCGGTGGGCATAGCTTTGGGCACGGCTACTGCCCATGCACGCAAAAAATATCGTCGCCGAATTATTCAGGTCAGCGGTGGTGCAATTGCAATCGCCGGAGGCGCCATTCTGGCTGGAATTCTTTAACTCAGAGGACAGGTTGGGTTGACCGCCTCACCCCGATGTCTGCTCGTCGCAGCTCTCGGCCATCGATGATATTGGGATAAGGTCTGCGGGTCGGCGGGAACCGGGAGAATCCTTGATGGCGCTGTACGAATTGCGAACGTACACACTCCACGTCGGCAAGATGGGGGAAGCGACGAAGCTTTACCAGGAGCTCGGTTTTCCGGCGCTCCAGAAGGGCGGCTATGACAGGAAGCTCGTCGGCTACTTCCAGGCCGACACTGGGGTGATCAACCAACTCGTCCATCTCTGGAAATTTGATGACGACACCGATCGGCGGAAGCACTGGGCAGGGGTCTTCGCCAACAAGGACTTCGTGGACGGCTTTGCTGCGAAGTTTCGCCCGCTCGTCATGACACAGGAGGTTAAGCTGCTTACCGCAGCGCCCTGGGGTCCACATCCATAACTGCTGCGGGTCGACATAGGCGTCACGCGCGCAGCACCCTTGCTCAACGCGGATTGGAGCTCATCGACATCATAGCCCGACGAGCTGCCGAATGCCGTTGCGCAAAATGCAAGCCCGCGATGCCGGCGCGGTTCTGGTCATCTCGTTCCCGGTCATTTATGCAGCTAACCTTGTGCCGGTGGCCGAGGCTTAAAGGAGATCAGCCATGCAATTCCAGGTCTCGCGCACGAGCCGGGACGAATGCAGTGCCGCGGAATGGGAGGCGCGCGTCGATCTCGCAGCGGCGCATCGGCTCGCTGTCATGCATGGTTTGCACGAGGGTATCTTCAACCACCTCACCTACACGGTCCCAGGCAAAGCCGACCGCTATTACCAAATCCCCTTCGGCCTGCACTGGTCGGAGGTCAAGGCCTCCTTGTTCATGGAGGTCGGCATCGACGATGGCGAGGTGAAGCGCGGTGCCGGGGAGGTCGAGCGCTCCTGCTATTGCATTCACGCGCCCATTCACAAGGCGCTTCCGCAGGCGAAGGCCGTCTTCCACACGCATATGCCTTTTGCCAGCGCGCTTACGCGCCTCGAGGATCCACGCATCAAGGAGATCGGCCAGACGGAAGTGGGCCTCATGGACATGATCGCGTATGACGATGAGTACACGGGTCCGGCCTTCAAACCTGAGGAAGGCGAGCGCCTCGCGCGCGTAATCGGCAACAAGACGGTGCTGTTCATGGCCAACCATGGGGTAACCACGGTCGGTCCATCGGTTGCCCATGCCTACGACCGGCTCTATTACCTCGAGCGGGCCGCGCAGGTGCAGATTTACGCGATGTGGACCGGCCAGCCGCTGAAGCAATTGCCGCAGGCGGTCGTCGAGAAGACCAAGAAGGATATCGGAGGCGCGTGGTTTTACGACGGACCGAGCCCCGCGGAACGGCACTTCTCGGCGCTCAGGCGCATTCTCGATCGCGAACAGCCGGATTACGCGGCGTAGGCCGGCGGTCAGCGAACGCTCTGGCCCGTAGTCGCTATCAGCGCCGTAGCCTCTCCCTGGCCGTGCGCCACGTTGACCCGCGCGGCGAGCGCAATCCCGGAGACCAGGGTCGCCAAAGCGAGCGCCACGGCCACGATCTTGACATGGGTGGTGCGGTCCGCCGTCAATAAGGTCGCATTTTTCATGGGAACTCCCCCGAGTACTCCGGGGGGTTAGTCGCGGCTTCCCGTCCGTAGGTTCACAGTCAGGCGTTGCGGTCCGCGTTTCGTCGCCCATAAGACTTCCGGGAGGTACCCTGGAACGGTGCCGAGGTTGCTGCCCGACGAGCCGATGGGCTGAGAACACTTGCTACTTGCCATCGGCCCGTCGACGACGCTCCGCGGAGCTCGGGCATTCGCATTGCGCGCCATCATACCATGCAGCTGCTTGAGCTGGGGCCGGCGGCGGCCAAGTGGCGAAGCACAAGTTTGAATAGGACGATTATTTTCCTTCAACTGCGATGATGACATCGGTCGCGGCGCTGCGTCGAAGCGCAATGAGCGGCTGGTAATGGTAGAGCGCCCGAATTGATGCCATGTCGGGAAACTCGATGACCACGACTCGATCCGGGCGCCAGTGCCCGTCCAGCACTTCATGCGACGCGGCGCGCGTGAGATAACGACCGCCGAAGCGCTCGATCATCGGTAGAACCTGGCGCAGATACACGTCGAATTTTGCAGGTCTGTGATGACGTGCTCGCCGACCAGTAAGCGGCCATTCCGATCTCCTTGATTGTGTAATACGCGTGGTCAGATGAGTTATGTCGCGCTGCTGCGCGGTAAGCGCGCTGTCGTTCGTCAGCCGGTATTTGCGAATGAGGTGAGCGATAATGGTATCGCTGTCGCCGATCGCCTCTCCATCGTCGACGATATAGGGCAGCTGGCCGCGCGGAGCCGACGAGGCGTCGAAAATATGCTCATGCCGGAACGGCACGCCGGCGAGTCGCAGGAAAGCAAAAATTTTCAGCCCATACGGATTGTTGTCGGCAACGCCGAACAGCTCCGGATAGGAATAGAGGGTCAGCATTGAAGGCACGGTACTGACTTTGGCCAGGGCCGAGTAGTAGTTTTATCGTCAACTCTGCCCGGCGCTGGAGCACCGCGTCCGTTTCGCGAGCGTGTGGCATGAAAATTTCCATCCTGGACGATTATTTCGACACGCTGCGCACGCTCGCCTGCTTCCAGAAGCTCAAGGGCCATGAGGTTACGGTCTGGAACGACCACGTGCAGGAAACCGATGCTCTTGCAGAGCGCCTGAAGGAGACTGAATGTCTGGTGCTCATCCGCGAACGCACGAAGATTGAGGCCGCCCTGCTTGAACGGCTCAAGAGGCTCAAGCTCATCAGTCAACGCAGCGTCTATCCGCATATCGATATCGAAGCGTGCACACGCCTCGGCATAGTCGTGTCGTCCGACCTGCATGCCGGCACGCCGTCCTACTCGACTGCCGAGCTCACCTGGGCGCTCATTCTTGCGACAGCGCGCCAGCTTCCGCAGCAAATGACGTCGCTCAAATCCGGCAACTGGCAGATCGGAGTCGGCAGGACACTGCGAGGCAAAACGCTCGGCATTTTCGGCTACGGGCGCATCGGCGCAACGGTGGCGGGTTATGGCAGGGCGTTCGGCATGCAGGTGATGGCATGGGGGCGTGAGGATTCGCTGAAAAGAGCGCGCGCGGACGGCTACGTCGCGGCACGGAGCAAAGCGGAATTCTTCGAAAGCTGCGACATCATCTCGCTGCACCTGCGGCTTGTTCCCGCAACGCGCGCAATCGTCAAAGCCGACGACCTTGCGCGCATGCGGCCCGATGCCATGCTGGTCAATACCAGCCGCGCGGGGCTGATCGAGGCAGGCGCCCTCGAGACCGCGCGCCGCGCGGGACGGCCTGGCTATGCGGCCGTCGACGTGTTCGAGCATGAGCCGATGCGCGATCCTCGTTTGCCGCTGCTGCAGTTCGGCCAGGTGGTCGCAACGCCGCACGTCGGTTATGTCACGCGCGAGGAATACGAGATCCAGTTCACGGACGTTTTCGATCAGATCCTCGCCTTTGCGACGGGCAGGCCGATCAATGTGGTCAATCCAGAGGTGCTCAACACAGGAATAGCGCCTCGCAGCTGAATCCCGGCACCAGGGACGGAACTGCATGCGGGCCAAGATTGTTGTCGCTGACGCCATCGCACGGCGGATCGCGTGCGATGGCGATGCTCTCGTTGATGAACGAGCGTTCAGGAACTCGACACAATGGTTGCCTCTCTACCCGTGCATAATTCTTGCAAGCCGTCCGTACCGGGCGTACCAATAGCGACACGGGCGACAAACATCGGCAGGTCAGATATTCGCTAGCTCTTTTGCTGGCAGGCATGGAGGTCTTGCATGCCAAAGAGAAAACAGGCTTCGAAGCGAACACGCCGCAAGGAAGTTGTGCCCGTTCTCGGGCTCGTCGGCGTATCTTTGTCGCTGGCGGGCGGCACGTCGGCAGCAAACGCCGCAGCAGTGGATATACCGTCGCAGGACAAGGTGCCGCTGCCCGGTCGTGAGATCACGCTCAATGAGGAGGAGATCTCGGACGTCAGCCTGAGCACGTTCTACGTATTCGACAAGGAGGACGCTGAAACGGCCCCCATTCAGCTTGCCCGCGGCTGCCGCTGCGGAGGCTGTCATGGCTGCAGAGGTTGTGGCAGAGGCTGCAGAGGTTGCAGAGGATGCGGCTGCGGAGGATGCGGCTGCGGAGGTTGCGGCTGCTGCTGGTGGTGGGGATTCTGCCGCGTGTGCTAGCGCACACCCTTGACTCCGTGCTCTCTCTTCCGCGCATTCCCGCGCCGGCGGAATCCAGCAGTAAAACAGTCAGGTCCCCGCTTTCGCGGGGACCAACGGGTCCGGGGATCGACCGACCATTCAACGCATGAGCGGTGAACAGCGCAGCCGGCTGCCGCAGCACGAGAGCAAGGACGTTCCGCGGTTCGCGCCGAATTTCACCGTCTACGTGCTTCCGGGAAATACCGTTTGCCTCTATTCCGAGGACCGCAAGTTCTTTCTGCACGGCGAGCTTTATTGTGCGCTCGCCTGCGCAATTGCCAAAAGCAAACGAAGCTTCCGTGAGATCGCCCATGAGCTGACGCGCGACTTTCCGCGCGACAAGATAGAGGAAGCGTTGCGACGGCTGGTCGACCGCCGCTTCGTCGTGCCGCGAACGCCAACGCCCGGGATTTCGGCCGCGTATTGGGCAAGCCTCGGTCTCTCGCCGCAGGCGGCGGAAGCAAAGCTTCAGAGCTGCCGCGTGCGCATCCACGCAATGGATGTGGATGGTGCAGGCGAGCTCAGCGCTGCGCTCGAGTCTCTCAGCGCCCGCATCGTCAAGCGCTCCGCCGACGTTACCATCACGATGGTGAGCGATTATCTCGACGCGCGTCTGGCGGAGCTGAACCGGCAGCATCTGCTGCAGCGAACGCCTTGGCTGCTCGTGCAGCCGGCGGGTATTTTTCCCCTGGTGGGGCCGGTATTGCGTCCGCGCGAAAGCGCCTGCTGGATGTGTCTTGCGGAGCGCATGCAACGCAACCGCGAGGTGAAGGCGCTGCTTGCGCGCGGAGCGGCGCGTCCACTCGCCGTTTCGCCTCTTGTTCGGGGCGCAGTGGGAGGGAGCGGCATCGAGCTCGCGGCCATCGAGATCGCAAAGGCCATTGCCACCGATTTCCGTACCGACCTGCGCGATCACATCACCAGCCTCGATCTCCTCGGCTCGACAATCGCGCGCCACTACGTGGCGAAGCGTCCGCAGTGTCCCGCTTGCGGGCAAAAGAAATTGCGCAACCCCGGCCGCGCGCCCGCGCCCATCGAGCTCCGCACCGGGTCGAAGCTCGTCACGACGAGCGGCGGCTACCGCAGCATTTCATCCCGCGCAACAGTCGAGCACTTCCGCAAGCATGTGAGTCCGCTCACGGGCGTCGTGTCGCGGCTCGAGCGCATACAGGCCGACTTGCCGCTGAACACGAACTATTTCGCTACGCACAATTTCTCGTCGCGCCCGCAGAGCGTCGACGAGCTCAGGGCAGGCCTCGGCGGCGGCAGCTTCGGTAAGGGGAGCACCGCCGAGCAGGGGGAAGCGAGCGCGTTGATGGAGGCGATCGAGCGCTATTCCGGCATCTTTCAGGGCGACGAGATCCGACGCCGCCGGCGTTTTTCCGATTTTGCCGCGGGCGAGGCGATTCATCCCAATGACGTGCTGCTGTTCAGCGATGCGCAATATCGGCATCCGCCGCAAGCAGGCCTGTCGGATCACGTGCAGGCAGTGCCGGCACGCTTCGATCCGTCGGCCCGCGTCGAATGGTCGCCGGTCTGGTCGCTGCGCGACCAGGCCTTCAGGTATCTTCCAACCACGCTTCTCTATTTTTTCTACCGCGATGGTCCGGCAGGCTATCACTTCCATGCCGATTCGAACGGCTGCGCCGCCGGCAATACCCGCGAAGAGGCAATCGTCCAGGGATTCCTCGAGCTCGTGGAGCGCGACGCCTATGCGATCTGGTGGTACAACCGGGTGCAGCGCGCGGCAGTGGATCTCGATCAGATCGATGATCCCTACGTGCGCGACCTGCGCACCCAATTTGGCGAAACCGGACGCAATATCTGGGTGCTCGACGTCACCAGCGATCTCGGCATTCCCACCTTCGTGTCCATCGCGCATTGGATGGAGAATTCCCGGGAATTCATCGACTTCGGCTCCGGCGCACATTTCGATCCGCGCATCGCGCTCCTGCGCGCGCTCACCGAGCTCAATCAATTCCTCTCGATCGGTCTCATGGGCGGCCGGCATCAAAGCCCCGGGCAGGCGGACCACGAGCGGACGCCTCCTTTCCGGCTGCAGGACCATGGCTATTTGGTCCCCAGCGGAACGCGCGCGATGCAAGGCGGCGGCGGGGGCAAATTCGTGCGCCTCGATACGCGCGAGCAGGTGAACGCATGCGAGGATGTCACTAAGCGTGCGGGTCTCGATTTTCTCGTCCTCGATCAGACGCGTCCTGACATCGAGGCGCCGGTGGTGCGGGTGATTGTTCCGGGCCTGCGGCATTTCTATCGCCGCTTTGCGCCGGGCCGGCTTTATGATGTGCCGGTCAAGCTCGGATTGCGAAAAGAGCCGCTGGCGGAAAGCGAGCTCAATCCGCTGCACCCACAGACGTGAACGGTGCGTCCCCACACCCGTTGTGGGCAGGCCTATCGCATGAGCAAGGTATCGCCCAAATCACAAAGATGGAGCCGGACCACGGCGGTCGCTCTTGTAGGGGCGGGTTTCAAACCTGCCCTTTTCCGACATTGATCACCGGTCGAGAGCTACCAGACAAATTTCAACTGAGCCGCTGATGGCGACAATTCTCTCGAATCGAGACTGGGGCGCGAGGGCGGGTTTAAAACCCGCCCCTACAAGCGTCGCAGACCGCGATGTACTTGCCGTCTATCGTTTGGAGCACGCATCAGGCAAATGCGATCGCCTCGCTCTTTGAGCACATCGAACCCCATGCGTTCATCGGTGCCAACGCTGTTCGCCCGGCTCATTGAGCGCGTCAGGCTCGAAGCAAACGCGGATGGCAGCCTTGCCGCCTGCTTCGACGGCCATGCGCCTGCGCTCGGAAAGTTGAGCGCGCGCGGTCTCCAGCGTGCGCAGGAGCTGCGCCCAGGCGTTCCGCTGCGCTCGCTGCAATCCGACCGCTCCAGGGCCGGCAAGGAGATCGATCGGCTGGTCCGGCAATTGGCCAGATCGGGATTGATCGAGTTTTGCCTGCGTGGGTCCGGGCGTGACGCAGCGCAGGTGGTGATCGAGCCGCAAATGCCCGATTACTGGCCGCACACGCCACCGCTGCGCAATACAGACGTGCTTGTGCTCTCGCGCTTCGCCTATATGCGGCGGCGGGCGCACGAGCTGGTTCTGGAATCGCCCCGCGCCGGCGCGTTGTTCAGAATAGGCGATGCCGCGCTTGCGGGCATGCTGGCCGCGTTGTCGCAGCCGCACGCCATAAAACGATTGCGACACAATCCGGATTTTCCCGGCATCGAGCTTTTTTCTTTGCTCCTCGATAGCAGCATTCTCATCAAGATCGACGCCCGCTCCGGCAGCAGCCTGCGCCGGCAGGAGGGCGATACTACGCTGGCTCTCTGGGACTTTCACGATCTTCTTTTCCACGCGCGCAGCACGGAAGGCCGCCATGCCAATCCGCTCGGCGGAACATATCCGCACGCGGGCGACACGGCTCCGCTCCCGGCGGTGCGCCCCGGCTGGCCCGGAAAGAAGGTCGCTTTACGCAAATTCAGGGCGGCAAGTGCCGCCAGATCATCGCCGCTGAAACACCTTCTCCAGCAGCGGCATTCGACGCGCCTGTTCGACGAGCGCAGGCCGATCACGCTTGCCGAGCTGGCTCGCTTTCTCGGTGACACGGCTCGCGTGCAGTCGACCTCGCCCAGCCCGAGCGAGGTGGAAGCAGCCGATGGCAGCGACTATGCGCCGCGGCCTTATCCGTCAGCGGGTGCCGGCTACGAGCTCGAGCTTTATCTCGCCGTGCATGCATGCGAGGGGCTCGACCGCGGCTTCTATCACTACGATGCCGGCGCGCACGCGCTGGTGCCGATCGCGGTGGGCGCGGAGGAGCTGGGAGCGACGTTGCGAGGGGCCGCATACGCGATGGGCGTCGCCGCCCCGCCGCACATCGTGATCACGATTGCGGCGCGCTTCGGCCGCGTGGCGTGGAAATATAGCGCGCTTGCCTATGCGCTCGTCCTCAAGGACGCCGGCGTTCTGATGCAGACGTTTTATTTGATGGCGACCGACATGGGACTGGGTGGTTGCGCAATCGGCATCGCCAACATCGACTTGTTCGCGAAGATGACTGGCATTGAATTTCACGTCGAGGGTCCGGTCGGGCAGTTCGCCCTTGGTCGCGCTCAGGCCGGAGGATAGACCTCGCCCGCACGCCTCTTGCCGTGCCGTATGCGTTCATTCAAAACTCCACGTTTATCGCAAGGCTTTGTGCGGGGGCGCATGACATGAAAGCACCGGCAAAATCCAAGCAAAACAAGCTGGCGGACAGGCGCCGGCATGCCGAGGACCCGGAACAGGCCTTTCTAGACACGTCGCGCGAATGGCGCCGCATTTTCGCGGAGCTGTGGGGCACCTTCCTGCTCGTTGTCGTTGCTGCAGGCGCGGTTGTGGTTGACGCGTACAGCGACGGCAAGGTGACGGAGCCGATCGCCGCCATTGCGCCGGGCCTGATGGTGATGAGCATCATCTATTTCATGGGCTCGGTCAGCGGCGCGCACATCAATCCCGCGGTGACGCTTGCCTTTGCGGTACGGGGAAATTTTCCGTGGCGGCGCGTTCCCGGATATTTGACCGCGCAGTTCCTGGGCGGAGTTGCCGCCGCATTCTTTCTCAAGGACATGTTCGGAGTTGTCGGAGATCTCGGCGCGACAACGCCGCACGCGCATGTGAGCAATATGCAAGCCCTGCTTATCGAAGTGCTGCTCACCGCGGGGCTCGTCAACACGATCCTGGGCACGGCATCGGGAGCGCGCAACGTGGGGACCAATGCGGGCATTGCCGTCGGCGCCTACATCGCGCTCGCCGGCATGTGGGCGGCGCCGATCAGCGGCGCGTCGATGAACCTCGTGCGCTCCGTGGCGCCGGATCTGGTCAGGGGCAATTTACGCACCACCTGGATCTATATCGTCGGCCCGCTCATTGGCGCGCTCATCGCGGTTGCTTTCGAGTGGATATTGAAGGGGGCGCCTACGCCGGAAGGGACGAAGGCCGCCCAGGGAGAGGGCGAGTGAGCCTGGAGCAGGATCCCGAAAATCGGAACCGGTTTCGGAAAAGATCATGCTCCAGGAAGGTATGGTGAAATCAGCAGGGGAAAACCATGATCAGAAACTTCGGGGACCATGCGTCGAACGAGCGCACATTCCTGGCCTGGGTGCGCACCGCCATTGCCGTGATGGCATTCGGTTTCATCATCGAGCGGTTCGATTTGTTTCTGAAGGCCGCTGCGCGCCAGGGCGCTGGCGGCCCATCCGCTGGCGGTCAGCAATTCGCGAATTTTGCAGGACTGGCATTCATCGTCCTCGGCACGATCATGGTCGTTGTGGCGGCCGCTCGGCTATTCGTTACCGGAAAAAAGATCGACAGCGAAAACTCTCACGCCGGTGCCGGGACAGAGCTGGATATCGCGTTGGCAGCGCTGCTTGCTCTCCTGGGCGGCAGCCTTTTTCTCTATTTGGCCCATGCCGTCCTCGCGTGGCTGTAGGTTCAAAGTCGTAGCCCGGATGAGCGCAGCGATATCCGGGGCTTTCCCGCATTTCGCTCCGCTCATGCGGGCTACACAAGTACGCCCGGCTAATGCGGGTTATTGAGACTGAACATCTGCGTCTCGTCGTCATACGCAAACGCTTCGGCGAAGCGCACCCAGGCGGTGACGGCCCGCAGTTGGCGCACCCGCTCAGCCCGGGCTCATGCCTTTGGCCTTGAATACGGCGACAGCCGGCGGGGAGAACAGATACGTAACGAACGCCGTAGCAGCTTCCGGCGCTTTGCTGTTTGCCGCGATGGCCGCTGCGTAGACGACCTCCCGCTGCAGCTCGGCCGGCAACGGGCCCACCAGGTCCAGACGAGGATCCATCAATATGTTGACGCCGAAAATCGCGAGCTGGGCCTCGCCATTGGCCACCGCCTCGACGACCCTTGCAGGCGAAGGCTGTGGCTTTGTTTTAGCTTTCATCTCTTCCGTGATGCCAAGCCGCTCATAGATCCCGGCCAGCTGTGTGCCTGTGGCACTCGCTGGTATTGAAGCAACCGAATTGGCCTGAAGCAGCGTCTGCTTGAGATTTGCAGGCGTGCCGATGTCGGGCTTGCCCGCGCCCTTGCGGACGGCAATACCGATGCCGACCCGAGCCACAGCACGCGGTAATTCTGGCGTAAAGCGAGCGCGCGCAGCGGCATCCCTGAGGACGTCCTGCGGCACCACCGCCATATCGAACGGGCTGCCGCTCGTCGTCATGTTGATCAGCTCCGGCGCAGTGCCGTAGCGGACGACCACCTGGTGACCTGACGCCCGCTCGAACTGCGCGACGATCTCGGTCAACGGAGCCGCAATCCCGCCTCCGGCAATCACCTGAAGCTCAGCGGCCTGCACGGCGCTCACCATGGCAAAAAAAACACCGATCCAGCCGGAAAGCCGGCTGAACATTTGCGCATGATGGCCTCTCATCAGGGCACCCGCAAGCAACGTCATCCTCGCGGCGAGCAGCTCGGTCACTGTACACCAGGCGCGCGCAGGATTGCTTCGGTGTCAGTCAGCCAAACGGCGTCGTCTTTCTTCAGCTGAGCAAGAACACGGCGCATGGCCGCCGCACCATCGGGCGTGCCCACGACGAAAGAATGCAGCCCGATAACGACTGTTGTCGCATCGCGTGCCGGATTGGCGTGCGCCTCGCGCGCCAGCTCCGACACGTAATCCAGCCAGAGCGTCTCGAGCTCGCGTGGCGATTTCATGCGGGCCAGAAACTGACCCATGTCGACGGTGCCGGTCGGGTACGGCAGGAGCGTGAGGATGCCCTCCGGCGTCTGCAGGCGCGAAATTATATCCGAGTCCATCTGGTCGAGACTGTAGGTTATCCCCTCGGCGGCGACCGCCTGCATCGTATCCCCATTGTGATAGACGCTGGGAC
>JBKPOZ010000091.1:0-28781 GCA_046733355.1 Pseudomonadota bacterium | reverse complement strand
ATACTGTACTCGCTCTCTTTGAGCTCGAACGTCGCGTTGATCTCTCCGACCGAAACGCGCGCGAACGTCATGGCGTAATGCGCCTCGAGCTTCCCCTGGGCGCGCGCAACGCTATTAATCGCGATCAGAACAGCGAACGCGCAGCATAGGGGCATGGCGGCCCTGGTCATGACGCGCCCTGCCTCAATCTGGATGTGAGCTCGTGCAAAGCTCCGATGCACGGATGGAATGTGAAGCGCACGATGTGGGTGCCGGGCGGGACCACGACGGCACGGAAGATGACATTTGCTTGCAGAATCTCCGCCTCGCTGCCGTCCACGGTCGCGCGCCACCACGGATGCCACACGTCATTGAGAAGGAGAATTCCCCCTTGCGCAGGAGCCTCGCTTTCGACGGTCACTTCCGTATTGGCGTAGCGGAGGAGGCGCGCGCTGCCGCCTTTGAACGCGCCGGCCGACACGCCTGACGGCGCACGCTGCAGCAGCACTGTTTTGCCTGGGTCCACCGCCGGCCAGCCGCTGCGCAGGACCTCATCGAAATCCGCAATGCGCCAGTCGGTCATGAGCATCACGCGCGGCAGCGCGCGCAAATTCTCATAAACATAGGCTTCTTTGGTGCGCGCGAGCAGATGCAGATCGCCGGGCTCGAGCGTAGCGTCGATTTGCTCGACCGGCACGCCCGTCGCAATGAAGCGCACGCCCAGAACATTGGCGAAAGCCGACCGATACGAGGAATAGAGCGGAGAGAAGGTGCGTTGCGAGGGAATCGCAACCGTGTCTCCCACGTTGGTTGCATCGTAGAAGCGGCGCAACCGCAGCGGATTGTGCCCGAACACGTGATCAAGGTCCTGGGCGAGCGAAAGGTTGGGCCAGTGATAGTCGATGCCGATCAGCTCCACGCGGTCGCGCCGATCGGGCGCAGCGGTCTCGGCGAGCTTGGCGTGCAGAAGCCGCACGGTCTCGTTGTGCGTGCCTTGCGTGAGGGCCTCGAACTGGCCGGGCGGCAAAGCTGTCGAGATATGCGGCGCGTTGTTCCAGCCAAGATCGACAGCCATGAAGGCGGCGATGAGCGCTGTTGCGAGAACCGGCGCAGTGCGATTGATGCTGCACGCGAGCAGCAGCACGGCGATTGCGCCCGCGGTGAACGCGATTGCGGTCACAACCGGGATTACAGCAACTGATATGCCAACCACCGAATGCGCGAGCCAGACCGCGGTTGCCACGAGCAAAAGCCCGCAGGCAATTTCGGCGATGCGCTGCCAACGCAATGCCGCGCCCACCCGCTCCACAAGCCAGCAATGCACAAAATACCCGGCGATGATTGCGTAAAGCGCGCCGATGACGAAGGTTGCATCCGCGGGACGGCGGAACAGCGTCACTCCCGGCACCACGTCGTACATCGCCTCGAAAGCGGGCGTGTATGCGCCAAGCGCATAGAGCAGAAGCAGTACGCCGGCGATGCTGAAGAACCGGATTTCGCGGGCCCAGGCAAGGCCGCGGATAGCGCCGAATGCGACGAGCGCCGCAAACGTGAGCGCTCCCGCATAGAGCAGTCCCATGTTCTGCGAGAGAAACAGCCCGGGCGAGCCCCACGCCGCGTCCCAGAACTGGCTTTCCGGCGCCCAATACTCGACGTCGGGGGCCATGGCGCCGAACAAATCCGCAAATGCAAATTGCAGGAGATGCACGGGATGCAGCGAGCCGGCCGCCGCGTCGGCGAATTCGATCGCCGGCCGGTTCGAGCGCGCGGCCAACAGCGCCGAAAGGATGACGGGCACGATGGCGACGAGCGCGGCCGTTCCGGCCGCTGCCGAAACAGGAGCCACGCTCGCGCGCATCCGTTGTCCACGACCGGCGCCGATCAGCCAGTGCGCAATCACAAATCCCGCAAGCACATAGAGCGACAGCAAGGCAACCTGGTCACGGCCGGCGGCCAAAAGCCCGATCACCACGCCGGCGGCAAACCCGATGCGCCAGGAGCTGCGCTCGAGCGCACGCGCCAAAAGCCAGAGCGCGAGCGGCAAGTAGGCGAGGCTGACGATCTGGATGGTGTGCTGAATGCGTCCGCTCGCAGAGCCGCCGAACGCAAAGGCCAATGCGCCGACGAGCGCGCCCGCGGCATGCCAGCCGCGATCCTGGAAAAACAGCAGGATGCCGAGCCCGCCGAGAAACAGATAGGCAAAGGTCAACAGATCGAATGCGTGCAGGGTGAGCGCGGGATGCAAAGCTGCCCAGGCCACGTGCAGCGGCGACAAGAGGAGAGACTGTGGGTCGGCAATCATCGGCCAGCCGGCAAAGACGTTCGGCGTCCACCACGGCCACTCGCCGCGCGCAATCGAGGTGGCGAGGAACTGCAGCGCCGGAAAGAACTGCGATTTCGCGTCCCACGGAATCGTGACGGCGCCCGACAGCCACGGCCATGACAATGCGACGAACGCAACCGCAAAGATCGCAATCGTGACCGGCAGCGAAGAGTACTGTGCCGCTGCAAACGAGGGGAAAGGTTTGGTGTGGGCAAGATTGAGTTTTTGCATCGCAAACTTACTGGTACCGCTTTCACCGCGGCTCTATCATGACGAAACTGGCGAGTGGAGGGTTAGGAATGGCGCCGATGCTGCCGCGCGAACGCTGCGAGTTCTCTGCCATCGTGGACCGGCCGTCGCTGAAACTTCCGCATGATGCGCGCATCGTGTTCTGGACCATCGCCAATTACGAGGTGTGGGACATCGGCCGGCCGATGCCGCGTCAGGTGCTGCCCGCGCCGACCGGCGCTGCGCTCCTTCCCGACGTGCCGCATTGGAGCTGGCATGAATACGGCATGCGGGTCGGCGCCTGGCGCTTCTTCGAGCTCTACGAGCGGCTCGGCATCACGCCGACGCTCGCCATCAACGCCCGCACGTGTGAGGACTACGTGCGCGTCGCCGAGGAAGCAAAGCGCCTGGGCTGGGAATTCATGGGGCATGGCTATGACCAGATTCCCATTCAGAAGGTGGAGAACCCGGCGGCGATGATCTCGCGCTCCATGGATATTCTCGAGCGCTTCACCGGCAAACGGCCGCTCGGCTGGCTCGGGCCGGGACTGACGCAGACCCTGGAGACGCCCGAGCTTCTGGTGCGCGCGGGCGTGAAATACATCGGCGACTGGGTCTACGACGACGAGCCGACGGTCATCAACACGGCCGAGGGGCCGCTCGTCACGCTGCCCTACACGGTCGAGATCAACGATATCGGCATGATGATCGTGCAGCATCACGAGAGCGGCTATCTCGCCGCCCGTGCCATCGATCAGTTCGAGCGGCTCTATCAGGAAGGACGCCACCGCGCGAAAATCATGGCGATGGCCATCCATCCCTATATCAGCGGCCAGCCGCACCGCATCAAATATCTCGAGGCAATCTACGATCACGTGCGCCGGTTCGACGGGGTGCTGCACTGGACCGGGGCGCAGATCTACGATTGGTACATGTCCGCGGCCCGACCTGCGGCGGAGCGGCAAGCTCAAGTCGCCGCGCGGCTATAGCCCGGATGGAGCAGCAGCGAAATCCGGGAGCGCTTGCCCCGGATTTCGCTTCCGCCTTCGCGCTCTGCGCTTCGGCGGACTGAAACCCGCCGCAGCTCGCGACGCGAGCGGAGGCGGGTCGTTCAATCCGGGCTACGGTCGCTGTCGAGCCAACATCGCTCACATCATTTCCACATTGGCGGCGCTTTTAGGCCGTATTCGCAGACCAGCGCGCCACCTGTCTTTTTATTTAGTTAATCGGGTCCGTGGGGGCTGCTAAAATGCGCTCACGGGGGGAGGTGGCGTTGGTAGCCGGTCTGAAGTTCGAGTTGCGAACGCGTGTGCCGGAACGGCGCGCCGCGCGCTCGCACGGGTTTGCCGCTCTCGCTTCAGGACTACTGGTCGTGCCCATGCTCACCGGATGCCTCCCGAAAACAGAACGGCCGGATCTCGTCTCGCTGCTGGTGCCGCCCGCGTATCGCGCGGCTCCGGCGGGTCTCAACGCTGCCGTTCCGGCGCTTGACTGGTGGCGCAGCTTTCATTCCAGCGAGCTCACGCGCTTCATCGAGGAGGCGCAGACCGCCAATCTCGACATCGGCGCCGCCATGGGGCGCATCATGCAGGCGGATGCGCAGGCCAAGATCACCGGCGCGCCGCTCCTGCCAACGCTCGATTTCGAAGGCCTGGGCTCGCGCTCAAGGACGCCAAGCAGGGGTGGCGCTGGATCCAGTACACCATCAGTTGTTTCGCCGACCGGCGGTACGGAGATCGGCGACTACCGCGCTGCGCTGAATGCGTCCTACGAGATCGATTTCTGGGGGAAGAACCGCGCCCTCTCCCAGGCCGCCGAGGAATCGGCCGTCAGTGCGCGGTTCAACAAGGAAGTGGTGGTCCTCTCCACCATCGTGAGCGTTGGCACCGCCTATCTCAACATTCTCGTCTCCCAGGACCGGCTGCGCATCGCGCGCCAGAACCTTGCCGCGGCGAGCAGAATCCTCACGTTGATCCAGCAGCGCGCGCAGCAGGGCACGGCCTCGGACCTCGATGTTGCCCAGCAGGAGAGTCTCGTCGCGACGGTGCGGGCCACGATCCCGGCCTTCGATCAGACCTTGCGCCAGAACATCGCCGTGCTCGCGGTCCTGATGGGACGCGCGCCCCAGGATCTCCTGGTCAAAGGCGGCAGCCTCTACGCGCTCACCATTCCCCGCGTATCCCCCGGTTTGCCGTCACAACTTCTGCTGCAGCGTCCCGATATCCGCGCCGCCGAAACCAATCTTGCCTCCGCCGAAGCGAGCATCGACTCCGCGCGCGCCGCGTTCTTCCCGACGATTTCGCTCACCGCGCAGGGCGGCTACGACGCCACAATATTTAAGCTGTTGTTGACCCCCCAGACCGCCTTCTACAACGTCGCCGTGAATATCACCCAGCCGATCTTCGACGGCTTGCGTCTGCAAGGAAATCTGCAGCTGCAGCAGGGCCGGCAATTCGAGTTTCTCAAAGCCTATTGCCAATCCATCCTTGCCGGCTTTCGCGATGTCGAGATCGCGCTCATCGCCATCGACGATGAGGCAAAGCGCGAGCGGCTGCTCGCCGCGGCGGTCGCCGCCTCGCGCCGCGCCTTTGCGCTCTCCGAGACGCGACTGCGTGAAGGCGTCACCGATCTGGTGGTCGTGACGCAAACACAACAGACGCTGTTCACCAACGAGGACGCGCTCGTGCTTTCGCGCCTTGCGCGCCTGCAAGCGGTGCTCTCGCTCTACCAGGCGCTGGGCGGTGGCTGGTTCCCGCCCGGCGTCGCACTGGGATATGGGCTGCAATGACTCTCAAGCGGCGCGCCGGCCTGTTGTTGATTGCTGCGCTCGTGATCGCGGCGGTGCTGGGCGTGTACTACATGCCGGCCTCCCAGCCGGTATCCACGGGGCAGCCCGCGCCGAAAGGGGCCAGAGGCGGGCCCGGCGCCGGCGCGGCAGAGCGCGTGCCGGTGCTCGTCGCCAGCGCCAAATCCGCTGACGTGCCGGTTTATCTCGACGGCGTCGGGACGGTGCGAGCGCTCAACACCGTAAACGTCCGCCCGCAGGTGGACGGCAAGCTGATCAACATCTCCTTCCGGGAAGGCCAGGACGTGCAAAAGGGGTACGTGCTCGCGAAGATCGATCCGGTGATCTATCAGGCCATGTACGACCAGGCCGTGGCGAAGAAGGCGCAGGACGAGGCGCAGCTCGCCAACGCCCGCATCGACCTTGAGCGCTACACCAGGCTCGCGGCCACCAACGCGGTCAACAAGCAGCAGCTCGACACCCAGAAGGCGATGGTGAAGCAGCTGGAAGCGCAGGTTCAGATGGACCAGGCCGCCATCGATAATGCACGAGCGACGCTTTCATATACGGACGTGATTGCGCCGATCAGCGGCCGTACCGGCATCCGCCAGGTCGACGAGGGCAATATCGTCAAAGCAGCGGAGGCCACCGGCATCGTGGTGCTCACGCAACTGCGGCCCATCTCGGTGTTCTTCAATTTGCCGCAGCAGAACCTGCCCGAGCTGAACAAAGGACAAGCCGAAGCCGCGTTGGCGGTCGATGCGCTCGATGCCGACGGCAAGACCGTGCTCGACAAGGGCAAGGTGGTGGTGATCGACAATCAGGTCGACCAGACGACCGGGACGGTGAAGATCAGGGGCGAATTTCCCAACCCCAATCTTCAACTTTGGCCAGGGCAGTTCGTCAACATACGACTGCTCATCAACACGCTGCACAACGTCGTCGTGGTGCCGACCGCCGCCATTCAGCGCGGCCCGAACGGCGCCTTCGTGTACGTCGTGAAAGAAGACAATACGGTGACCGCGCGCCGGGTCGATCTTGCGCAGCAAGATGACGTGCAGTCGGTCGTCACCCAGGGCGTGCAGGCCGGCGAGCGCGTGGTCACGACTGGCTTCGCGCGGCTGACCGAGGGCACAACCGTTACCATCTCGGGCGAGGCGCCGGGAAGCACGCCTCCCGTCCGCCGGCCCAGCGCCGCCGAGCCGCCGCGCGTGGAAGGCTCCGCCGCCCCGACCCCGCCGGCGCGCAGACGCCAATGAGCAGGCGTTTAAGCAGAGGCGTCATGCCCGGCCTTGTGCCGGGCATCCACGTCTTTGAGGCCGCAACTGAGACGTGGATGGCCGGGACAAGCCCGGCCATGACGGCTTGGCCATGAGCGTCTCGGCGCCGTTCATTCACCGGCCGATTGCGACATCGCTCTTGGGCGTGGCGGTCCTGCTCGGCGGCATGCTGGGATATCTGTGGCTGCCCATCTCCTCGCTTCCGCAGGTCGATTTTCCCACCATCCAGGTGACGACGCAGCTGCCGGGCGCGAGCCCCGACGTCATGGCGTCGCTGGTGACCGCGCCGCTCGAGCGCAATTTCGGACAAATCCCTTCCCTGCAGCTGATGACGTCGTCGAGCTCGTTCGGCGTGAGCCAGATTACGCTGCAATTCGACCTCAAGCGCGACATCGACGCCGCCGCGCAGGACGTGCAGGCGGCGATCAACGCGTCGGGCTCGGTGCTGCCGAGAAACCTGCCCTATCCGCCGGTCTACTCGAAAGTAAACCCGGCGGACGCGCCGGTGATCACCATCGCGATCACCTCCGAGACGATTGCGCTGCGCCAGCTCAGCGATCTTGCCGACACGCTCCTGGCGCAACGGCTAAGTGAGCTTACTGGCGTCGGGCGCGTCACCGTGCAGGGCAATATCAAACCGGCGATCCGGATCCAGGCGGATTTGTCACGGCTTGCCAACTACGGCATCGCGCTCGAGGACCTGCGCAACGTGATCATGGCCGCGAACGTCGCCGGCCCGAAGGGATCGCTCGACGGCGCGCATCAGTCCTACACCATCGCGGCGAACGATCAGATCACCGCGGCGGAGACGTATCGCAACATCGTCGTCACCTACCGCAACGGCGGCCCCGTGCTGCTGCGCGATGTGGCGGTGATCATCGACGACCTGGAGAACAACAAGGTTGCCGGGTTCTATCAGGGCAAGCCGGCGATCATCGTCGATGTCCAGCGCCAGCCGGGCGCCAATGTCATCGAGACGGTGCAGCGCATCCACGCCGAGCTGCCCAAGCTGCAGCGCGCGATCCCGGTGGGCGCCTCGCTCACCATCGTTCACGACGCGACCGCAAGCATCCGCGCCTCGGTGCGCGACGTGCAGTTCACGCTGATCCTGAGCGTGGCGCTGGTGATCACGGTGGTGCTGATCTTCCTGGGCACCGTGCGCGCGACGTTCATTGCCGGCGTGGCGCTGCCGCTTTCGCTGATCGCCACCTTCGCGGTCATGTGGTTCTGCGGCTTCTCGCTCGACAACCTCTCGCTCATGGCGCTCACCATCGGCACCGGCTTCGTGGTGGACGATGCGATCGTGATGATCGAGAACATCGTGCGCCACATGGAGGAGGGCGAGGCCCCCTTCGAGGCGGCGCTGCGCGGCGCCAGCGAGATCGGCTTCACCGTCATTTCGCTCACCGTCTCGCTCATAGCGGTGTTCATCCCGCTCCTGTTCATGACCGGCCTGGTCGGCCGCATGTTCCGCGAGTTCGCGCTCACGCTGACGATCGCGGTGGTGACGTCCGCGATCGTATCGCTGACGCTGACGCCGATGATGTGCAGCCGGCTCCTGCGGCAAACCACGCATCTGCCGTCGACGACCGGCCTCACGCATGTGTTTCATCGCGCAGTTGACTGGTCGGTCGAAGGCTACCGGCGCACGCTCGAATGGGTGCTCCGCCGTGAGAAACTCACGCTCGTCCTCACTGCCGGCACGCTCGTCGCGACCATCCTGCTCTACATCATCATTCCGAAAGGATTCCTGCCGCTGCAGGACACCGGGCTCATCTTCGCGGTGATGGAAGGCGGCCAGGAAGTCTCGTTCACCGAGATGAAACGCCTGCAAAGTGTCGTCGAGTCAGCGATCCGCGCCGACGCCGACGTGACCGGCGTCGTGTCCGTGATCGGCGTCACCCCCATTAACGCGACGCCGAACGCGGCGCGGCTCGCCATTACCTTGCGCCCGCGCGACGAGCGCAAAGCGACGATCACGCAGGTCATCGAGCGGCTGCAGGCCTCCGTGGCTTCGGTGCCGGGCGTGTCGATGTTCTTCCAGCCGGTGCAGGACATCCAGATCTCGACGCGCGTGAGCCGCGGCCAATTCCAGTACACGCTCACCGGCACCGATCGCGCCGAGGTCGTGGACTGGGCGACGCGACTTGCCCAGCGGCTGCAGGGCTCGCCGGTCCTCAAGGACGTGGTCTCCGAAGCGCAGGACCACGGATTGCGGCTGCAGGTGCAGGTTGATCGTGAAACCGCGGGCCGGCTGGGCATATCCATGCAGCTGGTCATCGACACGCTGAGCGATGCCTTCGGGCAGCGGCAGATCTCGACCATCTATGGCCAGGCGAACCAGTACCGGGTCGTTCTCGAGGCCATGCCCGAATATCAGAACGATCCCGGCTCGCTCAGCAAGCTCTACGTTCCGGCGGCGGGTCTGCAGGCCGTGGCGCAATCCTCCTCGCTCACCGCCAACGTGCCGGTGATCATTCCGGGCGTATTCGGCAGTCCCATGGTGCCGTTGAGCACGTTTGCGCGCTTCGAGCCCGGCAACGCGCCCCTGGTCATCACGCACCAGGAGCAGTTTCCCGCGACGACCATCAGCTTCAATCTTGCCCCGGGTGCTGCGCTGAGCGATGCGCTGCGCGCGATCACCAAGGCCGAGCGCGATATCGGCATGCCCAGCTCCGTTCTGGGGAGCTACAGCGGCGATGCCGCCGAGTTCGCCAAGTCGCTCGCCGGCGAGCCATGGCTCATCCTCGCCGCCGCCATCACCATCTACATCGTGCTGGGCGTGCTCTACGAGAGCTTCATCCATCCGTTCACGATCCTCACCACGCTGCCTTCGGCCGGCGTGGGAGCGCTGCTCGCGCTCATGCTGTGCGGCTACGATCTCTCGGTGGTGGCGCTCATCGGTATCGTGCTGCTCATGGGCATTGTAAAGAAGAACGCGATCATGATGATTGACTTTGCGCTTGAGGCCGAGCGCGGCCAGGGCCTGTCTCCGCGCGAGGCGATCGTGCAGGCCTGCCTGCTGCGCTTTCGTCCGATCATGATGACCACGCTGGCGGCGCTGTTCGGCGCCATTCCACTCGCCTTCGAGCGCGGCACCGGCTCCGAGCTGCGCAACCCGCTCGGCGTCACCATCATCGGCGGGCTGCTCCTGAGCCAGCTGCTCACGCTCTACACGACGCCGGTGATCTATCTCGCGATGGAGCGTCTCAAAGCGCGCGTGAGCCGGCCGCAGCCGCTGCAGACGGAGCTGGCGCTGCCGGAGTTTCCGGAGCCGCACCAGCGCCCGGCGGAATAGCCCGATGTCCGACAGGCACACTCAGGCGCGTTCCCTTTCCCGTAGGGAGAGGGTTAGGGTGAGGGGTTACTGCCTCTCCGTCGCGCTCGTAACCCCCTCACCCCAACCCTCTCCCCGGCGGGGAGAGGGAGCGCACCGCGTCCGCCGCGCTGCTGGTCGCCCACTCGAGCGGACGAACCCATGAACTTCGTCGGGTTCTCGGGGCCGTTTATCAAGAGGCCGGTGGGCACGACCCTGCTCGCGATCGGGCTCTTCCTCACGGGCGCCGTGGCATACCGTTTTCTGCCCGTCGCCAGCATGCCGACCGTAGATTTTCCCACCATCAACGTGACCGCCAGCCGGCCGGGGGCCGATCCGGAAATCATGGCGGCGACGGTCGCGGCGCCGCTCGAGCGCAGGCTCGGCGAGATCGCCGGCGTCACCGAGCTCACCTCGCGCAGCGCGCTTGGCTCAACGCGCATCACTATCCAGTTCGATCTCACGCGTAACATCGAGGGCGCGGCGCGCGACGTGCAGGCCGCGATCAATGCCGCCCTCACCGATCTTCCTGCCGATCTGCCGTCGCGTCCCACCTTCAGAAAGTCGAATCCCGCGGCGCTCCCCATCATTATCCTCGCGCTCACCTCGAAGACGCTTTCGCCGAGCGCGCTCTACGACGCCGCCGACACGGTGATTGCGCAGCGGCTTTCGCAAGTGGAGGGGGTTGCCGAGGTCAATGTCAGCGGCGCCGAGCAGCCTGCGGTGCGCGTACGCGTCAATCCGGTTGCGCTCGCCTCCATGGGACTGGCCATGGAGGACGTGCGCAATGCGATCGCCAACACCAATGCGGTGGGAGCGGTTGGCAATTTCGAGGGCAACGAGCGCTCCGTTGGCATGGGCAGTAATGATCAGCTGCGTGCTGCGCCCGATTACCGCGATCTTGTGGTGCGGAGCGCAAATGGCGCGGTGGTGCGCCTGTCGGCAGTCGCCTCGATCGAAGGGGGCGTGCGCGACAACCGCGCCGCCGCCTGGTTCGACGGCCAGCCCTCGGTGCTCTTGATCATCAACAAACAGGCGAACGCCAACGTGATCGAGACGGTCGACCGCATTTACGCGCTCCTGCCCGAGATCAAGCACTGGATATCGGCCGGCGTAGACATCTCGGTGCTTTCCGACCGCACGCAGACGATCCGCGCCAGCGTCGAGCACATGCAACTCACGCTGCTTGCGACCGTGATCCTGGTCATGCTCGTGGTGTTCGTGTTCCTGCGCCGCGCGGCGGCGACGCTTGCCGCCGGCATCACCGTGCCGCTTTCGCTCGCGGGCACCTGCGCGGCCATGTGGGCCGTAGGCTTCTCCATCGACAATCTCTCGTTGATGGCGCTCGCGGTGGCGGTCGGGTTCGTGGTCGACGATGCGATTGTCATGATCGAGAACTGCTTCCGCAATCTGGAGAAAGGCATGTCGCCGCTGCGCGCCACCATCGAGGGCGCGCGGCAGATCGGCTTCACCGTGCTCTCGATCAGCATCTCGCTCGTGGCCGCCTTCATCCCGCTGCTGTTCATGACCGGGATCATCGGCCGCGTGCTGCGCGAATTTTCCGTGACCTTGGCATTCGCCATTGCCGTCTCCACCGTAGTGTCGCTGTCGGTGACGCCCATGGTGTGCGCGCATTTCGTGCGCAAGCCGCCGAGCCCCGACGCGACATGGCTCGACCGGCTGGTGGAGCGCGGGCTCGAGTTGTTGGTGCGGAGCTATGCGCGCACCCTGGGCATCGTCCTGCAGCACCGCTGGCTGACGCTCCTGGTGATGCTTGCCACCATCGTCATCACGGTCATGCTCTACGCGCGGGTACCGAAGGGATTCGTGCCGCAGGATGACACCGGCCTGATCTATTCCGGCGTGCAGGCTTCGAGCGACATCTCGTTTGCGGCCATGAGCGAGCTGCAGCAGCGGATCGAGGCGATGGTACGGGCCGACTTGGCCGTCCGCCATGTCGGCTCATCGCTCGGCAGCAGCGGATTCAGCGCGGCGGTGAACCGCGGCACGCTCTTCATCAGCCTCAAGCCGCTGGCCGAACGGGGCCTGACCACGGCGCAGGTTGCCAATCGGCTGCGGCAGCGCGTCGCCAGCGTGCCCGGTGTGCGCGTCTTCTTCTATCCGATGCAGGATCTGCGGGTCGGAGGGCGGCAATCGGATTCCGCCTATCAGTTCACCATCTGGGGCGCGGACTATGCCGAGCTGGTCACCTGGGCTCCGCACATATTTGCAACAATGCAGGGCATTCCCGGGCTCGTCGACGTGTCTACCGACCGCGAGCAGGGCGGCTTGCAGGCCAACGTCGCCATCGACCGCACCGCCGCCTCGCGCCTGAACGTGCGGGTGCAGGACATCGCCAATGCGCTCAACGACGCCTATGCGCAGCGGCAGATCTCGACGCTCTATACGCAGCGCAATCAGTACCGCGTCGTGCTCGAGATCGATCCCCAATATCAGAAGAGCCCGGTCAATCTCGATCGCCTGTACGTGGCCGCCGCGGGGAACACGCAGGTCCCGCTTGCCGCGGTGACGAAGGTCACGCGCTCGCTCTCGCCGCTCGTGGTCAATCACCAGGGCCAGTTCCCATCGCTCACTATCAGCTTCGATATTGCGCCGGGGCTCACTATTGACGAGGCCACGCGCCGGATCGATCAGGCCATCGCGGAGATGCACATTCCCCAGTCGCTGCACGCCGAATATGCAGGCGATGCGCGCAGCTTCCGCATGTCGGTGGGGGCGCAGCCGATCCTGATCCTGGCGGCGCTGATTGCGGTCTACATCGTGCTCGGGGTGCTCTACGAGAGTCTCGCGCATCCCTTGACGATCATTTCCACGCTGCCCTCGGCGGGTCTCGGCGCGCTGCTGGCGCTCCTGCTGTTCGGCGCGGAGCTCACCGTCATCGGCTTCATTGGCATCATTCTGCTCATCGGCATCGTGAAGAAGAACGGGATCATGATGGTGGACTTTGCGCTCGAAGGGGAACGGACGCGCGGCCTGGCGGCCGAGCAGGCAATCTACGAGGCATGCCTCGCGCGCTTTCGCCCGATCATGATGACGACGCTTGCGGCGCTGTTAGGCGCGGTGCCGCTGGTGCTGGCGACGGGACCGGGCTCGGAGCTGCGCCGGCCACTCGGCATCACCATCGTGGGCGGCCTTTTGGTGTCGCAGATGCTCACCCTCTACACCACGCCGGTGATCTATCTGTTGCTCGACCGTCTGCATCAACGCCTGTGGGGCCGTCGCGTGCAGCGCGAGGGGGGCCATTTCCTCGGCGCGGCCGCCCGCGCCCTGCGGCTGTAATCGCTTCTCACGGCTTCACTGCGCGGAGGAACTTTGCCGTACAATCGCTCACGTTTATTTGTGGAACAAAGATTTGCGCGACACGCGCAAATCATGCCGTGCGGCGCGATGCGGCATGGCTGACATGCATTGACCGACTCCGGCCCTTCTGATAGTGGCCGCGCCCTCTCCAAACTATCAGAAAGGCTCACACGATGATTCGTCTCATCATCTGGATTGCATCTTTGATCACCGCATTGATGGGCGCGGCCGACGCAGAGGACGGCACGGCCTCGCAATATGACAGATCGAGCGGCGCAAAGGTGGCGTGCGGCGGGGCGCTCGACGAAGGAGCGCTCACCGCGGCGCACCGGACGCTGCCGTGCGGCACGCGCGTGCGCGTGCAGAACAGAAACAATGGCCGCTCGGTGGTGGTCACCGTCAACGACCGTGGCCCGTTTGTCTCAGGACGAATCATTGATCTCACGCCTGCGGCAGCGCGTGCGTTGGGGTTCAGCGGACTGGCGCGGGTCAACGTCACGCGTGAGTAAAAACGGCCGCATGCCATGAACATGGCTCGCCCCGCGCGAGCCGGCGTGGTAGGGAAGCGCTGAACGGAGTTCAGCGTGGCCGCGCCGTTGAAAAGCCTGGATAGTACGCGCGAATTCGGCGAGCGCATCCGCGAGCTGGGCCGCGGCGCGAGATTGGCGGCACGCGCGCTCGCGCTTGCCCCAGGGGAACAGAAGGACGCGGCGCTAGCCGCCATGGCGGATGCCTTGCGCGGGCACATGCGCGAGATCCTCGCCGCCAACGCGCAGGACCTTGCGGAAGCGAGGGGATCAGGGGCGACAGCGGCTTTTCTCGATCGTCTTGCCTTCGATGAGAAGCGCATCGGGGCGATGATCGCCGGATTGGACGTGGTGCGCGGCCTGCCCGATCCGGTGGGCGCCGTCATCGAGCGGTGGTCGCGCCCGAACGGGATGACCATCGAGCGGGTACGCGTGCCCCTCGGCGTGATCGGCCTCATTTACGAGAGCCGCCCCAACGTGACGGCGGACGCGGCGGCCCTTTGTCTCAAGTCGGGCAATGCGGCCATCCTGCGCGGTGGTTCTGAAAGTCAGCGTTCGAATGAGGCCATTCATCGCGCCCTCGCCGCCGGATTACGCCAGTCCGGACTGCCGGAAGGCGCGATTGCCCTCGTGCCCACGCGCGAGCGCGCCGCCGTCGGCATGATGCTCGCGGGCCTCAATGGCACCATTGACGTGATTGTCCCGCGCGGCGGCAAGGGCCTCGTTGCGCGCGTGCAGAATGAGGCGCGCATCCCGGTGTTCGCGCATCTCGAAGGCGTCTGTCATGTCTATGTCGACAGGTCGGCCAAGCTCGATATGGCAAAGCGCATTGTGCTCAACGCAAAAATGCGCCGCACCGGCGTCTGCGGCGCGGCCGAGTCGCTGCTGGTCGATGCTGCCGCGGCGTCCACGTACCTTCGGCCCCTTGTCGCAATGCTGATCGATGCCGGCTGTGAGGTGCGCGGCGATGCGGCAACGTGCGCGGTCGATACGCGCGTCAAGCCTGCTACGGTAGAAGACTGGGCGACGGAGTATCTCGACGCCATTATCGCCGTTAAGGTCGTGGAAGGGGTGGACGCCGCTATCGCGCACATCGAGCATTACGGCTCGCAGCATACCGACGCCATCGTCGCGGAAGATCAAAAAGCCGCCGACAAATTCCTGCGCGAGGTCGATTCCGCAATCGTGCTTCACAACGCGTCGACGCAATTTGCCGATGGCGGGGAGTTCGGGTTCGGTGCGGAGATCGGAATTGCCACTGGACGCTTTCACGCGCGCGGTCCCGTAGGTCTCGAGCAACTCACCACCTTCAAGTATCGCGTCCATGGCGCCGGTCAGATCAGAGCGTGATAATTGTCGCCTTTCGCGCCGCAAACGCGGTGCGCTCCCTCTCCTCATCGGGCAGAGGGGTGGGGTGAGGGGGTCAAAAGTTCGTCGTGAGATTGTAAACCCTCACCCTAACCCTCTCCCTCTGGAAGAGGGAACTCGACTGTGCTTGTCTCACGTGGGGGTGTGATGCTGGTCTCCGCCGTCGCGCGCCACCCGAACGCTCTCCTGCAGCAGCGGTCTGAAGCGCATCGGGGCGAGGTGCGCGTACGCCTGCCCGCGCACAGCCCCGGCATGCGCATTGGGCTCTTTGGCGGCACCTTCGATCCGCCGCACGAGGCCCATCTCGGTGCGTGCCTGTTGGCAATGAAGCGCCTCAACCTCGATGCGGTGTGGTGGCTGGTCACGCCCGGCAATCCGCTCAAGGATACGCGCGGGCTTGCGCCAATCGAGCAGCGCATGATTGCCGCGCGGTCGCTTGCCCGCCATCCGCGCATCAAGATTCTGGATCTCGAGGCACAGATCGGCACGCGCTTTACCTATGAGACGCTCGTCTATCTGCGTGCCCACTGCCCCGGTGTTTTTTTTGTGTGGATCATGGGCGCCGACAACCTGCGCAGCTTCCACAAATGGCAGCAATGGCGCGGCATCACCGGGCTGGTGCCGATCGCCGTCGTCGATCGGCTGGGGCCGAGCCTTTACGCGAGCGCGAGCCCGGCCGGAAACGCACTCGCGCGGGCGCGCATCGCCGAATGCGCGGCGAAGTCGCTGCCCAGGCGCAAGCCTCCGGCCTGGGTCTACCTGCACGGGCTCAAGTCGCCGCTCTCCTCGACCGCGCTGCGCGCCGCGCGCATCAGCGCGCGTTTGCGCCCGGAGCCGAAAGCCGCCAGCGCCTGATACGCAGGTGCAACAGGCGCGGGAATTCGCAAAAACAGGCGGTTGAAACCAGCCGGGCGGGATGCCTATTTTAGCTCCGGTCCGCGTCGCGGATTCGCAACGAAAGGAAGGAACCCTGCCCGCACCCGCGCTTTTCCGGCATGGCGCCCCTCGCGCCGCCGATGCGATCTCCCAGTCGCGACCCGCCGCCGAGGAGATCATTCGTCTGGTCCTCGCACGTCTTGACGACATGAAGGCCGAGGACACCGTCACCATCGATCTCACCGGCAAAACCACCATCGCGGATGCGATGATCGTCACCTCCGGCAGGTCCACCCGCCACGTCGGATCCATGGCAGATCGCGTGCTCGACGATCTCGCGCGCGCCGGCGTTCGCGATGCGCGGGCCGAGGGGATGCCGCATTGCGACTGGGTGCTGATCGATGCAGGAGACGTGATCGTGCACGTTTTTCGCCCGGAAGTGCGCGCCTTTTATCAGCTCGAAAAGATGTGGGCGGGCCCGCCGCACGCGCGGCGGATGAGCTGACGCTTGCGCATCGCCGTCATCGCGGTGGGGCGGCTGAAGCAGGGCCCCGAGCGCGAATTGGCCGAGCGTTATCGCAAGCGCGCCGCTGACACCGGCCGTCCCGCCGGCCTTGCCGGCCTTGATGTGATCGAAATCAGAGAGAGCCGCGCTGCGGATGCGCAGCGACGTATGCTCGAGGAATCCATCGCCATTGCCAACGTGCTCCCGGAACGCGCAGTGATGGTGCTGCTCGATCAGCGCGGCGAGAGCATGAGCAGCTCATCCTTTGCCGGCAGGTTGCAGGCCTGGCGCGCCGAGAACAAGCCGGCCGTCGTTTTTGTCATCGGCGGCCATGACGGGCTCGCCTCGACCCTGCGCGAAAAAGCAGACGCCGCGATCGCCTTCGGCCCCGCCACATGGCCGCACCAGCTTCTCCGCATCATGCTGCTCGAGCAAGTCTACCGCGCCGCCACCATCATGGTCGGCCACCCGTATCATCGCTGAGCCACTCATGCTCTCGGGTGAGCGCTCCTGTAGGCGGCAAGTAGCCGCTCGGTATCGACCGCCGTATAGATTTGCGTCGTGGACAGCGAGGCGTGGCCGAGCAGTTCCTGGATGGCGCGCAGATCGGCGCCGCGCGCGAGCAGATGGGTGGCAAATGAGTGCCGCAACGCGTGCGGGGTTGCGGTGTCGGAAAGCCCGAGTGCGCCACGCATGCGGGCGACCGCAAGCTGCACGATGCGCGGAGAGAGCGCGCCGCCACGTGCGCCCACGAACAATGGTCCTTCCGGCCGGAGCTCGAACGGGCAGAGCGCAACATAATCGGTTATCGCGCGCAGGACCTGTGGCAGCACGGGGACCATGCGGGTCTTCCGCCCCTTGCCCAGGATTGTGAGCGCCTCGGCGGGCACATCCTTGCGCTTGAGCGCAAGCGCCTCGGCAATGCGCAGTCCCGAGCCGTAGAGCAGCGCGAGCACTGCCGCATCACGCGCCAGAATCCAGGGCTCGCACGCTTCCCCCGCACGCAGCTCGGCCTCGGTGATGCGCTTCGCTGCTGCAACTGGAAGCGGCTTGGGCAGAGTCTTCGGCGATTTGGGAGCGCGCACGGAGGCGAGCGCATCGATGCCGCCCCTGCCATTGCGCTTGAGAAAGCGTGCGAACGAGCGCAGGCCGGCAAGCGCGCGCGCGAGCGAACGGCCGCCTATCCCTGCGGTACGGCGTGCCGCCATGAACGCGCGCACGTCGAGCGCTTCGAGACGCGATAACGAGGAGAGAGTTACGCGGTTTCCGAGATGCGCGCCCAGAAACGACAGGAACTGGCGCAGGTCGCGCCCATACGCTTCGACCGTCATTGGCGACATGCCGCGCTCGGCCCCAAGATGCGCAAGCCACCGCAGCACCTCGGCGGCCAGGTCCGCGCCGGCAAACGGCAGCTGCTGCTTCAGCGTCTCTTCGGGCATACGTGAGTTCATGCCACGCGCTCGTTCATTGTTGGTTAAGCTCGTAGGGTGGGTTAGGCGCGAAGGGCCGTAAACCATCATTTTTCCGATGGGTTTCGCTGCGCTCAACCCATCCTGCGAATATGCTCCCTGCATGAAGACGCCGTTCGTCGATGTGCTGGTGCCGGTCGCGCTGGACCACCCTTACTCATATCGCGTGCCGCGCAATCTCTCCGTCGCTCCGGGCGATCTGGTGCGGGTGCCGCTCGGCGCGCGCAGCATCACCGGAGCGGTCTGGACAACGGACGTGCAGATCGAGCGCCGGCTGCACAACCGCGTGAAAGAGATCGAGGGCAAGCTAGACCTGCCGCCTGTCCTGCCCGAGTTGCGCCGGTTCATCGACTGGGTGTCGGAATACACGCTCGGCGCCCGCGGCATGGTGCTGCGCATGAGCCTGCGGGCAGGGGAGCATTTGCGCGCGCCTCGCCCGCGCTTCGCCGTGCGTGCACGCGGCGCGAGCCCGGCGCGCATGACCGCCGCGAGAAGCCGGGTGCTCGCTGTGCTTGCCGACGGATTAGCACACACCAAAGCCGAGCTGGCACACGCCGCAAGCGTGTCGCCGGGCGTGATTGATGGGCTGATCGAGGAGCATGTCCTCGAAACGCTGGCCTTGCCGCCGCAGCCCGTCGCGCTCGTGCCCGATCCAGATCATGCGCGCGCCGAGCTCGAGCCCGCACAGAAGCAAGCCGCGGAGGCCTTGCGCAACAACGTGCGCGAGGGCGGCTTTGCCGCGACCCTCCTCGATGGCGTCACCGGCTCGGGCAAGACGCAGGTCTATCTTGAGGCAGTGGCGGAGGCGGTGCGGCAGAAGCGCCAGGCGTTGGTCCTGGTGCCGGAGATCGCGTTGACCGGCCAATTCCTTGATCGCTTTAAACACCGTTTCGGCGTGCGTCCGGCCGAATGGCACTCGCAGCTTGCGTCCAGCCTGCGCGCGCGCACCTGGCGCGCGGTTGCGCAAGGCGATGCGAGGGTAGTGATCGGCGCACGTTCGGCGCTGTTTCTCCCTTACGCGCAGCTCGGCCTCATTGTCGTCGATGAGGAGCACGACCCTGCCTATAAGCAGGAGGACGGCGTGCGCTATCACGCGCGCGACATGGCGGTGGTGCGCGCGCGCGAGGCGGACGTGCCCATTGTCCTCGTCTCGGCGACGCCGTCGGTGGAAACCGAAGTGAACGCGCGAACCGGCCGTTATACGCGGCTGCATCTCCCCGAGCGCTTCGGCGGCAGCGAGATGCCGAAAATTTCACTTATCGATCTGCGCGCGGAAGGCCCGCCGCGCGGCAGGTACATCGCTCCTCGTCTTGTGTCCGAGATCAGAAACCGGATCGGGCGCGGCGAACAGGCGCTCTTATTTCTCAATCGCCGCGGCTTTGCCCCGCTCACGCTGTGCCGGCAATGCGGCTTTCGGCTTGGCTGTCCCAACTGCGACGCCTGGCTGGTCGAGCACCGTTTCCGCAATCGTCTCGTGTGTCATCACTGCGGCTACGCAATGCCGCTCCCGGCGCAGTGTCCGCATTGTCTGGCGAGCGGATCGTTCGTGCCGGTCGGGCCCGGCGTCGAGCGCCTTGAAACGGAAGTGCGGGAGCTGTTTCCGGAAAAACGCATTCTTGTGCTCTCAAGTGATCTCGTGGAATCTGTCGAGCGCTTGCGCGAAGAGCTCGCGGATGTTTCGGCAGGGCGCTTCGACATCATCATCGCCACGCAGCTCATCGCCAAGGGCCACCATTTTCCCAAGCTCAACCTCGTGGGCGTCATCGATGCCGATCTCGGTCTCGCCAATGGAGATCCGCGCGCGGCGGAGCGCACGTTTCAACTGCTTTATCAGGTGGTGGGACGAGCAGGCCGCGAGGGCGAGCGCGGCGCAGGCTTCATCCAGACGCACCAGCCTGAGCATCCGGTCGTGCGGGCGCTTGCCGAGGGCGATCGCGAGGGTTTTTACGAAAGCGAGATCGAGTTGCGCGAGGCGACGAGCTATCCGCCGTTCGGCCGGCTTGCGAGCCTCATCGTCTCGGCGAGCGAACGCGGCGAGGCGGAGGCCTATGCGCGTGCGCTGGCCAAGGGCGCGCCGGCGTTGCGCGAGGTGCGCCTGTTGGGACCGGCGGAAGCACCGCTCGCGGTGGTGCGCGGCCGGCACCGCTTTCGGCTGCTGCTGAAGTCGCCGCGGCGCTTCGACCTCTCCGCCCACGTGCGGGCATGGCTCGCCGATGCCCCATCGCCGGAGGGCAATATCAAACTCGAGATCGATATCGACCCGCAGAGCTTTTTGTAATCCGGCTGCGTGTCATCGCTGCTCCGATGAAGGTGACGACAAGCGAACATATGCCCACGGGAACGAAGGCCGCCCAGGGCAATCCGGTGAGATCCCACAACGCGCCGCAGAGCACCGGAAGCGCCAGCGCGAGCGCATAGGCTATTGTGAACATGCCGGCGGTGATGCGGTGCACGTCCTCGGGCGGACTCAGCAGAAGCATGAGCACCATCGTAATCACGAACGTCACGGCAAGACAGGCGCCGATGATGATTGCGGAGACTACGAGGGCCGCAGCGCTGGTGCCCGCAAGAATACCGACGATACCGATGAGCGGCGCCAGGCCGAAGATGAAGAAGGGCCAGACGCGACCCTGCAGGCGTTCGGCGAGCACGAGCAGCAGAGCCGAAGTCACCACCTGCGAGCCGTTCAAGCAGGCGAGCGCCGGACCGATCAGCTCGCCGCGATCGATGCTGGCGAGATAATCGGGCAAAAAGCCGTTTGTCCCGTAAAAGGCTGCATTGTTGCAGCCGAAGGTGATGCCCAGAAACCACATGGGCGCGCTCTTCCACTCGGGCCACCAGCCCGCGCGCGTGAAAGCGGCATCCCCAGTCGGCTTCGGTGAAACTGGAGCGAAGGCGATGAACAGGAGGGCCGTTACGAGGACCGGAGCGCTCCAAAACAACAAATCGAAGCGCCAGCTTTGCCCGAGCAGCGGCATGATCAGCGGCGCCGTGAGCAGGGGTCCGAGCGTGCACCCCATCAAAAGGCCGTTTGTCGACACGGCGCTGCCCAGCCCCAGTTTTTGCGAAAGCCATTCGCGCAGGAGCCGCGCATTTGAGGGCTGCATGATGGCAATGCCGAAGCCCATGAGGAGCGTGAAGACGTAGAGGGGCGATACACTGCCGGCCGCCGCGCGGAGGGCCCCGGCAACTGCCGTAAGCAGGAGGCCGATCAGCACCGTGCGCAGTGCGCCCCATTTTGCGACAAACAACGAGCCGGGCACCGCCGCCAAAGCCCAGGTCGCGAGGGGAAGGCCGATGAGGAGCCCCACCTGTGTCTCCGACATGCCAAGGTCGTTGCGCATCAGCGGCAGCACGGGAGGCACCGCCAGCACCGTCACGCGTGTGGCCAGTCCGGCAAGCCACAAGAGACACAGCAATCTGAGCATCTCGCCTCCGTCATGCCCGGCCCTGAGCCGGGCATCCACGTCTTTTTCCCCGGCGCGAACAATACGTGGAGGGCCGGGACAAGCCCGGCCATGACGGCGCTGTATGGGACGTCGTGTTGCACCGCGGGGGGTGGTATGTTAGGCCACGAGACGATTTCTGTGGCGTGCAAAGGCGTTCCCGCGCCGGCCACGAATCCAAAGTCCCACTTGGATTTCAATGGTTTTGGCGCCGGTGGCGCCGAGCCTGCGATTGTTGACGGACTTGAAACGGTGGCAGGCGAGGGCGCACATTCAGTCGCACAGCTACCCGGAATGGCGGGCCGCTACGCAACCGCGCTCTTCGATCTGGCGCTCGAGGAGAACGCGATCGATGTGGTGCGCGGCGATCTCGACCGCTTCGACGCGCTGCTCGATGACAGTCCTGATCTGCTGCGCCTCGTGCGCAGCCCCGTGTTCACCGCCGAGGAGCAGGTACGCGCGTTGCGCGCCGTGCTCGAAGGCATTGGCTTCGCCGGCCTTGCGGAAAAATTCCTGCTCGCCGTCGCGGCAAACCGGCGGCTCGTTGCGGTGCGCGAGATGATCCGCGACTACCGCGAGCTCGTCGCGCGCCACAAGGGCGAGGTGACGGCGCAGGTCACACTCGCGCAGCCGCCGCGCGAGCATCACCTTGCGGCAATCAAGGAGGCCCTCGCCGCGGTCACCCACAAGGATGTGCAGGTGAATGTGACGGTCGATCCCTCGCTGATCGGCGGGCTCATCGTCAAGCTCGGCTCCCGCATGGTCGACACCTCCCTGCGCACGAAGCTGCAGATGATCAAGCATGCCATGAAAGAGGCCTCGTGATGGATATCCGCGCTGCCGAGATCTCGGCAATCCTGAAAGAGCAGATCAAAAATTTCGGCAGAGAAGCCGAAGTATCGGAAGTCGGCCAGGTGCTGTCGGTGGGCGACGGCATTGCGCGCGTCTATGGGCTCGACAATGTGCAGGCTGGCGAGATGGTCGAATTCGAGAACGGGGTGCGCGGCATGGCCCTCAATCTCGAAATCGACAATGTGGGCATCGTGATTTTCGGCAACGATCGCGAGATCAAGGAGGGCCAGACCGTCAAGCGCACACGGGCCATTGTCGATACGCCGGTGGGGAAAGGGCTTCTGGGCCGGGTGGTCGATGCGCTGGGCAATCCGCTTGACGGCAAAGGACCGATCGCGGCGACCGAGCGCCGCCGCGTCGACGTGAAGGCGCCGGGCATCATCCCGCGCCGCTCCGTGCACGAGCCCATGGCAACGGGGCTCAAGGCAATCGATGCACTCATTCCCATCGGGCGCGGCCAGCGTGAGCTCATCATCGGCGACCGCCAGACCGGCAAAACCGCAATCGCCCTCGACACCATCCTAAATCAGAAGGCGCTCAATGCCACCGGTGACGAGAAGATCAAGCTCTACTGCGTCTATGTCGCGGTCGGACAGAAACGCTCAACTGTCGTGCAGTTCACGAAGGTGCTGGAAGAGAACGGCGCTCTCGACTACTCGATCATCGTTGCGGCGACCGCGTCCGACCCAGCGCCCATGCAGTTCCTGGCGCCCTTTGCTGGCTGCACCATGGGCGAATATTTCCGCGACAATGGGATGCACGCCGTCATCATCTACGACGATCTATCGAAGCAGGCTGTCGCCTATCGACAGATGTCGCTCTTGCTTCGGCGGCCGCCCGGGCGCGAGGCCTATCCGGGCGATGTGTTTTACCTGCACTCGCGGCTCCTTGAGCGCGCGGCAAAGATGAACGAGGCCAACAAGGGCGGCTCGCTTACGGCGCTCCCGGTCATCGAGACGCAGGCGAATGACGTGTCCGCTTATATCCCCACGAATGTCATCTCCATCACGGACGGGCAGATCTTTCTGGAAACGGATCTGTTCTATCAGGGTATCCGGCCGGCAGTGAACGTCGGACTCTCGGTGTCGCGTGTGGGATCGGCGGCGCAGACCAAGGCGATGAAGAAGGTGGCCGGGCGCATCAAGGGCGAGCTGGCGCAATACCGCGAGATGGCGGCGTTCGCGCAGTTCGGCTCCGATCTCGACGCCACCACGCAGCGCCTGCTGAACCGCGGCGCGCGGCTAACCGAGCTGCTCAAGCAGCCGCAGTTCTCGCCGCTTAAGATGGAAGAGCAGGTGGTGGTCATCTATGCGGGGGTGAACGGCTATCTCGACGCGCTGCCCGTCGAGCGCGTGCGCGCTTTCGAGCAGGGGCTACTTCGTCTCATGCGCAGCGACCATGCTGACATTCTGGGCGCCATTCGCGACAGCCGCGATCTCGATGATGCGATTACAGCCAGGGTCAAGGCCACGGTGGACGCGTACGCCAAAACCTTTGCGTAGCAATGGCCAGCCTCAAGGACATGCGGGTGCGCATCGCCGCCACTAAGGCGACGCAGAAGATCACCAAGGCCATGCAAATGGTGGCGGTCTCCAAGCTGCGGCGCGCGCAGGCGGCCGCCGAAGCCGCACGTCCCTATGCGCAGCACATGCGCGAGGTGCTGGTGAATATCGCGCAGTCGGTCGGCGATCTCGGCACGGCACCCCGCCTTCTCATCGGCACCGGCAGCGACAACGTGCATCTTCTCCTCGTGTGCACGGCGGAGCGTGGCCTGTGCGGTCCATTCAATTCCGCAATCGTGCGCCTTGCGCGCGAGCGCGCGAACGCCCTCGTGGGACAGGGAAAGCAGGTGAAGTTCTTCTGTGTAGGCCGCAAGGGTTACGAGCAGCTCCGGCGTCTATATGAGAAGCAGATCGTCGAGCACATCGAGCTGCGCGCAGTGCGCACGCTCACTTTTGAGCATGCAGAAAGCATCGCCGACCGTATCCTGCGCCTTTACGAGCAGGGTGCCTTCGACGTGTGCACGCTGTTCTTCTCGCGCTTCAAATCGGTGATCGCGCAGATTCCCACGGCCCAGCAGGTAATCCCGCCGGAGCTGACGGACGAGGGCGTGCCGGAAACGGGCGGCGCGGCCTACGAGTACGAGCCTGACGAGGACGAGATTTTGGCCGAGCTTTTGCCGCGCAATCTGGCGGTGCAGATATTCCGTGCGCTTTTGGAGAATGCGGCCTCCTTCTACGGGGCGCAGATGACGGCCATGGACAACGCCACGCGCAATGCCGGCGAGATGATCCGGCTGCAGACCCTGCGCTACAACCGCACGCGGCAGGCGATGATCACCAAGGAGTTGATCGAGATCATCTCCGGCGCCGAGGCCGTGTGATGCCGCGGGCGGGCGCATGTAGGGTGTGCAAAATCGCCCAAGCCGGTTCGCGTGCGCACGGCGCGCGCACGATTTTGCGCACGCGTAAATGCCGAGCGCAGCGCGCCTTTGCGCACCCTACGCCACACGGGCTTCGCTGAAGAACTAGGAAGTAACAGAATGGAAAACCAGAAGGGACACATCACGCAGGTGATTGGCGCGGTCGTCGACGTGCAGTTCGGAGGCCATCTTCCGGCGATCCTCAACGCGCTGGAGACCGACAACCAGGGCAACCGCCTAGTGCTCGAAGTAGCGCAGCATCTCGGTGAATCCACGGTGCGCACCATTGCCATGGACACAAGCGAAGGACTTGTGCGCGGCCAGGAGGTGGTCGACACGGGCGGACCGATTGCGGTGCCGGTGGGCGACGGGACGCTTGGTCGCATCATGAATGTCGTCGGGGAGCCCGTCGATGAAGCGGGCCCGGTGCCGCATACCGAAACGCGGCCGATCCATCAGCCGGCGCCAGCTTACACCGAGCAATCGACGGAAGCGCAGATTCTCGTCACCGGGATCAAGGTCGTCGACCTGCTGGCACCTTATTCCAAGGGCGGCAAGGTCGGCCTGTTCGGCGGCGCCGGGGTGGGCAAGACTGTGATCATCCAGGAGCTGATCAACAATATCGCCAAGGCGCATGGCGGCTATTCGGTGTTCGCGGGCGTGGGCGAGCGCACGCGCGAGGGCAACGACCTCTATCACGAGTTCATCGAATCAGGCGTCAACAAGGACCCGAAGAAACACGACGGGTCCGCTGCCGGCTCGAAATGCGCGCTGGTTTACGGGCAGATGAACGAGCCGCCCGGCGCGCGCGCGCGTGTGGGACTGACGGGGCTGACGGTCGCGGAATATTTTCGCGACCAGGGGCAGGACGTGCTGTTCTTTGTGGACAATATCTTCCGCTTTACGCAGGCGGGCTCCGAAGTCTCGGCCCTCCTGGGCCGCATTCCCTCTGCGGTCGGTTATCAGCCGACGCTCGCAACCGATATGGGCGCGCTGCAGGAGCGCATCACCACCACGACCAAAGGATCGGTCACTTCCGTGCAGGCGATCTATGTGCCCGCCGACGACCTCACCGATCCGGCGCCTGCGACATCATTCGCGCACCTCGATGCCACCACCGTGCTCTCGCGCCAGATCGCCGAGAAGGGCATTTATCCGGCAGTAGACCCGCTCGATTCTACCTCGCGCATGCTTTCGCCCCTGGTAGTTGGCGACGAGCACTACGGCGTCGCGCGGCAGGTGCAGGCGATCCTGCAGCGCTACAAGGCATTGCAGGACATCATCGCCATTCTGGGAATGGATGAGCTTTCCGAAGAGGACAAGCTCACGGTCGCACGCGCCCGCAAGATTGAGCGCTTCCTGTCGCAGCCGTTCCATGTGGCCGAGGTGTTTACCGGGGCTCCCGGCGTGCTCGTGGAGCTCGCCGATACGATTCGCGGGTTCAAGGGGCTATGCGAAGGCAAGTATGATCACCTGCCCGAGGCTGCCTTCTACATGGTCGGCACGATTGAGCAGGCGGTCGAGAAGGGCAAGAAACTCGCCGCCGAGGCGGCGTAGACCGCATGGCGAGCCTGCACTTCGACCTCGTCTCGCCGGAGAAGCTCCTGTTCACCGGCGAAGTGCAGCAGGTGGACCTGCCCGGAGCCGAAGGGGATTTCGGCGTGCTCGCCGGCCATGCTCCCATCATCGCGCACCTGCGGCCCGGTGTGCTTGTGATTCATGAAGAGCGCGGCGAGGCGCTGCGCATTGTAATTCAGGGCGGTTTTGCCGAGGTCACCCCGTCAGGGCTCACCGTGCTCGCAGACACGGCAGTGCCGGCCGACGAGGTCGATCTCGACGTGCTCTCGGGTGTCATCAAGGACACCGAAGAGGACGTGGCCGACGCCAAGGATGACAGGTTACGGGACAAGCTCACACGGCGCCTCGCACAGCTGCGCGCGTTACGCCAGGAACTCGGCCATTCGTAGGATGGGTTAGGCGCAAAGCGCCGTAACCCATCGTTTCGATGGGTTTCGCTGCGCTCAACCCATCCTACTTGAACTGCGCCTGGCAACCCGGGCTGAGCTGATGCCGCTTGGCGATCAAGCAGGCGGCGATCTTCTGCTCGTTGGGGATGTAGGCCGCGCAATGGGTGAACACGTCGCCCATGCAGGCGGCACGCTGCTCCGGCGTGCCGAGCGCGAAGCTCGTGCTCGACACTGCGGTGCTCGAGGCGATGATGGCGATTCCCACCAGGACATTGCGGAACTTGTGCATGGAATTCTTCCTTTTGCTGCGTGCGGTGGCGGAGGCCCCCGATGCTTGATCACGCACGCGGCAGAATGCCCATCCGCGCACCTGGGCGCTGTGACGGTCATCACCTCTGCGTCGATTGCCCGGATTCTGAAGTCCCTGCCCCGCGGCCAGTGACTATTAGTCGCTTGAGCAGAACGGCGGTTCGAAATCGTAGAGCTCGCAACCCGGTTGGAGCGAACCATATCCGGGGAGGCCCCCGATTTATTGGCTACCGCTCAATCCCGGCTACGATCTGCGATTACCGGCCGCAGAGCCAAAGCGCGCGAATTCGGCGGCGACGCGCTCATAGACGGTGCGCTTGAACGGCACGATCATTCCGGGGAGCTTCTCGAGTCGCTCCCAGCGCCATTCGACGAATTCCGCCTCGTGTCCCCCGGCGGGATGCTCGATGTCGATTTCGCTCTCGCGCCCGACAAACCGCAAGGCATACCACTTTTGCGTTTGCCCGCGATATTTTCCTCCCCAGGCATGGCCCACGATATCGCGCGGGATGTCATAGGTGAGCCATTCCGCGATCTCAGCGAGTTTTTCCACCGAGCGGATATTCGTCTCCTCATAGAGCTCGCGCAGCGCCGCCGGCCAGGGATCCTCGCCCGCATCGATGCCGCCCTGCGGCATCTGCCACACGTGGGTATTGTCCACGTGCTCGGGCCCGTCGATGCGCCTGCCGATAAACACCAAACCCGCGCGATTGAACACCGCCATGCCGGCGCAGGCGCGATAGGGCAGGGCTTCGAAGGGCGCCATGAAACGCGCCTATTTTCGGCTTTCGGACCTGCGGCTTTGCCGCGATGACGATTGTGATTTGGGTTGCTCGGCGCGCCCCTCGTCCTCTGGAGGTGTGGGGATCAACACTTCCTGACGCTTGCCGCTGCTGCCGTCGATAATGGTGACCGTCCTAGTCGGGGGTGGCGCTGGACTTTCGACCGTAACGGCTTCGGCTCTAGGCTGCTCCCCTGCTGCCGTTTGCTTTGCAACGAGTTCCGGGTCTGCGGTGCCTGCCGGCGAGGCTTTACTCACGGCCGGCTCAGGGGCGTTCGGCTCACTGATGATCATTGCCCATGCGGTGAAGATCAGTACGACGGCGGCCAGCGCACACCTCATCACGGTCGACAATGAGACGGGAAGCTCGGGGCTCCCTGCCGGGCGATTTTGCCCGAGCGGGGCGCTGATCTCATCGAGGATCATGTCCAAAGTCTCGCGACGCGTTCTGTCCCGACGCAGCACACGAATCGTACTCAAAGAGTAGCACGCTCAATGATTAACCAATGGTTTACCAAAGTGTCCGGAGTTCGGCACAATGAACAAACGGGGCGGCATGAAGCCGCCCCGTTCGACGTCGCAATCAGATCAGCTCAGTTCGGGACCGCGGTCTTGGGATTCGGCGGATAGGCCGAGTTCTTCTGGATGCCACGGATCAGATCGAGCGCTTTGTGCAGCGCCTTGTCGTCCTTCGGATCCGGCGGGATATATGACTGCGAACCGGTCTGCTCGTCTCCTTCGGCCCTGAGATGTCCGCGCAGCGAGGCTTCTCCGCGCGTATCAGTGCGCGACTTGAGCTCCTCCGGCACGTCCTGCAGCTCTTCGATGTCCGGCGAAATGCCCTTGGCCTGGATCGACCGGCCCGACGGCGTGAAGTACCGCGCCGTCGTGAGCCGCAAGGCACCGTTGCCGGAGCCGAGCGGGATAATGGTCTGCACCGAGCCCTTGCCGAACGAGCGCGTGCCGATGACGGTGGCGCGCCGGTGGTCCTGCAAGGCACCCGCGACGATCTCGGAAGCCGAAGCCG
>JBKPOZ010000090.1:0-4008 GCA_046733355.1 Pseudomonadota bacterium | reverse complement strand
TTTCGGGGCGCGGTCAGCATCGAAATATCGTCTGCGGTTGGTCGTCTCATGTACCGTGCATCATGTACTCCCGCCTTTTCAGGCGAGAGATAGGGGCCTTCCAAATGAATGCCGAGGATGGCCGGGCATTGCTCAACGATGGGATTGGCTGTTTGCAATGCAAGTCTCACTTTTCATCACTGTCCGTTATGAGAGTGGGCAGCAGTGCGGTAGTTCCGAATTTTCGGTGGGCCGCTGCGATCGCGCAAACCCCATCCAAGGTGGGCTCATCGTTGAAAAGCACATCTCCGCCGCCGTTCACCTGCAGATCAATGAATCCAGGAGCAAGCCATGCAACCTCAGGTAAGACATGGACCGACATCGTGCGTGGGATCTCTGCCCTGGGCACGACCTGAGCGATTCGACTGCCGCCCATGATTACCGCCGCACGCTCGTGCACAGCTGAACCGTCGAACACGTGATCGGCCACAAAGGCCTGAAGTACTGGTCAATCAATGGTCTGCCCCATCGTGGCAAGTCGCAGCTGGTCTGATCCCCACTTCTACAACCCAAGAGAATCAATTAAATCCAGGGTAGATTTGAGTTGGACGACAAGACTCGCCACATTGAAAAACTTGGTTAACGGTGACTTGTTTTAACTGGGCGCTGACCAACCCTACTCCCGCGTGATCCATGAACACCGAACGAGCGAACCGACGATATTCGGATATAGATGTTTGGGACCCTTTGGACATCGCCGAGGCGATGATCGAAGGACAATTCACAGCAGTGGCCGCGGTACGAGCTGCCCGGTTGGCGCTTATAGAGGCGGCACTTGCTGCGGAGGCGAAGCTTCGTAACACTGGTCGGTTGATCTATGTTGGCGCTGGCACGTCAGGCCGCCTAGCAGTCCAAGATGGTGCCGAGCTAATCCCGACGTTTAGCTGGCCACAAGATCGCCTTTTGCTGCTTATAGCCGGCGGGAAGGACGCCTTGTTTCGCTCGATCGAAGGTGCCGAGGATAGTGTCGAGGAAGGCATCCGTCTTGTGCGGCATCACGACGTCGGCAGCAATGACGTGCTCATCGCCGTGGCGGCGAGCGGAACAACTCCATTCACGGTGTCTTGCCTGAGGGAAGCAAAAAAGCGGCGTGCCTTGACGATTGGAATCGCAAACAACCGTAGTACGCCGATCCTGGACGAAGCCGATTACCCAATTTGGCTTGATACGGGGGCAGAACCAATTGCAGGCTCCACAAGAATGAAGGCCGGAACAGCGCAGCGAATTGCACTGAACGTGTTCTCGTCCGTCCTCATGATATTACTTGGCCGCGTCTACAATGGTCTCATGGTGGACTTGCAAGCCGTGAGCCAGAAACTTATCCGGCGCAGCGAGAGCATCCTCAAGGGACTGACTGACTGCAACTCCAAGCAGGCGCGCGACGCGTTGCGGCAGGCAGACGGCAACGTCAAACTCGCCGTTCTCCTTCTGAATGGCTGTGATTTAAAAACCGCACGAGGCACTCTCGATCGCGCGGGTGGGCAGCTGCGCGCCGCACTCACTGCCATCGGCAAGCCGTGTCGGGTTACCCCCGATCTGGCGCAAGTGGAAGCGGCGGAAATGTAGTGAGTGCCACTTGTGTCGGAGAGCAGCTACAGTGATCACAAAAATGTTCGTTAGCCTGAGTGGATGCAGTTTGCACAAGCACGCCGGTTGCTTATGATGGCAGGAGGGTTTGGGGCACTGAGTAGATCGTTGTGCCCGCAGTTTTGCATCCCGAGTTCGGCTATCTTGGCATCTCCAATTTCGGCCGCAGATTAATTGTCTTCGCGTTTTGCGGGTTGGTCGCGGGTGTCGCCGGTGTAAATGTCTTCAAAGCAGACCGGGAGCCCGACCCCATAAGTGCTATGGCGCTCGCATCGGGTGAGGCTCTCAGCAATACAGTACAGGTCAGCCCGGCCGGAAAAGCCGAATTCGCGCAAAAGATCCCCAACACGGGCGCGCTCAGGTCAGATTGTCAAAAGCAGGCCGCGGAGTATCTCGGCGGCGAATGCGTTACGGTGAAGCCGCGCAGACCACGCTCTATACTGGCCATCAACGAGCGGCCGCCAATTGCTGCGGTTGCGATTGGTCACCGCGACGAACCGGCTGTCCTCCCACCGGAGCGGGTACTTCCCGCCGCTGCCACGTCGGAAGAGCCCCGACCGGGTACTGCAGATACAGCGGAGGCCGTATCTGCTCCGGAGATCACGCCTGCTCCAGCAGTTACGACGCAAACACGCAGCGCTCAGGCGCGCCAGCACGGTAAAAACCAGAACACATCCGTCGGACGCCGCTATCGGCACGAGTATTCCTTTTCATCAAGTTACGGGCACCACGACTATGTTCAAAGCGGGTACGCTCGTCTGTGGTAAGTAGTAACGCCGAGGTGTCCATAGGGAGGCACCCGTGAAGACCTGCCCAGAGTGCAACGGTGATGGCGTCATTGAAAAAGGCACGGACGATGAGCAGCAATGCCCAACGTGCGGCGGCAAGGGTTTTGTGCCTGATGACGATGGTGAGAATGAAAAGGAAGTAATACGCACGTCACTATAGGATTTAATCTGCCCCTCGCATCTGCACGTTCGCACGCTTGACCGCTGTAAGCAGCGCGGCAGTTAGCAGGAATCCAAGCACCACGGTTACAACCGATGCCTCCGGTCCGAATGCGCCGCCGCTCCAAACGGGATCGACGCCTGGAACTGGTTAGACCTGGTACAGACTAGCCCCAGGACCGCCGCCGGAAACCTGCGCCCCGAACACATCAGGGCAGAAACGAAGCAGCCCCGCTTAGGCATGTTGAGGAGAGCCAACCGGACTCAGTAATGGGCCGAGAGGCTGAGGTGCCTTCAACACCACGCATGAAGGAGCGGTATAAAGGCCAGTGCCACGTTTCGGAACGAGCGGGGCTGCTCAGTGCGCAGACCTGCGCGTAAACAGAAGCAGCTCCGGCGGGGAACAGTGCTGACGTTACAGACCGAAAGCGCTGAACTCTACGGCCGAACAGAGCCTATTGCAGCGACCGAGGAACCGCTTTGTGGCTCGGATTACCATTGCCATAGGAATTCTCCTTGCCGGATCTAGGACTCAGAAGGCTTTCTGACGCCTGAAAGGATGCCGTGTTCCCAAGGACACAGGGCCACGAAACATCTCTGAGTAGAGTGCAAGGTAACAACGCGTATTTGCGCGCACGACGTTGAAGTCTTTCCCTCGTCCTCCAGCACATCCAGCAAGAAAGCCTCGATGCGTTCATCCATACGCCACACGTGAGAAAGCCGCCAGCGGCTAAGTGGCTATAGGGAGTCGTCGATGAAGAGGTTCCTGCGTATGGGGTAGGGACCGTGCTCCAAGTGCGGCGCTTGAGTTCCGGGGCAAGGCTTACTCCTCTTTATCCGGTTCTCTGATGACCGCCGGTCCCCGATCTTCTTCCACATCGTTCGCGTGCGATGTTTGCGCGCCTAAGTTCACGGGCATCCAGTGGCGGCAGCGTCCCGAGACACGTGCTGCGAGAATTTAACGCCTCATTTTCTATTGATTTTGAAATTGTATATTGCTCGCCGCTCGCCCCGGTCCCACCCAGTTTTTGGACTAGCTTTCGGTCCATCATGTGTGGGTGCGCTACAAAGTTGTGCTGCGTTCAAGATGCCCGGCGCATGCGCTTTCTAACGGCAACTGTGGTCGCAGCGGCGGTAGCGCTTGCCGGATGCACGTCCGATGGGAGGCCGCCCTCAACGGGAGACTCAGGCAGCGTCGGTAGCTTCGTGCGCAATCTATTCAGATCGAAAAGCGAGGATCAGCCCCCGGGACCGCACAAACACGTGCCCGCCGTGGCGAGCAATGAGGCCCCGTTGGGGGCCTTCGCACCCAGTCGCGCCGTCCACACCGAAGACGAAATCTGGGACATCCAAGCCTAAACCTTCTGCCGTGGCAGTCACGCCCGCACCGAAGCAGCAGGCGAGTACCGAGCCGCAGAGCCCGCCCGAGAACACC
>JBKPOZ010000089.1:0-17856 GCA_046733355.1 Pseudomonadota bacterium | reverse complement strand
AGCTCACCGGCAAGCGCGTCTTCCGCATGGCGCCCATCCATCATCATTTCGAGCAGCTGGGCTGGACCGAGCCGCAGATCGTGATTCGTTTCTGGATCGTCTCGGTCGTGCTCGCGCTCGCTGGCCTATCGACCTTGAAATTGCGCTGAGTGTGCGCTCCATCGTTCACGTCTCCGTAGGGTGGGCAAAGGCGTGCTCTTGCACGCCATGGCCACGCAGTCAGGTCAAGAGGCTGTCCGCGTGCGCACGGCGCGCTCACCGTTGGCAAGCGTCTCGAGGCCGAGCATCGCACCTTTGCGCACCCTGCAACGCTTGCGATAGTCCGACGTGATCCCGATCACCGCGTTTGCCGGCAAGCGCTTGGCCCTTTTCGGCCTCGGCAGCTCCGGCCTCGCGAGCGCCAGCGCGCTGTTGGCGGGCGGCGCCGACGTTATCGCGTGGGACGACAATGAGGAGGCGGTCCTCAAGGCGCACAGCGCGGGGGTGCCGACCGCGGACCTCCGCCCCCTCGACTGGTCCAAAATCTCTGCGCTGGTGCTCGCGCCGGGCGTTCCTCTCACCCATCCCGCGCCGCATTGGAGCGTGGGGCTCGCGCGCGCCGCGGCCGTCGAGGTGATCGGCGACGTCGAGTTGTTCTGTCGCGAGCGACGCAGCGTCGCGCCGGATGCGCCTTTCGTGGCGATCACCGGCACGAACGGAAAATCCACCACCACCGCGCTCCTCGCGCATATGGTGCGCGATAGCGGCCGCGAGGCCGAGACCGGCGGCAATATCGGAACCGCCATTCTGTCGCTGTTGCCGCCGCAGCGCGGCCGCGTTCACGTCGTCGAGGTCTCGTCCTATCAGATCGATCTGGCGCCCACGCTCGATCCTTCGATCGGCATTCTCCTCAACGTGAGCGAGGACCACCTCGACCGCCACGGCACGCTCGCCAACTATGCCGCTGTCAAGGAACGCGTGATCACCGGCGTGCCGCGAGAAGGCACCGCCATCGTCGGCGTCGACGACAACCCTTGCGCGGCGGCCGCGGATCGGGCGGAACGAAGAGGCCAGAGCATTTTGCGCGTTTCGGTGCGCCGACCGCTGCCGGACGGGCTTTACATCGAAGCGGAAACCATCATGCAGGCTGCGGGCGGAAGCGCGCGCCCAATTGCGCGTATCGGCGGCATCGGATCGCTACGCGGTGTCCACAATGCGCAGAACGCTGCTTGCGCAACCGGCGCGGCGATGGCGCTTGGGTTGAGCGCCAGGGAGATCGAGCGCGGGTTGCAGACCTTTCCCGGGCTCGTGCACCGCATGGAGCAGGTGGGGCGGATTGGCCCCGTGCTCTTCGTCAACGATTCGAAAGCGACCAATGCGGATTCTGCCGCGCAGGCGCTTGCCTGTTTTTCCGATGTTTTCTGGATTGCCGGCGGTCGAGCCAAGACCGGCGGCATTGCCTCCCTCGCCGGCTTCTTTCCGCGCATTCGCAAGGCCTATCTGATCGGCGAGGCGGCAGCGGGATTTGCCGCCGAGCTCGAATGCAAGGTGGATTACGTGATTTCCGGCACGCTCGAACAGGCGGTCAACGATGCGGCGCGCGACGCGACAGCATCGAGCGGCGGCGAGCCCGTCGTGCTCCTTTCGCCGGCGTGCGCCTCCTTCGATCAGTACCGCAATTTCGAGATACGCGGCGACAAATTTCGTGAACTCGTACGTGCGCTGCCAGGCCTGATGCACGCGTAATTTGGCGCTGTTGGGACGTCGGCGTGGCGGCCGTAGCCCGGATTGAACGACCCGCCTCCGCTCGCGTCGCGAGCTGCGGCGGGTTTCAGTCCGCCGAAGCGCAGAGCGCGAAGTCGGAAGTGAAATCCGGGGCCGGCGCTCCCCGGATTTCGCTGCCGCTCAATCCGGGCTACGCGCTGCGGGCTCAGGCGGGCGAGGCGAGCGGGGCAGGCTTGCCGCCGGCGTGCGGTGTCTCCGGCGGGATTTGGAATCCATCGCCCGCCTTGAGCATGCGGGTCTCCTGCCCTTGAACCGGAAGCTCGTTGCCGCCTTCCAGCACATAGGCCGATTCGATTCCCGGATGCATATGGCGCGCGACCGTCGCACCCTGCTCGATGGTCGCTTCCACGAGTATGGTCGTATAACCGGGGGTTGGACCGTCGCTTTGCGACAGGATCTTCCGACTCACACCGCTGGTCGCTGCAGGAGCCGTGCCCTGCGCCGAAGCCGCCGTCGCAACAAACTCGCCGATTCCCGCACAACGCGCACGGCGCAAAAGCCGCAAACTTGCGTCGCGTCAGCATGAACGCACCTCCTGTTTGTGCCCGGATTGCAAGCGTCCGGACTTCTGCAACGCGCATCCTAGTCAGTGCAGCTACATATCGGCAATGAGCATGCGAGGACGAAACCGATGTAATAGTGTTAACCTCGTGCGCAGCGCGCATGCGCGGTGATCTCTCATCTGCTCTGCGCCTTTTTGCTCTTTCCCTCGGCCGAGCACGGATTATCGCTCGAGCAGTTGTCGCCGATCACGCCCACGGCCTGGATTTCGATCTCGATGCCGGGTCGGGCAGTTCGTCACCGTGATGAGAGCGCTGCCCGGATAATTTCCATTCTTGAAAAAGTCCCTGCGCATTTCGACAAACTTGTCGCCATAGCGCGGCTCCTTGATAAAGACAGTCATGGTGACGACATTGTCGAGCCCGCCGCCCGCGCGCTTTAGAATGGTATCGATCTGGGAAAACACCTGTTTGACCTGGGCCTCAAAATTATTGGCGATGCTCTTGCCCTGGCTGTCCTGGTCGGCAGTCTGCCCGGCCACCCATACGATCATGCCGCCGGACGTAACCACGCCCGGCGAGAAGGCACGCGAGAGCTGGAACGGCGTTTTCTCCAGATACTCGGCGCATTGAGCGGCCGACGAAACCGAAAGGGCGAGCAAGACAGCGACGAGGCGATGCATCTAGGACCTCCGTTCCCGATCAAGACACATCGGACGACCAACTGCCCGGGAAGTCAATCGGACACGTCGCTCCGCCCCTGGTTGGCCGCGCTCATTGTTGCCGCGCTGCCTGTTCCCGTCGCGTGGGCGGAAGCATTTCTTGCGTTCTGGACCGGCCGTCTTGTGGGCCGCTAGATCATGCCATGCTGAAAGATGCCCATGGTCTTCCCATTGCCACCTCGTCGGCGCAGGCGGCGGCCGCCTTCGACCGCACCATCGAGAGCTATCTGAAGGCGCGCCTCGATGCGCGCGATCATCTCACGGCGCTGCTCAAAGCCGATCCCGAGTTCGGGCTTGCCGAGTGCCTGAAGGGCTATTTCGCCATGCTGCTCTATAAGCAAGCGGCGGTCCCGGCGGCATCCGAGGCGGCGCGCAAGGCGCGACGGCTCACCGAGAAGTCAACAGCGCGGGAACGCATGCACGTGGATGCGCTCGAGGCGTGGGTTTCCGGCGAGCTCGAACGGCTCCTTGCCACCTGGGAAGCAATCCTTTCCGATTACCCGACCGACGTGCTGGCTTTCCGGCTTGCCCATTACAAATATTTCTGGACCGGACGCGCGCGCGAGATGCTGGCATCCGCCGAGCGCATCGCGCCGAAATGGGGCCGCGAGCTGCCTGGCTACGGGCCGCTCCTCGGCTGCCGCGCTTTCGCGCACGAGGAGTGCGGCGACTACGCCGCCGCCGAGGCGGACGGCCGGCAGGCCATCGAGATCGATCCCGCCGACCTGTGGGCGGCGCATGCGGTCGCGCACGTGCTGGAGATGCAGGGCCGGCAACGCGACGGCATCGCCTGGCTCGATGGGCTCGCCAGGCATTGGGAAGGCACCAACCAGCTGCAGCATCACCTGTGGTGGCACCGCGCGCTCTATCATTATGAGCAGCGGGAATTCGACGAGGTGCTCGCGCTCTATGATGAGCGCTTCCGCAATCTGGAGTCTCCGCTAACCCAGTCCCAGCCGGACTTTATCATAGATGTGCAGAACGCGGCCTCGATGCTGCTCCGGCTGGAGTGCCAGGGCATCGACGTCGGCGATCGCTGGATTGAGATTGCGGACAAGGCCGAGCAGCGCATCGGCGATTGTCTGTCATCCTTCACGCTTCCGCACTGGATGATGGCGCTTGCTGCGACCGGCCGCGAAGCAGCGGCGCAGCGGATGCTCGATGGCATGCGCGCCTATGCGCAAAATGCCGGCGATAACGCTGCGGTGGTCCTTGAGATCGCGCTTCCCATATGCGAGGCGGTGCTCGCGCATCGCCATGGCGAGCATTCCGCCGCTCTGGATCTGATGCGGCCGATTCTTGCAAATACGCAGCGTATGGGCGGGAGCCACGCCCAGCATGACGTGTTGCGGCAGCTGTTTCTGGATTGCGCCTTGCGCGCCAAATGCCCCGAGGACGTGCGGCGGGCGCTCGATCTCGCCGCCCGCTTTCCCGCGCCGCTCGAGCACCGCGTCGGCTATGCCCAAGCCGCCCAACTGCTTCGGCAATGAGTCCCTGTGTATTTGCCCGCCGCGGATGGGGCGCAGATCACGCAATGGCGCTGGCCGGCACGGAGTCGTCGAAAGCAGGCTTCAGAGCTGCGGCCATCGCATGGCGCTAAAGCGACCAGGCGCCTATAGTCCGGCGATTGCTGCGTCAACCAGCACGATTTCGGGAGGATTCACATGATCGCACGTCGCACGCTGCTGAAGGGGGCGTCCTTTGCCGTACTCTCGGCGGCTGCCTCGGGAATTTCCGTGCGCAGCAGCGAGGCCCAGGAAGTCCCGTATTCCTCCGGCACTGAAGCGCCCAAGCTTCGCGCGCCGGCCAATGCCTGCGATTGCCACATGCACATCTATGACGCCCGCTTCCCTGTGGCGCCGAACGCAACGCTGCGCCCGCCGGACGCGCTCGTTCCCGACTACAAGCTCCTGCAGAAACGGATCGGCACCACGCGAAACGTGGTGGTGACGCCCTCGACCTACGGCACCGATAATCGCGTCACGCTGGAAGCCATACAGCAGCTTGGTTCGACCGCGCGCGGCGTCGCCGTCGTCGATACCAGCGTGAGCGATGCCGAGCTCAAGCGCATGCACGATCTCGGTATCCGCGGCATCCGGTTCAATCTGGTGCAGGCGGGCGCGACAACGGTCGAGATGATCGAGCCGTTGTCCAAGCGCGTGAACGATCTCGGCTGGCACATTCAGATTCACATGAAAGGCCAGCAGATTGCCGGCATCGAGGATGTGTTGCTGCGGGTTGCATCGCCGATCGTTTTCGATCACCTCGGCCGTCTCGCGCAGCCGAATGCGCTCGACGATCCCGGCTTCAAGACGATCAGCAAGCTCATCGACAAGGGTAGGACCTGGGTCAAGCTGTCGGGCGCCTACCAGGACAGCAAGGTCGGCGCGCCGAGCTATTCCGACACGGTCCCGGTTGCCCGCGCCTATGTCAAAGCCGCACCGCAGAGGATGGTATGGGCGACTGACTGGCCGCATCCGACCGAGAAGGAAAAAAAGCCCGACGATGCGGTCCTGTTCGATCTCCTGGCGGAATGGGTGCCGGACGCGGCGGTGCGCACAGACATCCTGGTGCAAAACCCGGAGGTCCTTTACGGCTTCCCGAAATCCGTCTGACGTCCTCACGAAATCAGATGGCTGGCGGAGCTCGTTCATTGACTAGCCTGCATGAGCGCAGCGATATGCCGGGTGAAGCTCACCCGCATGTCGCTCTCTCTCATGCGGGCTACACGACGGCTCAGGGATGCAGGAGCGGCTGCAGGCTGCGAACGTTTGCGACCCTCTCGATCGCATAAACCGTTTCGATCAGACGCTCGGACTTCTCGTTTCCGAGCACGGGCGTGATGAGATCGCGCGCCTTCGCCACCACTTCAGTGCGCGACATCGGATTGCGCGGTGTCCCGCGCACCGCGCTGACGCGCTCGGAAAGCTGCGTTCCGTCGCTGAGTTGCACCTCGACGACGGCAACACGCACGGGCAAGAGTTTCGCCAGCTCCTCGTCGCGGACGAGCTCGACTTTGGCGCGTTGCCGCAAAGTTGCCGCCTCCTGCATGCGCGCCTTGTCGTGCGCCGCATGGAACGAGATGGTCCCGTCAAGGAGCATCACTGCAACGATGTGCTGCAGGCAGATGTCCGGAATGTCGCGGTTGTCGACGACGGCCGCGACCGAAGGCGCGAGCCGCACGGTGACGCGCTGCACCTCGTCAGCCGCAAACGGCCGCTTGCCGCGGATCGCCTCGATCGCGTCGAGCGGCCCCTGGATGGGCGAGCCGACCGTCCATTTTTTGATGTCGGTCTGCACGATCTCGTATTTTTCGCCGAGCTTCTCGACCAGGCGTTCGGGCTGCGCCTTGGGCGCATAGGCTTTGAAAAAATTGTCCGCCCCCGAGAAGATATCATCTACGCCGTTCCAGCCCGACCGCACCACCAGCGCCGCGGTGACGCCGTTGCGCGCCGGCATGCCGCCGAACACGAACGCCTTCTCGATGTGATCGGTGTCGCGCCGCCAGGCGATGATGCCGGAGGATTGCTGCGCGGTGTAATCGAGCGCCCAGCGCATCTGGCGCGCATCAAGCCCGCCGGCGCAGGCGGCCGCGGCCGCGGCGCCGAAATTGCCGCCAATGCTGTGCGTCGAGAGGCTGCTGTCGTAGCTGAACTCGGCGCCGCCCATGGCGAGAAGGAGGCGGGTGCCGATGTCGTAGCCGAGCGCGACCGCGCGCAAAAAGCGCCCGCCGTCCAACCCGATCTCCTCGCCGACGGCGAGCGCCGCCGGCACCACGGCACAGCCCGGATGCGAACGCGAAGCATTGTGGGAATCATCGGTCTCATCCGCATGCGCCATCACCCCGTTGGCAAGCGCCGCATCGGCGGGCGGCGCGGTGAGTGCGCTCCCTGCGATCGTCGCGCTGCCTTTTGCGCCATGCGCGCCGAGGTACTTTTGCGCCGCCTGGCCCGGCAGCAATGCCGATCCGGAGAGCATGGCCGCGAGCGTATCGAGGAGATGGTGCTTCGTGTGCTCCGCCGGTTCGTCGGGAAGAGCGCGCGCGCCTGCGGCAGCCATATAGGCGCTCAGCGCCTGCATCGTCGGACTCATTTCGGACGTGTCGGCGACACGCGACGGGGAGAACGCGAATCCGGCGGCGGTCATCGCGGCCGCACGCAGCATATTCCGTCGATGCATTGCCGTCCTCGCAAGGTCATTCGAGCAGCTACTCCTGCTTGCGCTTGGCTTGTTGCACGAACGCCTTGTCCAGGCTGTGGCCCAGATCGGCAGTGTGCTCCATCAACGCCTGCATCTGGGATGTCAGGTATTCTGCCTGAAGCCTGAGAACTTCCTGAAAATTTCTGGCCTGAACAAATCGTTGCGCAAACGCAAAAGAAACCGCGATATTGCGCTCAGCCAGGTTAAGCGCCCGCTCACCAGCCGCAAACATCGGATTGTCCCCGCCGAAGGCGCGAAAGGCCTGACGCACGCCGGCAATGTACATGTCGAATGCCTTCCTGGCCTGTTGCATGCCTTCATCTGCGGCTCTCTGCATCGCGGGAGAAATTTCGTCGCCTTGCATCGGATTTTTCATCGATGCCTCCGGAGTGTTGGATCAATTACGCCGCCGCACGGAAAAACGCCATCGGCGTCTGCGTCATGCCCCCTGCAATACTGACGTTAGCACGATTTGATTGCGTGGGCGCTGCTTTGACGTTCACGTCATGCGGCTGTCTGCACTTCGCGCTCGACAAGCCGGCCGACGTCGCGCATGGCAACAGCGAGATCGTAATGGGCCTGCAGATTGATCCAGAATTGTGGCGCGTTCCCGAAGTAACGTCCGAGGCGCAAAGCCGTCTCGGCCGTGATGGAGCGCTTGGCGTTGAGGATGTCGACGATGCGACCGGATGGTACACGCAGCGCCCGCGCCAGCGCATTCGCCGAAAGTCGGCGTGCCTGGAGCTCGCGTCTCAATATACGGCCCGGATGGATCGGTACCATTGGTGCTCCTCAGTGATAATCGACAATCTCGACATCATGGGCATTCCCGTCCTTGAACCGAAAGCAAATTCGCCAAGGTCCATTGACTGTGATCGCCCACTGGCGCCAGCCGCAGCGCGAGCGGCCTTTCAGTAACGTATGCCGCCCAGGAAGAATATCGGGGGCTGCACTGTGACCTGGCGAGGCGGATGATGCGCCTGTTTGCGCTTCTGCGGGCCCGCTGCTGGCTGCGGCGCAGGCGCCGCCGCGACCGGCTCTGATTTCTGGCGGGACGGCGCCGGCGCGGAACCCATGTGCGCGTTGTTGATCGCGGCAAGCGTGCGGCTGTCGAGATTGTAGAGATCGGGGCGTATCTGCAGCCTGCCTGCATCATCGACGAAGGCGGTCTGGTAGGTCAGATGAATCCAGATCGGCACCGTCTGCAGGTCGATCTCGTGCTCGGGACCACCATAAAGAGTCTTGATCGTCGCGGCGGTCCACTGCTCGTCCGGGCGCGCGATATGCGAGAGAATCTCGGCATATTTCGCCGCATCCTGCACGCGCATGCAGCCATGGCTTTCGGCGCGCACCTTGTGGGCGAACAGGTACTGGTCCGGGGTGTCGTGCTGAAAAACGAGGAAGCGGTTGTAGAAATTGAAGCGGATGTGCCCGAGCGGATTCTCGCCGCCGGGCGGCATGAACATCTGCACCTCGCCGTCCTTGTGCTCTACGCGTATGCCCATGCGCGCCAGCACGCCCCGGTCGCGTCGCTGCGCCGGCAGATATTCGTTCTGCACGATGGATGGGGGCACGTGCCAGGTCGGGTTGATGGTGATGGACACCATTTTCTCGGAAAGGAGCGGGCTGGGCATGCTCGGCATGCCGATGACGATGCGCGAGGCCCAGACCTGTCGGCCTTCGTGCAACACCTTCAGCGTGAAGTCGGGCTCGTTGACCTCGATATGCGCAGTGCCGAGGTCGCGCGGGTACCAGCGCCAGCGCTCCATATTGGCGATGACAGTGTCGATGCGACGGTCCGGTGCAGCATGGTTTTTGCGCCCGCTCGCAGTGTTGCCGCGCAGCTGTGCAAGCGCGGCTTTGAGCATCCGGTAGGGCTCGTGCGGGGGGCTGAATTGATCGAGCGCGCTGCCCGCATCGGCGGCTTCCGCGATTGTCTGCAGCACGTGCGCCGGATCAGGCGCTGCCTGCGGCACCCAGATGTTGTCCTGCCGCACGGTACGATAAGGGGCGCGCCCGGCCTGCACGTGCCGCGCATAGGTGAGCACGCTCTGGGTCAGGGTGAGCTCCGCCTCGGCGAGCGCATCCGCCGCAAGTCCCGCAAAGGACGGCGTCTTGTAATCGCCGGGATCCAGGCCATCCGCATCGGCGTTCTTGAGGCGGGCAATGACCGCTCGGGCACGCGCATTCTCCACCCCCTTGTCCAGCCAAAGGGGCGCCAGGTTGCGTCCTTGATAAAAGGCCTGGACCGCGGCGAGCTCATTGTCAGTCGCGAAGATGCGGCTCGGTTTCGACGCGAGGAGCTCGCTGATGCGCTCGGCGACGACGCGATCCGCAGGATCGAGCGAGCCGAGGGGATCGGCTGCTGCGCTTTCCTGGCTTGATACGATGGCGACCGCTGTCTGCTGCGCCTCCTGCGCGTACGCGCAAACGGACGCGCCCAGCAAAAGCGCCAGCACGGCGCCTGCAAGGATGTGGTCGCATCGGAGCCCGCTCACGCCGCGCTTCCCCCAATATCTGGCATTCCGCCACACCCACGCGACTTTGCGTGCGCGCGCCGACTCTTCCCCTGTGCCCATCCAGAGTGAAGCCAATCCGCGCATCAAGCAACGGGTGGCGTTACGGTTGGCCCTGCTCCAGGTCGATTTTGGCGCGCTGTCACTTCATTGCAACGCTCTCGCCATTGCAACGCTCTCGCCGGGCACGCCGTGCGTCACGCAAGCGTGATGTAAAGCAGAGTTTGTAGAGCTGGAGGATCGCTGTATGCAGAACTTTTGGAAGGAGAGAGCTCTCCATGCAGCGTCCCGGCTTTTACCTTTCTCGCCGCATGTTGTTTGGCCTGGCAGGCACAGTGGGCTTCTCGGCTTTACTGAAACCGCGGGGTGTCCTCGGGCAGACGTCCGGCGACAAGCTGCGCATCGGCGTCATCGGCTCGGGCCATATCGGTGGCACGATCGGCAGCTTGTGGGTGAAGGCCGGCCATCCCGTGCTGTTCTCGTCCCGCCACCCTGAAGAGCTCAAGGATCTCGTAGGCGGGCTGGGGCCGCTCGCCCGCAATGGAAGCGTGGCAGAGGCAATTTCGTTCGGCGATGTTGTATTCTTCGCTGTCCCGTACGGCGCGTTGCCGCAGCTCGGAAAAGAGCATGGCGACGCGCTGCGCGGGAAGGTCGCACTCGATGCCTGCAATGCCGTGGCCGGACGCGACGGCGCTGCGCTGGCCGAGGAAGCGGAGCGCGACGGCATCGGTGCCACCTCGCAGAAATATCTGCCCGGCACGCGGCTGGTGCGCGCGTTCAACACGCTTTCCTATACGATCTTCGCGCGCGAGGCGAACCGTCCTGACCCGAAACTGGCGATTCCGATTGCCGGAGACGATGCCGAAGCGCTGCAGGCCGCCACGCAATTGGTGCGCGATGCCGGATTCGAGCCGGTGCTGGTCGGCAAGCTTGCCGATGCGCGAAAATTCCAGCGCGGCGCTCCGGGTTATGGCCAGGCGGTGACGGCGGCCGAGCTCAGGCAAAAGCTGTCGCTTGCACCATGACGCTCTTCGAGCGCTGGCGCAACGCGCTCCCCGCGAGCGCGGAAGAACGCGCCGCCGCGCTGTGGTCCTTTGCCTATTTCTTCACGCTCCTCGCGGGCTATTACGTGCTGCGGCCGCTGCGCGATCAGATGGGCATCGCCGGCGGCGTCAAGGCGCTGCCCTGGGTCTTCACCGCAACTTTTGTGGCACTGCTCCTGGCGCAGCCGCTCTATGGCGCGCTGGTCGCGCGTGTGCCGCGGATGCGTTTCATTCCGCTGGTGTATCATTTCTTTGTCGCCAACCTCGCGCTGTTCTGGCTCATGCTGACCGCGGGCGTCGCGAACGTCACAGTGGCGCGCGTCTTTTTCGTCTGGGTGAGCGTGTTCAATCTGTTTGCGGTCGCGGTGTTCTGGTCGTTCATGGCCGATCTCTTCAATGCCGAGCAGGCCAAGCGCCTGTTCGGCTTCATCGGCGCGGGCGGCACTGCCGGCGCGCTGCTGGGGCCTCTCATCACCATCGGTCTTTCCGTGCCGCTTGGTCCCGCCAACCTGCTGATCGTCGCCATGGTCTTGCTCGAGCTTGCGGTGCTCTGTGTTCACCGGCTCGAGCGCACCGCAAATGCGCGGAAAGATGCGCCGCCCCGGGACGTAAGGCTTGGCGGCAGTGCCTTTGCCGGACTAACGGAGGTGTTTGCCTCGCCCTATCTCCTGGGCGTTGCGATCTGGGTCAGCCTCATGTCCTTCGGGGCGACGATTTTGTATTTCGCCCAGGCGAATCTTGTCGCAACGGCTGTTCACGGCGCCGGCGCACAGACCCGCATTTTCGCCAGCATGGATCTTGCGGTGAGTATTCTGACGCTGATCACGCAAATCTTCGCCACCGGCCGCCTGCTCAATCGATTTGGCACCGGACCGAATGCCGCCGCGCTGCCAGCGGTCTATGTCGCAGGTTTCGCCGTGCTCGCCGCCATCACCAGTCTTGCCGTCATTATGGTGTTCCAGGTGGCGCAGCGCTGGATGAACTTCGCCATTGCCAACCCCGCGCGCCAGGTGTTCTTCACAGTGATGGAGCGTGAGGAAAAATATAAGGCGAAGAACGTCATCGACGTGGTGATCTATCGCGGCTCCGACGCGCTCTATGGCTGGGTGTTCGACAGTTTGCAGGCGCTGGGCCTCAAGCTTGGCGCCATCACCTTGTGTGCGCTCCCGGTCGTGGCAGCGTGGCTGGTGCTGTCGACAGCGCTGGGAAGGATACAGGAACGGCGCGCGCTGATGGCTGAGGAGAGCCGGGCATGATGATTAGTCGCCGCGGTTTCGCAAGCCTCGCCGCCGCCACGGTCCTCGCTCGCGCGGCGCGTGCGCAGGGCGGTGATGCCGCGCCGATAAGTCGCGCGATACCCGGCACGGGCGAGCTGCTGCCGGCCGTGGGTCTCGGCACCGCCTATGTGTTTGACCGAAACGACGAACGTACGCGGCAGGGCGCCTCCGAGGTCGTGCGCGCGCTGCTCGAAGGCGGCGGGCGGCTCATCGACACCGCGTCGACCTATGGCGATGCGGAGGATGTGCTCGGCGCCACGTTATCGGGCGAGGCGGTGCGGGAAAAAGTCTTTATCGCCACCAAGCTGGAAGCGCCCGACACAGCCGAGCTCAAGCGCTCACTGTCGCGACTGAAGACTGCAAAGCTCGACCTGCTCCAGCTCCACAATGTCAGTAATCCGCGGCAGTCGCTTGCGCAGTTCAAATCGTGGAAGGCGCAAGGAATCTGTCGCTACATCGGCGTCACTTCCACTTTCCACCGCGATTTCGCCGCCATGGAGGCGGTGATTGCGCGTGAGCGGCCGGACTTCGTGCAGGTCGACTATTCGATCGACGATCGGGAGGCGCAAAAACGCATTTTGCCGCTCGCAGCCGAGATCAAGGCTGCCGTGCTCACCGCGCAGCCGCTCGGTCGCGGGCGGCTGTTTCGTGCGGTGCGCGGCAAGGCGGTTCCCGAATGGGCGAGTGCGTTCGCGGCGAGCTGGGCGCAATTTTTTCTCAAATATTTGCTCGCCGACGAGCGGGTCACCGCCGTCATTCCGGGCACGTCCAATCCGGCGCACATGGCCGACAATCTCGGCGCCATGCGCGGCCGCCTGCCGGATCCGGATCAGCGCCGGCAGATGGAAGCGTTCGTGGCCAGCCTCTAGATGTGAGCTTTCAGGAGGTTGTCCATTCGGCCCAGACCGGGAACGCTGATCTTGCCAAACCTCAGTGATTCGCGGAGGACCGAATGGACACTCACAAGAATGCACCCCTCACGCCCGTCGGCGCCTGCACCGGAAGATCGGCGGGCTTCTCGCCTTTGAGGATGCGGTCGACATACCCCGCCGCACGTATATAGGGCTCGATGGTGGTTGGCCCGTAGGACATCAGACCGCCGCTTTGTGCGAAATAGGCGAACGGGTAGACTGCCGGCAGGCGGTGTCGGCCCGCAAGCGCGATGATGAGCTCGCGATGCACCGCCGCCGGGGCGCTTCCGGTAACGAGCAGGCCTCCGTTGCGAAAGCGGGCGAACTCGCTCACCGCATTTTCGATATCACCCGTATTGCGAACTCCGCTCGGGCTGACGTCGATGCCGATCGACTGTGCGGCGGACTGGATTGCGCCAAACTGGCCGACTCCGGTGGCGTCGAGATCGCGCAACACGATCACGCGCGTCAGGCTGGGCTCAATGGTTTTGAGAAGCTCCAGCCATTTTGTGCCGATGCTGAAATCGAACTGGGTAAAGCCGGTTATGTGACCGCGCGGATGGGCGAGACTCGCGACATAACCGGACCCGACCGGGTCGGGCACCTGCACGAACACGATCGGCACGCTGCGGGTATGATTGAGCAATGGATCCATCGTAGAGGCCGAGGCAGCGAGGATTACATCCGGCGCGAACGCAACCAGCTCCGCCGCACACCGGTCGAAGCGGGTTGCATCTCCGGCTCCCCAGCAGGTTTCTATCTTCACATTGCCGGCATTCTTCCAGCCGTGGTCCGACAGCGCCTGCACAAAGGCGATCAGGCGTGCTTGCCCTTCCTTGTCGTCCGCGGCGAGGTTCATGAGCACGCCGACGCGCCGCATGCGCTGGCCCGGCTGCGCATGCGTGACGAGCGGCCACGTTGCGGCCGCTGCACCGGCAATCGCTTGCATGAAATCACGGCGTCGCATGTGATCCGCCGAAAGGTGCCGGCCAAGGAATGGAAATCTTATGCAAAGGAGGTCCACCGCGCCATGGCTCGTGCGCGCATAACCGCACGCGGCGGCCAGATCGCGCCGGCAGACCCTGGGCTGAGCCGCGCATAACCAGCATCATGCAACATTGCATCGTAACTGCTTCGTATTTTCCCTCCTCGCTTAAGGCTCTTCTCACATGTGGCGCGCCCAATGGGAGCAAATGTCATCGAATGGAGAGCGCAACTTGGACGAGCGTCGTAAGCATTTTCGCGTCGAATGGAATTCGGCGGCGAAGATATATGCGGAGGAGGGCCGTCTCGCCCTGCAATGCGTGGTGAGCAACTTTTCCAATGGCGGCGCCAAGATCGTCGGCGTCGAACCGAAAATGGTTCCCGACGAATTCATGCTTCGCATTTCGCCGCACGGTCGGCCGCACCGATGCCAGGTGGTTTGGCGGTCGAAGGACGGGCAGGGCGTGCAATTTGTCGAGGCCTATCAGCGTTCCGGCGCTTCAGCGCCTGCGGCTGAGAAGAAGGTGCCTGCGTAAAGGCTATAACCTCCGCTGACCACAGCATGGGGTCACGTTATCCCGCGTGAGGGGCGGGTTTTAAACCCGCCCTGCCGCAACAACACGGTTGCTTGCGCCCAGGCTGTTTTCCTGAAAAAAGCGCGGCGCCCACTTGCGCCGGTTTAGCCCATGACGGTGATTGCCCGTGTCCCGCGCGGGAGTTTTGCTTATTGGGAGAAGCGGTTTGCTCCATATCCGCGCCGGTCCGATGCGGTCCTGCCGGTGCATTATCTCGATTGTCCCGACCGCGGACCGATTTTCGGGTTCATTCGAGAGCCGACACAGACGCTCGTTATCGATCTGCAGCAGACACCCGACGCAATCCTCGGCAGCTTTCGCGCCACTACGCGAAACGAGGTCAGGCGCGCGCAACGGGAAGGCGTGGTGTGCCGGGTCGCCACGAGCTTCGACCGGTTTCTCGCGTTATACGAGGCAATGTGCAGGCAGAAGCCGCTGCCGCCGACTCCGGCAGGCTATCTGCAATCCCTGGGCGAGCACCTGTGCATTACCGAAGCATTATTCGACGGCACCGCCGTCTGCAGCCATTTGTATGTTGCGGACGCAGCCACCGGGCGCGTTCGCTTGATCCGCTCCGCCTCGCTCTTTCGCGAAAGCGAACATGCACAGCGGCAAAAGATCGGCCGCGCAAACCGCCTGCTGCATTTTCACGACATGCTGGTGTTTCGCGAAAAGGGCCTCCGGTCCTATGATCTTGGCGGCTACCATCCGCACGGGGTGCCGCTCGATCCGGAGCTCGCGCGCATTAACGAATTCAAGGCAAGCTTCGGCGGCAAGCTCAGGCATGAGGCAAACTATTTGTCCTATGCCTTGCATGCGTACCGGGTCTCACACGATCTCTTACGACGCGCGCGCCACAGCTGGATTTGATCTGCGGGCGGGGAGTCTGCATCCATGTCGTGCTCGCGAAAGTAGGCGTCCAGTAATCGACGGGTGCGCCTTGCCCTGAGGCGGCGGTTCAGGGCGACGGCATGCCGTCGAATTTCCGCATCGAGCTCAGGTCGTCGACCCATGGCTGCCGGGAGCGGACAAATATCTGCCTGCGCGGCACCAGCTCGTTGCGTTGGCGCAGCGATCCGACCCGCACGTTGTAGGCTTTCGGCTCATCGCCGGCCGATGTCGCATAAAGCGCCGTGCCGCAACGGGGGCAGAAACCTTGCAAGCGGACGTTGCCGCTATCGGCGGTCTTACGATATTCGGTCGGCTTGCCGGAGAGGAGCACGAACGTGCCTGGACGCGTGATAATGACGGCGCGCAAAGGAGCGCCGCTCATTGTTTGGCAGTCCGTGCAGTGGCAAATGGTTGTCGTTTCGGGATCGGCTTCGGCCTCGAACGTCACGTAGCCGCAGTGGCAGGCTCCAGCGATTTTCATGCTTGTCTTTCTGCGTCGAACGGGAAGATCGTAGCTGTTCTCCGGTCCGGCTCATAGGCGGCTTTCAGGCTGCCACATCCTGCAGCAAACCGGGTTGTGAGATCGCGCAAAGTGCGGGTTTGAGACCCGCCCCTGCAAGTGTTGCGACCGCCTCAGGCGCCGGGGCGGCGCACGAAATCGCAATGCGCAAACGCGCTCAGGCCCGCAACCGAGCCGCGAAAGCTTTGCGCGCCGGTCTTGTCGAGATTGAAGCAGGGCTCGAAGGGAAGGCTCTTGAGACGGGCGCACACGGCCTCGCCCTTCACCTTGAGCGTGCCTGGCGGGAGCCCGAAGGATTTCACCGCCCCCGAGCCGCTCGGCTGAATGGTGCCGATGACCGAGCCGTCCGTGAAAACCTGCCCGAGCCCGTGCGATCCTTCGGAACAACTGAACTCGAACACCTTGCCCGCCACAAACTTTTGCGCCTGCTCGGCATTCATGGACTGAGCCATCGCCGGCGCTGTTGCCAGCAGGCTCGCAAGAAGCATCGCCATCCGGGTTGTCATGTTCATAATCCCCCGCGGCCACGCCCCGCCGCACCATTGCTTTGGTCGCAGGAGCTCGCGCGAAGGTTCAGAAGCGGCGCGCGGGCCGCCGCTGTGCGCTTTTTGCCACAGTGCGGTCGCTCTACTCGATTACCTCGTCGGCGATCGCGAGCATCTGGGCCGGAACGGTGAGGCGCAGGGAACGGGCAGTCTTGCTGTTGATGACGAACTCAAAGCGCGTCGGGTTGCACGACCGGCATCTCCTGCGGCCGCTCGCCTTTGAGGATGCGCGCGGTCATCGCGCCGACTTCTTTATAGGCATCGACGAGGTTCGCGCCGTAGCTCATCAGGCCGCCCACGGCCGGATAGTCGCGGATATGGTAAATGGCGGGCAGCGCGTGTTGCGCGGCGAGGTCGATGAGACGGGTGCGCTGGGAGTCGAAGAACGGATCGTTCTGAACGACGAGCGCGCCGATCCCCTCTTTTGCAATTGATGCGAAGCTCGCCTCGATCTCCGCCGGCGTGCTTGCGCGGAGCACAAGGAGCCGGCGCTGCAGCGTGTCGGCCGCCTGCCGCACGCTTTGGACGTGGCTGTCCGTCTCCGACATGTTCGGGTTGACGAGCAGCGCGATGGTCCCCGCACTAGGCACGAGCTCGGCGATCAAGTTCAGTCGTTTTCCACCAAGCTGGGTTGTGACGAAGCTTACGCCTGTCGCATTGGCGCCCGGTCGGTTCAGGCTCGCCGTCAGCCCCGCCTTGACCGGATCGCCGCCAATCACAAACAGAATCGGGATAATCGTAGTGGCCGCCTTGGCGGCGATGGCAGAGGGCTCACCACCCGCGGCTACGATGCCGGCCGCAACGCGACCAGCTCGGCCGCAAGTTCCCGCAGACGATCGTAATGCCCATCTGCCCAGCGGTATTCGATGCCAACATTCTGTCTTGGAACATAGCCTCCTTCCGCCAAGCCTTGCAGAAAACCTGCAACGTGCGGCTCGGAATCCTTGGAGCCGCGGCTGCTGATGAAGGCGATCAGCGGAGCGGATTGCTGGGCTTGAGCGAACTGCGGCGAGCCGATCGCCGCGCCGATCAACGCCGTGAACTGCCGCCGGTTCATGCGCAGGACCCTAGCATGTTTTGCTAGCGCGCCAATTCGGCGGGGCCGCTCACGCTCACGCCGAGGTCTTTGATCAATCCGTTTCCGATCGAATACACCCAGCCGTGCACGGCGACATTCTGCCCGCGCGCCCACGCCTCGAGCACGAATACGTCCGAAGCGACGTTCCTCACCTGCTGCATCACGTTGAGCTCGCAGAGGCGGTCAAGGCGCGCGCGTGTGTCGCCCATGGCGTCGAGCTCGCGGCTGTGCGCGCGCGACAGCTCGCGGATCGGGTGCAGCCAATGGTCGACGAGACCGCGACGTCTGCCGTCGACGGCGGCGGTCACGCCGCCGCAGCCGTAATGTCCC